>JAGBDS010000078.1 GCA_017937405.1 Oscillibacter sp.
AACCTTGTGCGACGGGAAGGAAGATAGTTACGAAAGAAACCCAGGAAGGGTGTCTTTCGTTTTCAATCATAAGTTTTTCTGAACTTTTCAAGTTTAGAAAAACTTGCAGCAGCTTGTCGAAAAGGCTTTTTCGACAAGCTGGGGGGAGAGGCGAAAGCCTCTCCTCTTTCTACTGCATACTGCCCACAGGGCGGGACGGGGGATCGCACCGTCTGCGGACGGCGCGGGGGCGTGTGGCTCCGCCGCGGGGTCAGCCCCTCATTTTCTCTTCTTGCGAAGAAGAGAATGCGCCCGCAGGCGCGTGCCGGAGCCAACCGCCCGTAGGGTGGCTCTTGGGCGGAGAGAAACGGGCCGCTGGGCGGTCCAAAAGAGAAGAACGGGAGCCGAGCGAGTTGGTGCCTCTGTAAGCTGAAAGTCTCCTACCGGGTGCGCTATATATTGCAGTATAGTAGGAGTGCATCCCTGCATTTGAGATTGCTTTCGTGAATCGGGGTGGTTAGCGTATGGCTCCTGTTTCTCTTTCCACGCTCATCTCCGGCCTAAGAGCCGCCGCTTTGCGGCGGTTGGCCCTCGAAACGCGCCTGCGGGCGTAGCCGCTTCGCTCAGCGCTATTCGGGAGGTAGAGGGAGCGGCAGCGGCGGGCAGAAGAAAGTCAAATCGGGTTTGCACCCCAACCTCGCAATTCCCGGTCACGGGCTAACGACTGAAAATTTCAGCAAAATGAGGGCTCCCACGAGAACCCGGCGCAGCGGTTTTCGTGGGGAGGGGACGAGTATCGGAATGAGTGAGCTTTCGGCGTAAGCCGGAGGCGAGGGATATGGAGATTGCGAGGACGAGGACTGCGCCCAACGCTAAATCTTGCCTCAACTACCCAATGCCTCCTGTTGGGACCCCGCGTTTTAAGCAAATAAGGCGCCTGCGGTGCCGGTTTTGCGCAAAGTGCCTTTCTTTTGGACCGTGAACGGCCTGGGAGGTGAATTGCCGCG
This sequence comes from Oscillibacter sp., assembly GCA_017937405.1. Classification (GTDB taxonomy): domain Bacteria; phylum Bacillota; class Clostridia; order Oscillospirales; family Oscillospiraceae; genus Oscillibacter. The sequence continues at coordinate 987 of JAGBDS010000078.1, forward strand.
CAGCGGCAAGAGAAGCCCCTCTGGAGGGTTTTCTTTGAGCGCGACCCAAAGAAAATGGGGGGTCATTCCCACATTTGTCCCATGAAAAATGACAGATGTCCACTGCCAAAAAATTCTGAAAATTTTTATAAAAAACAGAGAAAATCCTCTTGACAGTTGGAGAATTATCTTTTATTATAAGTAAGTCCGCGCGGGATGACACACACCGCCGCGTGGAACTGCGATGAACCGGGAGATTGCTCCGAGAGGAGGTAACTTCCGGGGAGTATGTCCGATAATCGGGCGGCTGAGAAGTTCTGTGCGTTGCGTAGATCGCCATGCCATGAACAGAGTACCGGCCTGCTTTGTGCCGGTATTTTTCATGAGCAGGAATGATACGCACGGATAAGCGTATAGAAAATCTCTCGCCGTAGGTCGTCGAGACTGCGTGACAAAACGACGTACGAAATCAGGAGGAAACAACCATGGCACAGAAAGAAATGATCCGCATTCGTCTGAAGGCCTATGACCACCAGGTCATCGACCAGAGCGCAGAGAAGATCGTCGAGACTGCCAAGCGCACCGGCGCCGAGGTCTCCGGCCCCATCCCTCTGCCCACCAAGAAGGAAGTCGTCACCATCCTGCGGGCCGTGCACAAGTACAAGGACAGCCGTGAGCAGTTCGAGCGCCGCACCCACAAGAGACTGATCGACATCACCAAGTCCTCTCCCAAGACCGTGGAGGCTCTGATGGCTCTGGAGCTGCCTGCCGGCGTGGAGATCGAGATCAAGCTGTAATTGGCTGACCTCACCCCAAACCCTCATTTAATTTGTTTGCTGTCCCAAGTCCGTCGACTTGCGAGACGGACGGGTCATGTCGGCAGAGCAATGCAGCGGGGACCCAACCCCGGATGTATCTAAGCCGACCAATAACCTATCAGGAGGAGAATACACAATGAAAGCTATCATCGGCAAAAAAGTGGGCATGTCCCAGATTTTTGACGAGAACGGCCACGTGATCCCCGTCACTGTCATTGAGGCGGGCCCCTGCACGGTCGTTCAGAAGAAGACTTCCGAGAAGGAAGGCTACGAGGCTGTTCAGCTGGGCTACGAGGATGTCCCTGAGCGCAAGCTGACCAAGCCTGAGATGGGCCACCTGAACAAGGCTGGCGTGTCTCCCAAGAAGCACCTGCGCGAGTTCAACCTGGAGAATGCCGCTGAGCTGAACATCGGCGACATCGTCAAGGCTGACACCTTCAAGGTCGGCGATTTCGTCGACGTCACCGGCACCAGCAAGGGCCACGGCTACCAGGGCGTTATCAAGCGCCACGGCGCTCACCGCCTGAAGGAGACCCACGGTTCCGGTCCTGTTCACCGTCATGCTGGTTCTATGGGCTCTTCCACCGATCCCTCCCGCATCTTCAAGGGCAAGATCGGCGCCGGCCACATGGGCGTTGACCAGGTCACCGTCCAGAACCTGTCCGTCGTGAAGGTCGATCCCGAGCTGAACATGCTGGTCGTCTGCGGCGCTGTTCCCGGCCCCAAGGGTGGTCTGGTCACCATCAAGAGCACTGTGAAGGTCCACAAGGTCAAGCAGGCCGGCGCGGACATCAGCAAGAACCCGCAGAAGGCTTCCGGCCGCAACCCGCAGAAGGCTTCCGCCAGAAACAAGTAAGAAAGGGGTGCTTGAGTAATGTCTACTATGAAAGTTTTGAACATGGCCGGCGCAGAGGTCGGCACTGTGGAACTGAACGACGCCATCTTTGGTATCGAGCCCAACGAAGTCGTTGTGCATGAAGTCGTCAAGAACCACCTGGCAAATTGCAGACAGGGCACCCAGAGCGCCCTCACCCGCGCCGAGGTTTCCGGCGGCGGCAAGAAGCCCTGGCGCCAGAAGGGCACCGGCCACGCCCGTCAGGGCAGCACCCGTGCTCCCCAGTGGACCCACGGCGGCATCGTGTTCGCTCCCAAGCCCCGGGATTACAGCTATGTGCTGAACAAGAAGGTCAAGCGCCTGGCGCTGAAGTCCGTCCTGTCCGCCAAGGCTGCCGAGGGCAAGCTGGTCGTGATCGACTCCATCAAAATGGACGCCATCAAGACTGCTGACTTCCGCAAGTTCCTGACCGCCGTCGGCGTTGACGGCAAGGCCCTCGTTGCCACTCCCGCTGTTGACACCATCATCGTCAAGAGCGCCCGGAACATCCCCGGCGTGCTGACCACTCCCGCCGCGCAGCTGAATGTCTATGACATCCTCAACGCGAAGTATCTGGTTGTGGATCAGGCCGCCCTCGCAAAAATCGAGGAGGTGTACGCATAATGACTGCTTACGATATCATTATCCGTCCCATCATCACCGAGCGTGCCATGGCCGCCACCGCCGACAAGAAGTACGTCTTCGAGGTCGCCAAGGACGCCGGCAAGATCGAGATTAAGAAGGCTGTTGAGGAGATCTTCGGCGTGAAGGTCGCTTCCGTCAACACCCTGACTGTCCCCGGCAAGGAAAAGCGCATGGGTGCCGGCCGTCCCGGCATGACCAAGACCTGGAAGAAGGCCTATGTGCAGCTGACTGCCGATTCCAAGACCATCGAGTTCTTCGAAGGCATGGTCTGATAACGGAAGGAGAGTAAAGCGATATGTCTATTAAAACTTTTAAGCCGACGACTCCCTCCCGCCGTCAGATGACGGTCTCCGGTTTCGACGGCATCGACAAGAAGGCTAAGCCCGAGCCCAGCCTGACCGAGCCTCTGAAGAAGAGCTCCGGCCGCAACAGCTACGGCCGCATCACCGTCCGCCATCGCGGCGGCGGCAACAAGCGCAAGTACCGTGTCATCGACTTCAAGCGCGACAAGGTCGGCTCCGCCACCGTGCTCCGCCTGGAGTATGACCCCAACCGCAGCGCCAACATCGCCCTGATCGAGTATGAGGACGGCGAGAAGCGCTACATCCTGGCTCCCGTCGGCCTGAAGGCTGGTCACAAGATCATGACCGGTCCCGACGCCGATATCCTGCCCGGCAACGCGCTGCCCATCGCCAACATCCCCGTTGGTACTGTCATCCACAACATCGAGCTGCATCCCGGCAACGGCGCTCAGCTGGTCCGCTCCGCCGGTACCGCTGCTCAGCTGATGGCTAAGGAGGGCGGCGACGCTCAGATCCGTATGCCCTCCGGCGAGGTCCGCATCGTGCGTACCAACTGCATGGCCACCATCGGCCAGGTCGGCAACATCGAGCACGAGAACATCAACATCGGCAAGGCTGGCCGTAAGCGTCACATGGGTTGGCGTCCCACCGTCCGTGGCTCCGTCATGAACCCCAATGACCACCCCCACGGCGGCGGCGAGGGCCGTGCGCCCGTCGGCCGTCCCGGCCCTGTCACTCCCTGGGGCAAGCCTGCTATGGGTTACAAGACCCGTAAGGGCAAGAACCCCACCAATAAGTTCATTGTAAAGCGCCGCAACGAGAAGTAAGGAGGCAAGGAAATATGAGCAGATCTATTAAAAAAGGCCCGTATGTTGCCCCGGAGCTTCTGAAGCGGGTCGAGGAAATGAACGCCAAGAACGAGAAGAAGGTCCTGAAGACCTGGAGCCGCAGCTCCACTATCTTCCCCGCCTTCGTCGGTCACACCATCGCTGTCCATGATGGCCGCAAGCACGTGCCCGTCTATGTCCAGGAGGACATGGTCGGCCACAAGCTGGGTGAGTTCGCTCCCACCCGCACCTTCCGCGGCCACCGGAAAGATAACTAAGTAAAGGAGGATGCAGAACATGGATAAGAAAGAAGCCAAAGCCTACCTGCGCTATGTCCGCATTTCTCCCCGCAAGGTCCAGATCGTCTGCGATCTGATCCGCGGCAAGGATGCCGGCACTGCCATGGCCATCCTGATGCAGACCCCCAAGGCCGCCTCCGAGCCTCTGATGAAGCTCCTGAAGAGCGCCTGCGCCAATGCCGAGAACAACTTCGGCATGGACCCCGCCAAGCTGGTGGTGTCCGAGGTCTTCGCCACTCCCGGTCCCATCCTGAAGCGGATGATGCCCCGGGCGCAGGGCCGTGCCTATCGTATCAACAAGCGCACTTCTCACGTCACCCTGGCTGTGACGGAAAAGGCATAAGAGGGAGGAGAACAGTTTATGGGACAGAAAGTTAATCCCCACGGTCTGCGCGTGGGCGTCATCAAAGACTGGGATTCCCGTTGGTATGCCAGTGATGAGAAGGTCGGCGATCTGATCGTCGAGGATCAGAAGATCCGCAAGTATCTGAAGAAGACCCTGTACGGTGCCGGCGTGCCCAAGATCGAGATCGAGCGCAGCGCCGATGTCGTCACCATCTACCTGCACTGCGCCCGTCCCGGTGTTGTCATCGGCAAGGGCGGCGAGCAGATCGAGCAGTACCGTCTGGCCGTTGAGAAGCTCATCGGCAAGAAGGTAAAGCTGAACATCGTTGAGGTCAAGAACCCCGACATGAACGCTCAACTGGTGGCTGAGAACATCGCTCAGCAGCTGGAGAAGCGTATCTCCCACCGCCGCGCCATGAAGAACGCCATGGCCCGCGCCATGCGCGCCGGCGCCAAGGGCATCAAGACCTGCTGCTCCGGCCGCCTGGGTGGTCGCGAGATCGCCGGTGTTGAGCACTATCATGAGGGCACCATCCCCCTGCAGACCATCCGTGCCGACATCGAGTACGGCTTCGCTGAGGCTGCCACCACCTTTGGCCGCATCGGCGTGAAGGTTTGGATCTACAAGGGTGAGGTCCTGAGCCAGACCCTGCGCACCACTCCCCGCACCATGGACACCTCCAAGCCCTATCAGGAGCGTCGTGAGCGTCGTCCCCGCCGTGATGGCGACCGTCGTCAGGGCGGCTTCAACCGCGGCGGCCAGGGCGGTTTCAACCGTGACCGTCAGAACGGCGGCATGGGCCGCAACGGTCAGGGCCGTCCCCAGGGCGGTTTCAACCGCAACAACAACGCCCGTCCGGCTGCTCCCGCAGCCCCCGCTAAGGAAGGAGGAGCCCAGTAATGTTAATGCCCAAGAGAGTCAAATACCGCCGCATGCAGCGCGGCCGTATGACTGGTAAGGCCACCCGCGGCAACACCGTCGCTTACGGCGAGTGGGGCCTGGTGGCTGAGGAGCCCGGCTGGATCAAGAGCAACCAGATCGAGGCTGCCCGTATCGCCATGACCCGTTACACCAAGCGTGGTGGTCAGGTCTGGATCAAGATCTTCCCCGATAAGTCCGTTACCATGAGAGC
>JAGBDS010000079.1 GCA_017937405.1 Oscillibacter sp.
CCATTGCTGTAACGATACATAGCCGCCCTCCAAGTGCAAGGTTTTTACCCGATTCCCGCGGTTTTCCTTGCACTTATTATACCACGAATGAGTCTCTATGTCTTGAAACGCAAGGCTTTTCCTATTATTCAGTAAACATTATCATAGCACACTTTCAAACAAATTACCAGAGGAGGCCGCCAATGGAAACTTATATTGCCGCCATGGACCAGGGAACCACCAGCTCCCGGGCCATTCTGTTCAACCGGGTGGGGGAGATCGTATCCCGGGCCCAGTATCCCTTCCGGCAGATCTATCCCCAGCCGGGCTGGGTGGAGCACGACCCGGTGGAGCTTTGGAACATGGAGAAAAAGGCTCTGGCGGAGGCAGTGGACGCCGCCCACATCGACCCTAAGCAGATCGCGGCCTTGGGCATCACCAACCAGCGGGAGACGACCATCCTGTGGGAGCGGGCCACCGGGCGCCCGGTGTATAACGCCATCGTGTGGCAGTGCCGCCGCACTGCCGCCATCTGCGACCAGCTCAAGGCCGAAGGCTGGTCCGAGGCGGTGACGGACAAGACCGGATTGCTGATCGACGCCTATTTCTCCGGTACGAAAATCAAATGGATCCTGGATAATGTCCCCGGCGTCCGGCAGCGGGCGGAGCGGGGCGAGCTGTGCGCCGGAACGGTGGACAGCTGGCTCATCTGGAACCTGACCGCCGGGAAGGTCCATGTGACGGACTACTCCAACGCCTCCCGGACCATGCTGTTCAACATCCACACCCTGCAATGGGACGAGGACCTGTGCCGCGCACTGGGCATCCCCATGTCCCTGCTGCCCCAGCCCCGGCCCAACAGCGAAATCTACGGCACCGTGGCGGAGAATATCCCTGGCCTGGAGTCTCTTGCGGGCATCCCCATCTGCGGCAGCGCCGGAGACCAGCCCGCCGCCCTGTTTGGTCAGGCCTGCTTCCTGCCGGGCCAGGCGAAAAATACATACGGCACCGGCTGCTTTACCCTGATGAACGTGGGCGGCCAGGCGGTTCGTTCCAAGGCGGGACTGGTGACCTCTGTGGGATGGTCCGTGGGCGGAAAGCTGACCTACGCCCTGGAGGGCAGCGTGTTCAACGCTGGCAGCACCATCCAGTGGATCCGGGACGAGCTGGGGCTCATCGAATCCGCCCCGGAGTGTGACCGGCTGGCGGAGAGCGTGCCCTCCTCCGGCGGCGTGTACATCGTGCCCGCCTTTACCGGCCTGGGCGCACCCTACTGGGATATGTACGCCCGGGGCACCATCGTGGGCCTGACGAGAGGCTCCACCCGTGCCCACATCGCCCGTGCCGTGCTGAACTCTATCGCCTTCCAGGTGACGGACCTGGTGCGGGCCATGAATGATGACGCCCCCTGCCCCCTCACCACCTTGCGGGTGGACGGCGGCGCGTCCGTCAGCGACATCCTCATGCAGACTCAGGCGGACCTGTTGCGGCTGCCGGTGGACCGGCCCGCTCAGGTAGAGACCACCGCCTTCGGCGCGGCGGCTCTGGCGGGCTTGGCTGCGGGCGTGTGGGGCGGCTTCCAGGAGCTGGAGGGCCTGCGCCGCAGCCAGCATGTCTTCCTGCCCCAGCGGGAGGAGACGGCCTGCGCCGCTGATTACCGCCAGTGGCGCCGGGCTGTGGAGCGGTCCCGGGCATGGGCAGAGGCTGATTGAAAACGAATTGTAAATAAACAAAAAATGGATTGCGTTTGAGAAAAAAGCGGGGTATACTGATTCCAATAAGCCTCGATCGTGCTTTGAGAGGACAGGCCGGAGGGCCTTTGTGAAAGGAGTTTTCAGGATGGCGTTTTCTTTTGATGAACTGACCAAGAAGGCAAAGGATATGGCAAGTCTGGCGGCCGATAAGGCCAAGGATGCCGCTGAGCTGACCAAGATCACCGTGGCGATCGCCGGTGAGCAGAAGGAGATCGACAAGAATTACCGTACCATTGGCGAGTGGTTCGTCAATGAGTACGAGGGCGAGATCCCCGATGCCGTCCGGGAGATGGTGGAAGCCGTGGCCGCTTCCAAGGCGAAGATCGCTGAACTGGAGGCCAGCAAGCCCGCCAAGGAGGAGCCCGTGGCCGAGCCTGTCTCCGCCGCCAAGAAGTGCCCCATCTGCGGCGCGGAGTCCGACAGCAAGTTCTGCCCCAAGTGCGGTGCCCCCATGGGCGAATAAACGGAAAAGCAATCAGTTTGAGAGCGCCCCGGCAAAGCCGGGGCGCTCTTGCGTTTTCTGACAGAATATGCTATCCTGTGGCCGGATTTTGAAGCGGAGGAAACGGCCATGGCGAGGATTTGGAGATTTGTCAAAAAAGAAGCGGTGCTTTGCATCGCGGCGATGTGCGCGGTGCTGACCATGTTTTTGGTGCCGCCGGACGGCGGCTATCCCGGCTACATCGACCTGCGGGTGCTGTGCCTGCTGCTGTGCCTGATGGCGGTGGTGGCGGGATTTCGCTCCTGCGGCGCCTTTCAATGGCTGGCCTGTCAATTACTGTCCTGGGGCGGCAGAGGCCGTGGGTTGGCGGTGACGCTGGTGCTACTGCCCTTTTTCAGCGCCATGCTGGTGACCAACGATGTGGCGCTGCTGACCTTCGTTCCCTTTACGCTGCTGCTGTTGGAGACCCTGGACTGCCGGGAAGCGGCTATCCCGCTGCTGGTATTACAGACCATCGCGGCGAACCTGGGAAGCATGGCCACCCCGGTGGGGAACCCCCAAAACCTCTTTCTGTACGCCGCCTACAGCCTGTCTGCCGGGGAGTTCTTCTCCGCGATGCTGCCGCTGACCGCGATCAGCCTGGTGTGTTTGGCGGCAGCGTCCCTGCCGGTGCTGCCGAAGGACCTGCCGGTGCCGGAGCTGGCTCCGGCGGTCATTCGAAACGCCAAGCGGCTGGCACTATACGGTATCCTGTTCCTGCTGTGTCTGTTGACGGTGTTCCGGGTGTTGCCCTACGGTATCCTGACGGTACTGGTGCTGGCGGCCGTTGCCGCCGTGGAACCAAAACTGCTGAAAACGCTGGACTACGGCCTGCTGGCGACCTTCGTGTGCTTTTTCATCGTCTCCGGGAACCTGGGGCGGGTGGAGGCGGTGCGGGCCTTCCTGCAAGCGCTGCTGGAGCGCAGCACCCTGCTGACGGCTACACTCACCAGCCAGGTCATCAGCAACGTTCCGGCGGCGGTGCTGCTGTCCGGTTTCACGGACAACTGGCGGCCGTTGCTGGAGGGCGTGAATATCGGCGGCCTGGGGACTCCAGTGGCGTCTCTTGCCAGCCTCATCACCCTGAAGCTCTATCTGCGCTGGCCCGGAGCGAAGCCGGGGCGGTATCTGGCGGTATTTACCCTGGCAAACCTGGCGGGACTGGCGGTCCTGCTGGCGGCAGCATATTTCCTGTAAAGCTGTTGCATTTGCTATTTTGAAATTCCAACTGATTTGGTATGATACTGCCAAGAAATCATAAAGAGGGAGGTCTTTCCGTGCCGTTGTTTGAATTGAAGTCCCTGTCCCAGACCTGCGTTTTGGAGAACGCCACCGACGATTACCGCTCCGCCCGCAAGGTGGGCCAGTTCCGCATCGGAGAAAAAGCGGCCTATCTGCCCAGCTTTCCCGGCACCCGGTATGTGCCCTACGACGCCGTGTCCCACGCCTGGACGAAAAAGACCTCCATCACGGTGAAGGGCTGTTGCGGCAAGGCGCTGCCCATGGTCCGCTTCCGGATGTTCTACGACGGGGAGTTCTACCAGGATTTCATGTTTGACAAGCTGGAGGATGCCAATACTGCCCTGGACATCCTCCACACCGCCCGGCCGGACATCCCGCTGGAGCGGGAGAGCGCCGAGTGGCGGGCTGTCTGAGAAACAAAAACACCGTTGGGAAGTTCCCAACGGTGTTTTCGTATTCAGAACTTGTTTTTGATGACCTGGGTGTACTCGCCGCTCTCCAGGTCGGTGTACCGCACGAACAAGGACACCTTGTTGTCCTCGTTCAGGGCTTCCCAAAGCTGCTCTGCCAGGACCTCGGCGCTGGGCGCGTCCAGGGTGACCCGCTCCGGCTCACCCTCGAAGGAGGGCAGGGGATTTCCGTCACCCATGTAGGTGTGGATGAAGCGGCCCTCTCCGGCCAAGGGATGGTCGTAGGTGTAGAAGTACCGCAGGCAGCAGGAGGGGTCGCCGTCAGCGGATTTCAGGATGGACAGCTTGAAGCTGCCGTCGGGAGAGAGCAGGCCGGAGATGCGGGGGGTGTAGTTGGGACCGTCGGGCTCGAACTCACGGGTGTGGAGGGCATAGGAGAAGGTCTTGCCTGCCAGCAGGCCGTCCCGGACGGTGTCGGTTTGGTCGCCGTTGGTGACCACCAGGCTGTCGCCCACCTGGCGGACGGGATGGTAGATGATGAGGCTGGGGTCCGTCATCTTGGAGGGATCGTGGGCCTCGGTGCGGATGCCGTCCTCGGTGACGGTGAATACCCGGTTCCGGGAGTTCTCGCTGCGGCCCATGATGAAGTAGGCGGCTACGGCGTATTTGTTGTTGGCGCTGCGGCCCAGAACGATGCCCCGACCGGGGTAGGGGTTGCCTTTCAGCAGTTGGGTGATGTCCAGCTTGTTCATATTGTGCTCCTTTATCTCAAAAGTTTTTTTCGTTCCTTGTAGTCCGGGAGGTATTGGCCCAGCAGGGCGTAAAACCGGGGGCCATGGTTCTTTTCCCTGATGTGGCACAGCTCATGGACCACCACCAGGTCGATGGCCTCCTCCGGGCAGTCCATCAGAAAGCAGGAAAAGCACAGGCTGTTCTTCCTACTGCAGCTCCCATACCGCTTCCGGGCGGTGGTAATTTTCAGCCCGGTGGGAGCCACACCCATTTTCCGGCTCCAATCAGCCACTTTTTCCGGCAGGATGGCCCGGGCCTTTGCTTTCAGGGCTGCAATGTCCGCCTCTGTGGGGGGCGGTGGGGCAGAGGCCATCCGCTGCCGCTGCTGCTCCAGATGAGTATGTATCCAGTCGGTGTGGCGCCCCACAAAGGCGTCAATTTTGGCCTGGGACAGCCCCAGGGGCGCCCGGACCATCACCCGGCAGTCCTTTGTGATCTCCAGCGCCAGGGTTTTCCGGCGGGAGCGGATCAGTTCGTAAGATTCCATGGGACTAAGAATATCACGGGGAATCAGAAAACACAAGAGGAAATCGAAAAAAGGTAATACCATGTCGGGAGAGCGTTGCGCAGCGGTAGAAAAAGGCGTATAATGCCAGTATCTGAGAAGGGGGTATGGTCATGTGGTTCGTACTGGCGTTGCTGTCAGCGGTGTTCGCTGCCCTGACGTCCATTCTGGCTAAAGTGGGTGTGGAGGGCGTCAATTCCAATCTGGCTACCGCCATTCGTACAGTGGTGGTCGTGGTGATGGCATGGGGGATGGTGTTCCTCACCCAAGCCCAGAGCGGCTTGGGTGAGATCAGCCGCCGGAGCTGGCTGTTTCTCATTTTGTCCGGGCTGGCTACCGGAGCTTCCTGGCTGTGCTACTACCGGGCATTGCAGGTGGGGGAGGCCTCCAAGGTGGTGCCGGTGGATAAGCTGAGCGTGGTCATCACCCTGGTCTTGGCTTGGGTGTTCCTTAAAGAGGAATTCTCCGCCCGGTCCCTTTTGGGCGCTGTACTCATCACGGCGGGAACATTGGTCATGGTGCTGTAACGGGTTGTATAAGCACGGGATAGTTGACATTTTTCACTGGAATGGATACAATAAGAATTCAGTGAAAACCGCGTGTGCGATACATTATAATAATATAGCTGCAAAGGATTTGAGATTATGGCACAGGATAAGAGACAAGTGGACGCCATCACTGCCCGGGACGTGGACTTTGCCCAGTGGTATACCGACGTCTGCAAGAAGGCGGAGCTGATCGACTACACCTCCGTCAAGGGTATGTTCATCTATCGTCCCTATGGCTACGCCATCTGGGAGAACATCCAGCATGAGCTGGACAAGCGGTTCAAGGAGACCGGCCACGAGAATGTGTATCTGCCCGTTCTGATCCCCGAGTCCCTGCTCCAGAAGGAGAAGGACCACGTGGAGGGCTTTGCCCCCGAGTGCGCTTGGGTCACCATGGGCGGCAGCGAGAAGTTGGAGGACCGGCTCTGTGTCCGTCCAACCTCCGAGACGCTGTTCTGCGAGCATTACGCCAACATCATCCACTCCTGGCGGGACCTGCCCAAGAAGTACAACCAGTGGTGCTCCGTGCTGCGGTGGGAGAAGACCTCCCGTCCCTTTCTGCGCCACCGGGAGTTCCTGTGGCAAGAGGGCCACACCATGCACGCCACCGAGGAAGAGGCCCGGGAAGAGACCATGCAGATGCTGAACATCTACGCCGATTTCATGGAGAACTATCTGGCCATGCCCGTCATCCGGGGCCGCAAGACCGAGAAGGAGAAGTTCAACGGCGCCGAGGAGACCTATACCGTGGAGTGCATGATGCACGATCACAAGGCTCTCCAGGCCGGCACCAGCCACTACTTCGGCGACGGCTTTGCCAAGGCCTTCGACATCACCTTCGCTGGAAAGGACAACCAGCCCCACCATCCCCACCAGACCTCCTGGGGCGTGTCTACCCGTATGATCGGCGGCATCATTATGACTCACGGTGATGACAACGGCCTGGTGCTGCCTCCTCGGGTGGCCCCCATCCAGGCGGTGGTCATCCCTGTGGCCCAGCACAAGCCCGGCGTTTTGGACGCCGCTGCCGCCCTGAAGGAGCGGCTGGCTGCCGCCGGTATCCGCTGCAAGCTGGACGATTCTGAGAACTCCCCCGGCTGGAAGTTCGCTGAATACGAGATGAAGGGCGTGCCCCTGCGGGTGGAGATCGGCCCCAAGGACATGGAGAAGGAGCAGTGCGTTATCGCCCGCCGGGACACCGGCGAGAAGATATTCGTGCCCCTGGCGGAGCTGGAGGCAAAGGCGGCGGAGTTGCTGGACACCGTCCACGACAATATGTACGCCATGGCGCTGAAAAATCGGGAGGACAACACCTTCGACATCAAGACTCCCGAAGAGGCCAAGGCCATCGCCGACGGCAAGGGCGGCTTCCTGCGGTCCAAGTGGTGCGGCTCACTGGAGTGTGAGCTGGCCATGAAGGAGCGGGCAGGCGTCACTTCCCGCTGTATGCCGCTGGCACAGTCCGGCACCGAGGGCGTGTGCCCGGTGTGCGGCAGGAAGTGCACCACCGACATTTACTGGGGCGTGGCTTATTGAGAGGATAGGGGGGAGAGGCGAAAGCCTCTCCTCTCAGACTGTCGATAAACCCGGAAACCTTGTGCGACGGGAAGGAAGATAGTTACGAAAGAAACCCAGGAAGGGTGTCTTTCGTTTTCAATCATAAGTTTTTCTGAACTTTTCAAGTTTAGAAAAACTTGCAGCAGCTTGTCGA
>JAGBDS010000017.1 GCA_017937405.1 Oscillibacter sp.
CTCCCAAGGTGGGCAAGTCCTTTCTCATGGCCCAGCTTGCCTATCATGTGAGTATGGGCCTTTCCCTGTGGGGGTATGAGGTGCGCCAGGGGACAGTCCTCTATCTGGCCCTGGAGGACAACCACCGTCGCTTACAGGAGCGGTTGTACCGGATGTTTGGAGTAGAGAGTACCGGAAACCTGTTCTTTGCCATCGGAGCTAAGCAGCTCGGCGGTGGCCTGGAGGAGCAGCTAAAGGGCTTTGTCCGGGAACACACGGACACCCGGCTTATTATCATCGACACCCTGCAAAAAATCCGGGAGGCCGGGGCAGAGAAGTACAGCTATGCCAACGACTATGAGGTAATCACCAAACTGAAACGGTTTGCCGATATAAGCGGGGTTTGCCTCCTGGTTGTACATCACACCCGCAAGCAGCAGGCCGATGATAAGTTTGATATGATCTCCGGCACCAACGGCTTATTGGGTGCGGCAGACGGGGCCTTTCTGCTCCAAAAGGAGCGGCGGGCAGACAACGCCGCCACCCTGGACATTTCTGGGCGGGATCAGCAAGACCAGCGCCTCTACCTCAAGCGGGACGAGGAACGGCTTGTGTGGGAGCTGGAGCGGCGGGAAACGGAGCTGCGGCAGGAGCCGCCTGACCCGGTGTTGGAGGCTGTTGCCGCCCTGGTAACGGCGGAACGGCCAGAGTGGAGAGGGACGGCCACGGAACTTGTCGCCGCCCTGGGGCTGGATATGAAACCCAATGCCCTGGCTATGCGGCTGAATGTCCGGGCGTGGCGGCTGTCCTATGAGTACCACATCCACTATGAAAGCGCCCGAACCCATGCCGGGCGGAGTATCAAGCTCACGTTGGAGGAACCCCAGGCGTGACGACCGTGACAGCTGTGACAGCTTTTCGGAGTGCGGAGGCGGTGTGTAAAACATCGTCACGGTCGTCACGGCTGTCACGGGGAGCGGGGGCGAAAGTCAAGGGGGGCATACCTGCGGGTGGAGATTGCCGCAAGTCAATACAACCCGTACCCCTTGACTTTCGGCCCACGGAAAACACTTGCCGGGCGGTGGAAAGGCCCCTGGCCTTTCCACCCTGCCCAACGGCGAGTGACAAAGTTTAGGCGGGGTGCAGGGTGCCCTTTTCAAAGGGCGGCCCTGCTGGGGGAGGCAACCGCAGTTGCCGGGGGCAAAGCCCCCACACCACCCCGTAGGGCGCAAATGCGCTTTTGATGGCCGTCAGGCTGTCAAAAGTGCTTTTGCGTTACTTTCGCAGAAAGTAACAAAGGCTCGCCGCTTGCGCGGCGGAAAAGGGAGGAGGGATTGATTTGAAAAGGACAATCAGCGCCATGGTGGGCCAAGGATCGGTGAACCATAACAGTAGAAAATTCCACGCCAAGAACACTGACCCGGAACGCTCCCACTTGAATATAACCTACTGCCAGGAGAATATCAAGGCGGTGTACCATGAACTCTTTGACGAGGCTCTGGAACGGTACAACGCTAAACAAACCAGGGCCGACAGAAGGATAGAGGATTACTATGAGAAGATCCGCTCCGGCAAGCAGGAAAAGCCGTTCCATGAAATCATCCTGCAAGTGGGCAATCGAGATGATATGAGCGCCGACAGCGAGGAGGGACAGCTTGCGGCAGCGGTTTTGGACGAGTACATGAAGGGCTTTCAAGAGCGCAACCCCCAACTCCGGGTGTTCTCTGCCCACCTCCACATGGACGAGGCTACGCCCCATCTGCACATTGACTTTGTACCATTCACCACCGGGAGCAAGCGAGGGCTGGACACGAGGGTATCTTTGAAACAGGCGTTAGCGGCCCAGGGTTTCCAGGGCGGCACCAGAGGGGACACAGAGTGGAGCCAGTGGGTGCGCTCGGAAAAGGAGCAGCTTTCCCTGGTCATGGAGCGCCACGGGATTGAGTGGGAGGACAAAGGCACCCACGACAAGCACTTGTCTGTGCTGGACTACAAGAAAGAGCAGCGGGCAAAGGAGATCGCCGTTCTGGAGACGGTCAAGGCGGAGAAAGAAAACCAGGTGGAGAGCCAGGAACGGCGGCTCAAAGAACTTGCCCCGGCGGTGAAAAATATGGAGCGGTTGGCAGCGGATTTCTCCGCCAATCCGGAGGAGATTTTGCCGGAGCCGGGAACGCTGGAAACAGGCCGGGCCTACCGAGAGAAAAAGGCAAAGCCCCTGCTGGCCCAAATCGTCAAGGTGCTGCGCTCCCTGTATCTGGCCTATGTGGAGCTGCGGGGGAAATTTGAGCGTCTGCAAGGGGACTATGGCCGGGTGAGGGAGAGCAACATCCGCCTGTCTGATCGATTGCAGGAGGTCAAGTTGGAAAACAAGGCCATGCGGCAAGTCTCCGCTGACTATGAGCGGGTCAAAAGGGCCTTTGGCCCAGAACAAGTGGACAGAATATTAGAGGCAGCTTACCAGCAGGAACATGCCGAAAAGGAACGGAAACGGGCCGCAAAGTCAAAAATTCGGATAGACGCACGATAATCACCAAAACCGGAGGGTATTCCAGTGAATACCCTCCGATTTTATTTGTGGAATCGGTAAAATGATTTCTTGTTTTTTAGAGCGTACTATGATATACTGCTATTATCCTGATTTGAGGAGTCTATCAAATATGCGGCAAGGTATTCTTAAATAAAATTTGATAATGGGCGCAAAAATGATTGCCCCTTGCAGGGGCTTGGTTTTTGTACCCAATTTTAAGAATACTTTTGCCTTTTTAGTAAATATCGTGACGGACCGCGGCTTATGTAAGTCGTGTATGTTTCTGTGTGTCCGAAGTCATGATCCCCAGCGGTAAAAGTATTAGCCGCTGGGGATTTTTGCGCCCATTCGGGCCTTGTATGGAGGATAGACATGAACATTATCAATATCGGGATTCTTGCCCATGTAGACGCTGGAAAGACGACCTTGACGGAGAGTCTGCTATATGCCAGTGGAGCCATTTCAGAACCAGGGAGCGTCGAAAAAGGGACAACGAGGACGGACACCTTGTTTTTGGAGCGGCAGCGTGGGATTACCATTCAAGCGGCAGTCACTTCCTTCCAGTGGCACAGATGTAAAGTTAACATTGTGGATACGCCCGGCCACATGGATTTTTTGGCGGAGGTGTACCGCTCTTTGGCTGTTTTA
>JAGBDS010000080.1 GCA_017937405.1 Oscillibacter sp.
ACCCACGCCGGGAATGTAGGCGGTGACCTCGTAGCCGTTGGTCAGACGCACACGGGCGATCTTACGCAGAGCGGAGTTGGGCTTCTTGGGGGTCGCGGTTCTCACGGCGGTGCAGACGCCTCTCTTCTGGGGAGAAGGCAGATCGGTGGTCTTGGTCTTCAGGGTGTTCAGACCGAACTGCAGAGCGGGAGAAGTGGACTTGTAGGTAGCCTGTTCTCTTCCTTTACGGACCAGCTGGTTAAAAGTAGGCATTGATTTTCTCCTTTCTTTCATATTTTTGGCAGCCCGCCTTTTTGCGGACAGCCTTTATTTTTTGCGGAAAACCTTTCGGTTATTCCGAAAAAACCAAAATCACAGGACCGCCACCACAGACGCCCCCACCGTGATGCGGCAGGCGTGGCCCAGCTGGGCCATGGTGTGCTCCGCCTCCACCGGGATCCCGGCGCAGCGGCAGCTCTCCGCCACCGGCTCGGTGATGGCGGGGTCGGCGTCACAGGCGAGGTAGACCCGTTTGGCCCGTCCTTCCCGGACGGCTTTGCGGGACTGCTTCACGCCGATGACCTTTTCCTGAGAAGCAAGTTCCGTCAGCACGGGGATTTCCTCCTGTTTTGCATGGCAAAATTCGCAGAATACATCCGCGCAGTTGAAAATTATAGCATGGCTTTTATCAATCGTCAAGCATTTCTCCAAAATGGATTTTTATTTTCTTTCTTTCACAAATCCTGCGGCTTTTATCCGCGATTTTTCACTTTTTGATGTAAATATTCGCCGGTACCGGAAGCCGTCCAAACTTTTTCCCCGGTTTCTCCGTCTATCAGGTACAATCAAACAAGGAGGAATTTCCAATGAAACGTTTTGCCTCTCTGGCCGCCCTGCTGGCGCTCCTGCTGACGCTGGCCGCCTGCGGCGCCGCTCCCAAAGCCGACGAAACTCCCGCTGAAGGCTCCGCCACCCTGGAAGAGCTGTGCGGAGCGGACTATCAGGACTACATCATCAAGACCATCACCATGCAGATGGGGAACCGCATGGACAAGACTCCTGACGTGGTCTATTTCCCCATCCGGGAAAAAGCGCCCCTGACCGACTATGTGGCTATCGACGAGACCACGGACTTCACCGTGGATGAGGAAGGCCATATCGTCATTCTGTTTCCGGCGGGAAGCGTCACGGACGAAGCCAACGGAGAACAGTCTTTTCGCATCCCCCGTCCCTGAACACATCCCGACCGCATAAAAAGAGGACCGCGAAACGCGGTCCTCTTTTTTCACGGAAATCAGCCCTCGAACACGGGGACTTCCTCGCTCTCGGCGGGCTTGGTGTCAGGGACCAGCTCCTCAGCGAAGGTGTGGTAGGCCTGCAGGCCGGTGCCGGCAGGGATCAGCTTACCGATGATGACGTTCTCCTTCAGGCCGTGGAGGCGGTCCACCTTGCCGCGGATGGCGGCCTCAGTCAGGACCTTGGTGGTCTCCTGGAAGGAGGCGGCGGACATGAAGGAGTCGGTGGCCAGAGACGCCTTGGTGATGCCCATCAGCAGCTGCGTGCCCACGGCGTGGCGCAGGGGCTCGCCGTTCTCCTGGGTCTCACCGGCGGCGTTGCGGCGGTCGATCTCCTCGTTGGCGTCGTCCAGCTCCAGGACGTCCACCATGGAGCCGTCCAGCAGCTTGGTGTCGCCGGCATCCTCCAGACGGACCTTCCGCATCATCTGGCGGACGATGATCTCGATGTGCTTATCGTTGATGTCAACGCCCTGCTGACGGTACACGCGCAGAACTTCCTGAATGAGGTAGTTGTACACGGCGTCGGCGCCCCGGATGCGGAGCACGTCGTGGGGGTTCAGAGCGCCGTAGGTCAGCTGGGTACCGGCAACAATGGTGTCGCCGTCCTTCACCTGCAGGCCGGTGTGAGGCACCGCGTAGGTGCGGGTATCGCCGTCGTCGGCGGTGATGATGATGTTCAGCAGGCTGCCCTTGGTGGCCTCCTCGAAGCGGACCTTACCGCCGATCTCGGCCAGGGTCGCCATACGCTTGGGACGGCGGGCCTCGAACAGCTCCTCAACACGGGGAAGACCCTGGGTGATGTCGCCGCCGGCCAGGCCGCCGGTGTGGAACGTACGCATGGTCAGCTGGGTACCGGGCTCGC
>JAGBDS010000018.1 GCA_017937405.1 Oscillibacter sp.
ATCTTGCGCGACGGGAAGGAAGATAGTTACGAAAGAAACCCAGGAGGGGTGTCTTTCGTTTTCAATCATAAGTTTTTCTGAACTTTTCAAGTTCAGAAAAACTTGCAGCAGCTTGTCGAAAAGACTTTTTCGACAAGCTGAGACCGCCATGCCGGACAAACTGTCCGGCATGGCGGCCTTTTTGCGTTCTGCATTCTGCCCGGCGGTCACAGCACTTCGCGCAAATCGTTGACGGGCGGCAGGCAGCTGTGTCCCCGGCACACGTAGAACGTGGTTTTTCCATCCTTGAGAGGAAACTCCGCCGATGGCTCCCGCAGCAGGAGCACCGCATTCGGCGGGACGGCGAGGGGCAGCCGGGTGGTGTCCGCCTGCTCCGCCGGTACGGCGGTAACCTTGGGCGGCGGATCCCCGTGCACCAAAAGGGCCAGCAGGAACATGGCGTACCCGGCGGGATACTGCTCCGCCGCCGGGGCGAGAAAGGCCAGCTGGCGCTCCGCCGCAGCTTCATAACTGCTGTCGGACGTGAGCTGGGACAGGCGCACAAGGTTCCACGCCATCAGGGAATTGCCGCTTGGTATCGCGCCGTCGTAAGTCTCCTTCGGGTGCAGGATCAGCGTTTCGCTGTCCCTGCCGTACAGATAGAAGCCGCCATTCTCCCGGTCCTGAAACGAGGAGAGCACCGTTTCACACAGCCCTTCCGCCCGTTCCAGATGTTCCTGCTCCAACGTTGCTCCGTACAGGGCAAGCTGCGCGAAGATGCAGGCGGCGTAGTCATCCAGAAAGCCCTTTACGCCCCTCCGTCCGTCCCGGAAGCTGACGAACAGCGTGCCGTTTTCCGTCAGATGCTCCTGAATAAAGGCGTCCGCCCTTTTTGCGGCGGTCAGGTAAGCGCCGTTGCCGCTGAGACGGTAGAGCAGGCACATGGCCGCGATCATCAGGCCGTTCCAGGAGGTCAGGATCTTGTCGTCCAGGTGGAGGGCGCACCGCGTTTTGCGGTACTGGCGGACCCGCTCCAAGTCCACGTCGAAGCGCTTGTCCGCCGGGTCGCTGTTCAGCAGATTGGGGATGCTCTTTCCCTCAAAGTTGCCGCCGGAGGTAATGTCAAAATGGCGGCAGAAGGCTTCGCCTTCCTCCGGCCCCAGAAGGGCGGTGACCTCCTCCGGCATCAGGAGGTAGTATTTTCCCTCCTCGCCGTCGCTGTCGGCGTCCTGGGCGCTGAAAAAGCCTCCCTCCGGGGAGGTCATCTCCCGCAGGATATAGGCGGCGGTCTTTTCCGCGATTTCCAGATACAAAGCCTTTTTCGTCACATCGTACGCCTTGCAGTACGCCAAGATCAGCAGGGCGTTGTCGTACAGCATTTTCTCAAAGTGGGGGACCAGGAAGCGGGAATCTGTGGAATAGCGGCAGAAGCCATAGCCGATATGGTCGAACAGGCCGCCCCGGTACATCTGCGTCAGGGTGTGCTCCGCCATTTCCAGGCAGGTGTTATCCCGGCGACGCTCATACCAGGCCAGCAGAAACAGAAGGTTGTGGGGTGTGGGAAACTTCGGCGCACCGCCGAAGCTGCCGTGTTTCCGGTCATAGGTCTGCCGGTAGAGCGATACGGCGTCTTCCAGAATTTCGGTATCCGGTGAACTGCCGTGCGGCCCGCTCTGGTCCAGCTCCGCCACGATTTCCTCCGCCTGGCGCAGCAGCAGCGTCCGGTCACTCTCCCACTTCTGATGGATGGCGGTCAGCAGCTCCCGCAGGCCGATCATGGTGCCCCGGCTGCTCTTGGGGAAATAGGTCCCGGCGAAAAACGGCTTCTGCTCCGTCGTCATAAAGATGCTGGTGGGCCAGCCGCCGCTGCCGGTAAAGGCCTGACAGACCGCCATATAGATGCTGTCGATGTCCGGCCGCTCCTCCTTGTCCACCTTGATGGAGATGAACCAGCGGTTCAGGAGCGCGGCGATCTCCGGGTCCTCAAAGCTCTCGTGGGCCATCACATGGCACCAGTGGCAGGTGCTGTATCCGATGCTTAAGAATACGGGCTTGTCCTCGGCCTTTGCCCGCCGGAACGCCTCCTCACACCAGGGATACCAGTCCACAGGATTTTCCGCATGCTGGAGCAGGTAGGGACTTGTTTCGTTTTGCAAATGGTTGGACAAAATACCACCCCTTTTGTTGCTTTCACGGAATAAAATGAACGGAAATCATAAAAGTATGCACTGTTCGCACCAGGCGTTGGGACTCAAAAAAGCGGGACGGATGCTTTCCGCAAACATCCGTCCCACCGAAGGTCCGTATCACGCGAGGTAAGGCGCTGCGACGCGCTCCACCCCGTCCGGGTCCACCTGGCGCCAATCGTCAAAGTCCTTGCCACTGGCCGCCACGGTTTTGCCCAGCTCCACCAGGAACGCGGGGATGCGCTCTTCCAGCATCACGCCCAGCTCCCGGCCCATGGTCTCCTGTCCCTGACGGCTATTACCGCCCAGGAAGAAGGTGAATGCCGCCTGGGGCTTGCCGTCCACCAGCTTGGAGGCGCCCCGGAAGCCCATGGCGCCGGTCTGATGGGTGCCGCAGGAGGAGGGACAGCCGGAGATGTGGATGCAGGGCAGGGCGTCAGCAGGCAGCTTGGCCTCCCGCACCGCCGCCACGCAGGCTGCCAGCAAGCCCTGAGAGTCCCGCATACCCACCTGGCAGGTCTGACCGCCGATGCAGCTGACGGAAGCCTCGAATGCGGTCTCCGCGCCGCCGGCCGTCAGGGCCAGCACCTTCTCGGCCTCGACGCCGGTGAGGTTGATGATAAAGGCAGTCTCGTTAGGAGTCAGCCGCATTTCAGCGTCGGGAATGTCCGCCAGGGCGTCGCTGAGGGCGCAGAGCATTTTCAGGTCCGGCTGGCCGCCGATGGGGTGCCACGCCACGGTGTACAGCCCCGCCTGCTTCTGCTGGATGACGCGGGGGCCGCCCACCACCACGCCGTCGCCGGTCTTGGTGACGGGGCGGGGCTCCACGGTCAGGTCCAGGTCCTCGCCGGAGGCCAGCACCTCCGCCAGCTTCTCGTTGTAGGCCTTGGCGTAGCCCTCGGGGCCGCCGCAGACGTCCTGCATATAGCGGGTGCGGGCCTTGCCGCGGTTCTCATAGTTGCCGTAGGCGCGGAAGGTCAGCCACATGGCCTTGATATAGTAGAGGATCTTGCCGGGCTCCACAGCCTCGGCCACCTTCACGCCGAAGCGGGGGTTGTTGCCCAGGCCGCCGGCGCTGTACACGTCGAACTTCCCGTCGGGCCGGGCGGCAAAGCCCAGGTCCCGGTAGGTGGCGTGGGTCACGTTGGCAGGGGAGTTGGAGAAGCCCACCTTCAGCTTCCGGGGCATTTTCTCCGCCTTGATGAAGTGCATCAGGTAATCTCCGGCGGCCTCTGCCCAGGGCAGCACGTCGAAATACTCGCCCTGCTCCACACCGGAGAGGGGAGAACACATCACGTTTCGGGGGAAGTCTCCGCCACCGCCCATGGTGACGATGCCTGCGTCCAGGGCCTTTTCCATAATGGCGCAGACGGCGTCCTGCTGGAGGTCGTGGAGCTGGATGGTCTGGCAGGTGGTGAAGTGGGCCCGGGGCACGTTGTACTCCCGGATGGCCTTGGCGGTGAACGCCAGCTTCTCCTTCGTCACCCGGCCGGCAGTCATCCGCAGGCGCAGCATACTGGCCTTTCCGCCCTTCTGGGCGTAGCTGCCGTACAGGCCGGAAAAGCCCTTATAGGCGGCCTTGTCCAGCTCTCCGGCGTAGAACGCGGCGGTCCTGGCCTGAAATTCCGGCAGGTCCTGCTTCCAGCTCTGAGGGGCGATTTTATTCATATGGACTCCTCCTCCTTGTTTTCCAACAGTCGATTTTATACGACGGAATTCTACC
The DNA here is from genome assembly GCA_017937405.1 of Oscillibacter sp. GTDB lineage: Bacteria > Bacillota > Clostridia > Oscillospirales > Oscillospiraceae > Oscillibacter. The sequence continues at coordinate 3,889 of JAGBDS010000018.1, forward strand.
ACACTTTCATGTCTCAGCGCAACCCACGCTTGATAAAATTTGCGGCTCGGGTACACCTTTCAGAAAATCGCAATAAAAGGAGCAAGTTTTTGAAATTTTGGAAGAACCTTTTCAGCACCGTTCTGACTGCGCTGATCCTGACTGCCTGTGCCAGCCCTGCGTCGGAGACGACTGCCGCGCCGGAAACCGTGCCATCGGACGCCCTGACCTTTCCCGGCGCTCCGGCGAGGTGTTTCTGGATGACGGACCCCGGCTTCCTATGACCGGAAAACCCTTGTCCGGACCGCCGCTTTCATGCCGCAGGTGCGCAGCGTTCTCTCTATCACCGTGGAGGCGCTGGCGTCTCACGGCGGGTTTCCGTACTTGTTTTTTCCCGCCGGATGCGGGGATCAGACCGGGAGGATGTCCGAAAGGCTATGGCGGAGAGCGGCAGCGGGTATTCAACGTTCGGGTCCCCAGGGTGGGAACGGATTACTATTTCACGCCCGGCCAAATTGAATCATCAGGAGCATATAGGAAAGTCTGCAATGTCTTTGAACATTGCGAGCTTTCCTATATTTTAACGAAAATAAATCGCATTTCGAGAATGAAAAAGTGAAATGCGGCCAAAATCTAACGGGTTTTGCGTCTGCTGCCTGCTATACTTCTGGCGTGAACGGCAGGGGCGGTTCTCCTGCCGGGATACCATCCTATGTAAAGGAGAGGCTGAGAAAATGGTTAGGAAGAAGCTGCGAAAGATGCTGGCCCTGCTGCTGTCGCTCAGTATGGCCGTGGGCCTGATGGGCGGCACGGCGCTGGCGGCGGAGGGCGAAGAAGCGGGCGGGGGACCGCCGGAAGTGGTGGAGCCCGCCCCGGCGGAGGAGGAACCCGCCCCGACGGAGGAGGAACCCGCCCCGACGGAGGAGGAACCTGCTCCGGTGGAGGAACTTCCCCAGGTCGTGACCTTTGACATCTCTCTGGGCGTTGTGACTGCCGGAGCGGACGGCGTGACAGGCGTGCGGACCGGAGAGACGGAGCCGACCACCGTGTCCTGGGAGGACGCGGCGGACCGGGAGCTGGTGGTGACGGGGACGTCTGATACCGGCGTCCATGTCATCACCGTGGCGGCGGATTGTCCCCAGGACCTGGCGTTGACGCTGGACAATGTGACGGTTGTGTCCCACGATGCTTCCAAGGGAACGGCGGGGGACCCCCGTGTCAGAGCGGCCATCAGCATCCAGACCGCTGAGGCCAGAACACTGACCCTGACGCTGAAAGGGGAGAACCGTCTTTACGCCACAGCGGGCCGTCTGCTGTGGACACAGAACGGTTCCATGATGAAGTTCGTGGGCCAGGATGCAGACGGTGAAAAGGCAGCGCTGGAGCTGTCCGACGAGGAAGCCGGCATCTCCCTGCTCTACGGCGGGACTAACGGCATGTTTGAATTTGAGAACTGCGATGTCACGCTGGTGGAACGGGAGCTAGACAACGCAAACCAGGCACTCTCCAAGGGAACGAAGGTCTATCTGGGAGAGAATGCCTCCATTACCGACGGCACGGGCGAGACTGTGGACAACAGCACCGTCAGGGAGGTCGTCCATGACATCAGCACTGGTGATGTGACGATCACCAAAGAGGACAACGCCGCCTGCGGCGACGGCTGGCTGATCCGTCGGGATGGCGCCGTGCGGCATATCATCACGGGAACCTCCACCAACGGCCGTATAACAGTTACTTACCCCGAAGCGATGGTGGTGCTGCAGGACCTCTCCATCACCACTACGAACCGCAGCGCGTTTCTGGTGAAATACGCAGACCCCGCCGACAGCGGCGAGACGCTGACGGTGCAGGTCGCCGGGAAAGTCAGCTTGCAGACCAGCACGGCGTCCACCTTCAACACCAACGAGGCGGAAAAAGGCGCGTCTTTGGCACCGGTAACGGTGGAGGGCGTCACCGAGGACGCCCAGCTGACCATCATCCGGACTGCGGAGGGCGATACTACCGGAAATACCGCCGTGGGCGTGGACCTGACAGTGAAGGATCTGGAATGCACCATCAGCCGGAACTGCATGGGCGATGTGACGGCTGACGCAGGTTCCGTGGTGTTCGTAAGTGGTGACATCGGTGGTACTGCCGCGGAGAAAGAAGACGGCTGCCTGATCCGGGGCACCTTCGGATACCGCTTTGTGGTGGACGGCCGTGTGTTCAAGCCTGTGGCGGACGCCTCCAACGGAAACATGCCCACCCTGCTGCTGCCGGGAGACGCGGACCTGAGCAGCGTCACCATGGAGGGAACACCGGGCTGGACCGTCACATACGGCGATATGGCGGACAGCAGCGGAACGGTGGCCCTGGATTTCGCCTCCGCGCCAGACAACACCCTTACGGTGACGGTCACGCCGCCGGAGCAGGCTGGGGCGCTGGGGGCTGTGACAAAGGAACTGACCTTGCGGGCCATGAAGTCCAGCAAGGACATCCCCGCATTGTATCTGAGTATTTCTCCGGACTCTGAAAAGACCATGGCCCAGGTGGAAGCCGATTACAACCACGACACCAAGGCAACCGGAACGGCGGTGCTGCTGGGGGACGATTCTCTGCCTGAGATGGAAATGGAGGTCAAGGGCCGGGGCAACGCCAGCTGGCACCGTGCCAAGAAGGGCTTCCAGGTGAAGCTGGACAAAAAGACCGATGTGATGGGCATGGGCAAGGCGAAAAAATGGGTGCTGCTGCCCAGCGCCGCCGACCTGTCCCTGATCCGCAACTCCGTGGCCCTGGACCTGGCCCAACAGCTGGAGCTGGACTTCACCAGCGAGTGGCGGTTCGTGGACTTCTATGTGGACGGCGCGTACTACGGCCTCTACATCCTCTGCGAAAAGCCGGAGATCGGCGACAACCGTGTGGAGATCACCAACATGGACGACGCCATTGAGGACGCCATCGGCAAAGAGGATGAAAACGGCGATGACAAGCTGCTGTCCGAGGAACCCGGCGTGCGTTACAGTGAGGACCACAGCACAGCTACGCTGGAGGACGGCACGGTCATTGATCTGACCGGTGGCTATCATCTGGAATTTGACAACTATGACGATGTCCTCCAGTTTGGCGCCGGGGCCATCAAGCACATCACCGTGAAGGAGCCGGAACGGTTGGGCGGCGCGCCGGAAACGGACGAGAGCTTCACCTACATCCGGGACTTCATGGCACAGGCGGATGCTGCCGTCACCGATTACGGCAATGACGAGGACCTGCTGAAGTATATCGACCTGGAGTCCTTCGCCAAGATGTGGCTGCTTCAGGAGTACACCGCCGGACACGACGCCACGGACAATCTGCATCTCTGGAAGGACTCCGATGTGACCGGGGACGGCCTCATCCACGCCGGCCCCGCCTGGGACTTCGACAATATCATGGCCCGTGACGAGGATTTTGCCAAGGTGATCCAGGCGGCGCAGAAGGAGCGGATCACCGACAAGCATGCCGACTATGAGCCCCAGGATAACCCGTCGGCGGCGGACTACAACGCCAGATGGATCGCCCAGCTCATGCGCCACAAGGTGTTCCAGGAGGAAGTCACCCGGCAGTATGAGAAGTACAAGGACCTCTTCACCTGCTGCGAGGCGTGTGACTGCGCCTCCGCCGCCAGCTTCGAGGACCTGGAGCCCTGCGACAACTGTGGCGGCTGCTATGTCCACAACACGGCGGCCAGCCAGTGGAAATTCGTCCGGGATTCCATCGCCATGGATACGGTGCGCTGGTACAACTACAATTTCGTGTCAACGTCCCTGAAGAAGCCCGTCCAGCCTTTCTACCGTGAGCAGTCTGCCCGCAACATCATGCTGTTTGCCTGCGTCCGGAACAGCTATCTCGCGGACCGCATTGCCCAGTGGGGCGTGGAGCTGTACGACGTGACCTTTGTCAGCAGCGGCAAGAAGGTGGAGACCCTGCGGGCGGGCAGCACCGGACTTCGTGCTCTGCCGGAGGTCAGCAGAGCTGGCTACACCTTTGACGGCTGGTTCTATACCGTGGGCGGTGTGGAGACGGCGTTTACCGCCGGAACTCCGGTCACCGGAGATTTGACCGTCACCGCGAAATGGACACTGAACGACGACCTGACTGTCACCGAGAAGCAGAGCACCGTAGATAAGGTCTACGACGGCCAGGCCGACGCGCTCTCCGTCACCGCCTCTGTCAGCGCCGAGGGCGCAGACTATGCTTACCAGTGGTACCGGATGGATGGGGAGACTCCCGTGAAGGTGGAGGGCGCTGACGGCGCGTCCTTCGGAGTCGTCAATGTGGCGGACAGCGGTACCTATTTCTGCCGGGTGACTGCCGCTGTGGACGGCGTGACTCTCTTCTGTGACAGCGGGGAAATGACCGTCCGCATCCAGCCCAAGTCCCTGGACGCGGACGCTGTGGCAGATATTCCCGAACAGACGTATACCGGCTCCGCTATCACCCCGGCCCTGACCGTCACCGACGGCGATACCGCTCTGACGGAGGGGACCCATTATACGGCGGCTTACACGGATAACGTGGCCGCGGGCACGGCCCAGGTCACCGTGACCTTCCAGGGCAACTATACCGGCACCGCCGTCAAGACGTTCACCATCGTGAAGCAGACTCCGGTCACGCCTCCTGGTCACGGCGGTAACGGAGGCGGCAACGGCAACGCCGGCTATGCCATCAAGGACGGCACCGCAAAGGACGCCCACGGCACCATCACCATTGCTCCCAAGCAGGCGAAGCAGGGAAAGACCGTCAACATCATTCCCAAGCCCGACAAGGGATACGAGGTGGACACCATCACCGTGCTGGACGCCAATGGTAAGGAACTGGCCGTAACGGAGAAGAACGGCCACTACTCCTTCACCATGCCGGCTTGCACCGTCACGGTGAAGGCATCCTTCCGGGAAAGCGTCAAAAAGCTCCCCTTCCTGGATGTGAAGCCGGGAGACTGGTTCTATGAGGCGGTGGTCTATGCTTATGAGCATGGCCTGATGCGGGGGATCGGTGACAATGCCTTCGGCCCCGGCGGCTTCACCACCCGGGGGATGATCGTCACCATTCTGTGGAACCTGGAGGGTTGTCCTTCTGCCACCGGGGAAATTTCCTTTACCGATGTGCCGGAGGACGCGTACTGCGCCCAGGCGGTGAAGTGGGCCAGCGAGAACGGCATCGTGAGCGGATTCGGAGACGGAAAATTCCGCCCCGGCGACCCTGTGAAGCGGGAGCAGATGGCCGCCATCCTGTTCAATTACGCCAAGTTCAAGGGCTATGACGTCTCCGGAGATAAGATCGTTGACTTTTCCGGGTTCAAAGACGTTTCCGAGCTGAGCGCATATGCGGCCCCCGCTATGCAGTGGTGCGCGGACAACGGCGTCATCACCGGAAAGGGCGGCGGCATCCTGGACCCCAGGGGAAAGGCGACCCGCGGACAGACTGCGAAGATGCTCTACTATTTCTGTGAAAATATCGCTGGCTGATACGCTTTGACGAAGCCCGGGCGGACCTGCAAAGGCCCCGCCCGGGCTTTACCTTAGGGGAATGCGTTCGCTGTGTCAGAGAAAGACGGAAATAAAATCCTGAAGGCACTGCATAAAAATCTGGACATTTTTCGACAACGGTGCTATACTGCTTTAAAGTAAAAAAGATGGCGCTTTAAAGCGATAAATTATACGCCGTCGGCTCAGCGAAAGGTATGATGCAATGAAGATCATCGTGTGTATGAAGCAGGTCCCCCTGAGCTCCAAGGTGGAGATCGACGAGGAGACCGGAAACCTCAAGCGGATGGGCTCCGCCACCCGCACCAATCCCTTTGACTTGTTTTCTCTGGAATGTGCCCTGCGCATCCGGGAGCAGCTGGGCGGCACCGTGACCGTGCTGACCATGGGCCCCCAGCAGGCGGAGACCATGATCCGGGACGCCTACATGATGGGCGCGGATGACGCTGTTATCCTCTCCGACCGCAAATTCGCGGGTTCGGATGTGCTGGCGACCTCCTATACCCTCTCCCAGGGCATCCGGCTGTTGGGCGGCGCGGATCTTATCATCTGCGGCCGCCAGACCACCGACGGCGACACCGCCCAGATCGGCCCCGCCATTGCGGAGCACCTCCATCTGCCCCATGCCGCCTGGGTCAACGCCATCACGGATGTCAATGAAACACGCATCCAGGTGCGGCAGGACCTGACCAGCGTGTTCCAGATCAGCGAGATGAACTATCCCTGCCTCATCACGGTGGACAAGGACATCTGTGTGCCCCGGCTGCCCTCTTACCGCCGCAAGGCGGAGGCCGCCGCCAAGTCCATCCGCGTGGTGTCCTGCCAGGACCTCCCAGACCCCGACATGACCCGCTTCGGACTGGTGGGCTCTCCCACCACGGTGGAGCGCATCTTTCCGCCTCCCGCCAGCGTTGGCAGCGTGACCCTGGAGGGCACGGCGGCTGAAAAGACCGGGCAGCTCTTTGACCTGCTGGCCACCGCCAAGTATTTCTGAGGAGGGGCAGGATGGAATTTCTGAAATTTGATATGTCCCGCTGTGATTTGTGTGGGCAATGCATTGAAAAATGCCCCTTCGGGGCGCTCCGGATGGAGAAAAGCGGCATCACCGCCAACGAGAAATGCCGGATGTGCTCCGTCTGCGTCAAGACCTGCCCCCAGAGGGCCATCCGCTTCGAGCAGGTGGCCAAGTCCTTTGACAAGGACAAGTGGAAGGGTATCCTGGTTTATGCCGAGCAGGAGAACGGCGCGATTCACCCGGTGGTCTACGAGCTGATCGGCGAGGCCCGGAAGCTGGCCGCCAAGGTGGGCTACGATGTGAACTGCGTCATGGTAGGCGGCGCTAGGACAAAGGAGAACGCGGAAAAGCTGCTGCCCTACGGCGTGAAAGAGGTGTTCGTCTACGAGCATCCCGGCTTTGAAGGCTTTAAGGCCGACTGCTACTCCGACGCTGTGGCGGACTGCATATCCGCCATTGCCCCGTCTGTTGTGCTCATCGGTGCCACGGCCTGTGGCCGCTCCCTGGCGCCCCGGCTGTCCACCCGGTTCCATACCGGCCTGACCGCCGACTGCACGGAGCTCCAGATGAAGGACAACACCGACCTGGTTCAAATTCGTCCCGCCTTCGGCGGCAACATCATGGCCCAAATCGTGATCTCCAACTCCCGGCCCCAGTTCGCTACCGTCCGCTACAAGGTGATGGACAAGGCGAAAAAGGTTCCCAACCCTACCGGGAAAGTCACCGTCTGCGACGCCACGGAGCTGATGGTCCGCTCCGGCATCTCCGTAGTGGAGCGGGCTGCCATCACCCGGACAAAGTCTATCGAGGAAGAGGACGTGCTGGTGGTGGCCGGACGGGGCGTCAAGACCGCCAAGGACGTGGAGATGGTGCGGGAGCTGGCGACCCTCCTGGACGGGCAGCTCTGCTTCACCCGTCCTATGGTGGAGGGCGGCTTCGGCGACGCCGCCCACCAAATCGGCCTCTCCGGCCGGACGGTCAAGCCCAAGCTCATCATCACCTGCGGTGTCTCCGGCGCGGTGCAGTTCACCGCCTGCATGAATACCGCCCAGACCATCGTCGCCATCAATACCGACCCGGAGGCCCAGATCTTCCGCATCGCCCACTACCGCATCGTGGACGACCTGTACCAGGTGGTCCCGGACCTCATCGCCCGCATCAAGGCAGCAAAGGAGGCTGAGTGATATGCCTTATCCTTACAAGAAAATGGACGAGCAGGATTTCGCGTACATCCGCTCAGTCACCGACCCCTCCCGCGTTTGGGTGGGAGATGCCATCGCCAAAGAATTTTACCATGATGAAATGCCGGAATACGGCGTGTTCCCGCCGGAGCTGTACGTGGAGGTCCTGACGAAGGAAGAAGTCTCCGCCATCATGAAGTACGCCTATGAAAACAACATCCCGGTGGTGGCCCGGGGCGCGGGCACGGGCCTTGCCGGCGGCGCCAACTGCAAATACGGCGGCATCATGTTGTCCCTGATGAAGATGAACAAGATCTTTCCGGTGGACACACAGAACATGACCGTCACCGCCCAGCCCGGCGCATTGATCTCCGAGGTGGCTGCCGCGGCGGCGGAGGTGGGCTTGTTCTATCCCCCTGACCCCGGCGAAAAGACCGCCTCCATCGGCGGCTCCATCATCACCAACGCCGGCGGTATGCGGGCGGTCCGCTACGGAGTGACCCGGGACTATGTCCGCTGTATCGAGGCCGTCATGCCCAACGGCGACATCGTCCACTTCTCCTCCAACGTGGTGAAGAACACCACCGGCTTTGACGTGAAAGACCTGGTGGTGGGCTCCGAGGGCATCCTATGCGTCTGCACGGAAGTGACCTTGAAGCTGATCCCCGCCCCCAACTGCACCTGCACCCTGGTCATCCCCTTTGATAGCCTGGAAACCTGCATCGACTGCGTACCTGTGCTGCTGCGGCTGCCCTTTGTCCCCACCGCCGTGGAGTTTTTGGAGCGGGAGCTCATCGACATCGTGGAGCGGAACCTCCACAAGCTGCTGCCGGTCCGGGAGGGCGCCGCCGTCCTTATCGTCATGTACGACGCATCCTCCCAGGAGGAACTGACCCAGTGCTGTGACGCGGCGGCTGCCGCCGCCCTGGAGGCCGGGGCCCTGGACGTGGCCCTGGCGGATACACCGGAGCGCATTGGCTCCGTCTGGTCCGTCCGAGCCGCCATTCTGGAGGGCATGAAGGCCGACTCCGTGGGCCAGGAGGAGTGCGACGTGGTGGTGCCCCGGGCCAAGATCGCGGAGTTCGTGAAAGCCGCCAAGAGCATCTGTCTGTCCCACGGCGTGGTGGTGGAGCCCTGCGGCCACGCGGGCGACGGCAACATCCACACCGAGATGCTGCGCCAGCCCGGCATGACCGACGAGGAGTGGAAGACCGCTACCCACGCTTGCCTTTCCGAGCTGTACGCCAAGAGCAAGGAGCTGGGCGGCCAGCTCTCCGGCGAGCACGGCATCGGCAATGGCCGTCTGGAATTCCTGAAGCCCTTCATCGGCGACGAGATGTACCAGCTCTACCGGAATATCAAGCTGGCCTTTGACCCTAAGCTGATTTTGAACCCTGGCAAGATGATTACATTCGAGTAAGGATTTTCTCCCACAGGGAAATCAACATATCCGCAATTTAGAGAAAGAGGGAACACACATGGTAGACAAGAACAAAATGCCCCTGGCAGTCGGCGTGGCCTTCGTGGCCTTCACCACCCAATTCGGCGGCGGCTTTGCCTCCGGCGCCCAGATCTATTCCTACTTTATCAACTACGGTATCTGGGGATTGTTTTTGCCCCTGCTGTCCCAGTTCTTGCTGGCCTTCTTCTTCTGGTATGGCCTGCGGTATGCGTTCCTCCACAAGACCTACGATTACCGGGCCTTCGGCGACAGTTTCTACGGAAAATCCAAGGTGCTGTTCTCCAACCTTTATGAGATCACCTACCTGATCCTCATCGCCACCGCAACCTCCGCGGCCTTCGCCACCGGCGGCTCCACCCTGAACAGCCTGTTCGGCATCCCCTACTGGCTGTGCACCCTGGTGGTGGGCGCGTTTATCTTCGTCATCTCCCTGTACGGCACCAACCTGGTCCGCAAGTGCGCCTCCACGCTGTCCGTGCTCATCATCATCGGTCTGCTGGTGGTGCTGATCCCCAATATCATCGTCCAGTTCGGCACCATCACCGAGTCCATCGGCCGGATGGCCGCCGGAGAGCTGCCCGTCAGCTCCAAGGAGAGTGGATTGTTCGGCGCGGCTCTCAAGAGTGCCATTTTGTACTTCGCGTTCCAGCTGCCCTCCATCGGCCTCATGTATCAGCACACCGAGCCCCTCACCGACGTGAAGCAGGTGGACCGGGCCGCTCTGTACATGTTCCTGTGCAACTTTATCGCCATGATGCTCTCCATCATCGGTATGCTGGCCATCGCCTTCAAGCCGGAGCTGGAGGGAGCCTCCATCCCCATGCTGGTCTTTGTGCAGAACGGTGTGGGCAAGACCGTTCTGACCCCCATCATCTCCATCCTTATCATCCTGGGCGCTGTGTCCACCGGCGTGAACATGATCGCCGGCATCGTAGCCCGCACCGTCAACGCCCTGGAGCGCCGCATGGACAAGAGCAAGCGGGCGCAGGGCCACATGGTCCGTGCCGCCGTGGCCGCCCTGATCTTCACCGCCGGCGTGTGGGCCATCTCCCAGGTGGGCCTCATGGCCATCATCAAGAAGGGCTATGCCTACCTCGGCTACGCGGGCTGCATCTCCGTGATGATCCCCTTCGTGCTGTCCATGCTGCACATCGGACCCTTCGGCAAGGACGAGAAGAAGTAAGACCATTGCCACAAAAAAACACGGCGTAGGCAAAACCTCAATGTCATTAAGATAAACGCAGCGAGTTACAACAGGCAAAAGTGACAGGACCGGGCGCACCTCAAATAGGGGTGGGCCCGGTTATTTCACGGAAAAAAGGGCATGAGAAAAGAGCAGATGAGATCATCTGCTAAAAAAA
>JAGBDS010000081.1 GCA_017937405.1 Oscillibacter sp.
AGGGCCGCTTTCGCTGACAAAAGTCAGTGAAAGCGGCCGCACAATTTTGTTCTTGTGTCAAGCAATTTCTTAAATTTTTGGCAAAAAAATCAAGGCCTCTCTTTCGAGAAGCCTCGATCCTCTTATCTTAATGACATTGCCCCGGAAGGGGCGGCCATGTTGCGCTTATTCAAGAAGGTCCCGCATCCGCAGGAGCATTTTCAGGTCGTCCGCCAGACACACCGACGCTGACATGCTGGCGTCATACCGCAGCGCCGCGCCCTTCTCCGGCGCAAGGGGCAGGATGACCGCCTCGCTAAGCCGGGAGAGGGTCAGGTTCCGGGCGTACCGCTCCCGGTAGGCGTTTTCCAGGGCCAGCAGGATGTCCCGGCTGTTCTCAATGCAGGTGCGGGAGAATTGGAATACCGACTCTCGGCCGCACTCCTTGTAGAACCGGGGGAAGGCGTAGGGCAGGATGAGATTCACCGCCGGGGCGAGGCCGGGGATGGAGGACACCGCCCCGCCCACGGTGTCGCCGCCGATAAAGGGATACATGGTGGACTCCACATACCAGGCCCGGAGGTTGGGCACGAAGTACACGCTGTCCACCTCCCGGCCCTTGGCGGCCATCAGGTCCCGGCCCCGGCCAGACAGCAGGCCCACCAGTACCCGGTCAATGTCCAGGCCCTCCCGCCGGAACAGGGGGTCCAGTACGTTCAGGCGGTTGCCGGAGTGGAGCAGGTCATCCACCAGCACCACGGGACGGCGGAAGGACCGCACGGTGCGGATCTGGCTCTCCAGCGGCGCGTAGCCGGGGTAGGCCGCGATGGTGAAGGACCGCAGGTCCGGCGCGAACACCTTGTCGGTGTGGATGGTTTTTGTCACGGTGTTGGGCACGGCGTTGCCCCGGAGAATCTTTCCGAAGGGCACGCACATCTTGGGGCCCAGCACCCGGGGGTTCGTGGGCTCGGCGGGAACGCCGTTCAGGGCTGTCAGCTTCCGCACCAGGCGGTGGTAGATAAGTTCCGCGTTCAATGACAGCACCAGCGTCCCCGGATACATGGCGCAGATGGCCTGCTGGAGCCGGAAGTGGGCCTCCCGGACGGCGGAGAGGACCTGGCGGTCCGAAGAAAAGGGCTCCTTCAGCGTCGTGGCGATGTTTTGCAACAGCACGGCGGGGGAGCGCATATCCACCAGCAGAAGGGGATAGGGGGCGTCGCCGTCCACGGGGACAAAACCCTGGCGGGCCAGCAGGTCCAGTGTCTCCGGCGCTGTGCTGCCGCCCCACCAGACGGCGTAGCCGCAGTCCTCCGCCATGGCCTGGGACAGCACTTCTGTCAAAAGAAGCTGGCCCACGTCGTAGTTGCCGCCGGGGGAGCGGACGGTGTACAGCCCTGTCAGCAGGCGGATGCGGCCTGCCGCCCGCTCCCGGATGGCGTTTGCCAGCTCTCCGCTGCCGAGGGCGTCATACAGCCCGCCGGAGTTGATGGTCCGCAGGGTCAAAAAGCCCAGCACCCGGCGGTCGGCGCCGCTGTGCCGCAGGATGCACACCTCGTCCCTGGGGTCCGGCTTCGGGGGACAGGCGTCCCTTACCGCTTCCCGCAGCGCCTGCCACAGGGCTTGGTCTGGCTGTTCCACCGTCTCGAAGTCCAGCATACCGGCCCGGACCAGATGTTTGTACTGGGGCTCCCGCAGATACAGGCTGTTGCGGAAGATGAAATCCTGCACCGTGGGATCGATGAGGTTGGAGATATCCCGCCCCAGGTCGATATTTTCCCGGATACGGGTGGAGCTGATGTCCTCCAGATGGGTGGGGAGTTGCAGCTCGATGACTTTTCCCTGAATGGCGCCCAGGTCCGCGTCGATCTCCCGGCCCTCGGCGTCGCTGGCGCGGCGAAAGACGATATGGTTCAGGGAGTGGACGGAGCCGGGGGAGGGCGCCGCCTTGTAGGACGAGGCGTTTGCCACCACGTCGGAGCCGACAGCCAGATACAGCTCCCGCCCTGCGAACACCTCCCGCAGGCGGTCCAGGTCGGCGGGAGTGGCCAGGTTCACCGGGATATCGTGGGGGAACAGGTACACGTCAAACTCGTCGGCCACGGACATGCTGACGATCTGCCGCCGCACCAGAGACGGCTGGGCCTTTTTGGACCAGGAGAATTCGTCCACCGCCAGGTAGACCTCGAAGCCCAGGTCCCGGATAGCCAGCACGATGCCCTTGTGGCTGAGGGAGAAGGGATCGAAGGTGCCGGGGAAGAACGCCGCCTTTTTCGGCACCCGGAACCGGAAGGGACCGCTGTCAATGCGGTGTTTGACGATGAAGCGGTAGATGTGAGAGAGGGCCGCGGCGGTGTAGAAGAAGGTCAGCTCCTCCTCGGGCTGTTCGCCGATGAGGAAGAGAATTTTCTTTGCCATCAGGGTGAACAGGTCGGTTTTTCCCTCGTAGCTTAGCACCTTGGAGCCGAACAGACGCTCGCCGATGACGTGGAGCGCTTCCTGCCGCACGCTCTGGTGGCAGGACGCCAGGCCCTTCAACAGGAGGCCCGCCATCCGGTCCCGCCGGGCAGTCTGCTTTTTGGAGGATTCACGGAAACGGCCGTTGTACTCGTCGTAATGCTCCAGCATGGCACCCACGGTGGACAGCGCCGCTGCCACCACGCCGGTATTGGCGGAGGACAGCAGCGTCAGCATCTGGTCCAGCACCTCATCCAGCTCCCGGGGAGACAGCCACAAGGAGAACCGGCCCAGATACTCCGGTATGTACTGGGAAATTTCCGCCTGCCCCGTTTCCAAGGCCTTGGACAGCTCCACGGCGATCTCGTTCCGCCGGTCCGGCGTCAGCTGGGGGGCGATGGACAGCAGGGCCGCGCCCGCCATCCGGCGCACCACTACGTTTTCGCTGACTTTAATAAGGTTGGAGAAATGGGTGGCGATGTGGAGGAGGCTGCCCACCTCCTTCGCCTGGTTCAGCAGGTATTCCACGCCCACGGCCTTCAGCACCCAGGGCGTGGCGGTCTTCAGATTGTCCAGGAACACGCCGCTGACGGCCTCCGCCCGGTCCAGCTGCGCCCAGATGGCGGACACATCCAGTCCCAGCTTTTGACCCAGCTGTGCCTGAAGGAACAGCAGCGGCGTGGAACTGCCGCATTCAGCATGGTCCACGGTCTCCCGGACTGCCGCCGCCTCTTCGCTGCACAAAGCGGGCAGCAGGTGGCGCAGCAGCCGCAGGGCGGCGGCCTTCTGAGGCTCCCTGCCGCGGCACAGCCACCAGACGGCGAACCTTACCAGCACATGCCGGTCCTGGTCCGTCATCCGTTGGGTGGAGATGTTCAGCACCGTATCCAGCAGGGCAAAGGCCGCGTCGCCGTCCACAGCCTCCGGCTCCTGATAGTGGCGGAACAGCAGCTCCGCGAACCGGGCGGCGTCGTGGTCGGAGCAGTTTTCCAGCAGGGCGTCGGTCACGGTCTTGGCCTGGTAGCGGATCATGCTGGTCTGCCGGGCGGTGAGCCGGTAGTCCGGGTGGATGAGCCGCTCCAGATACTCCGCCCACAGCTCAAAGGGCCGTTCCTCCTGGGGGCTGGGGGCGGTGCCCGCGGGCAGCTCCTTTTTGTAGCCGGAATGGAATCCTGCCAGAATGCGCCCGATGAGGGACGCCGCCTGGCGGCGGATGTCGCCGTCGGGCAGGAGCAGCAGCTCATACAAAAATTCCAGGGCCTGTTCCTTTTGCCCGGCGCTCCAGTAGGTGAAATACTCCTCGAAAATGGATACATAGGCCCGGATGCGGGCGGGCTCCTTTTCGCCCCGGGCGGCCTCCAGAATACCCACGAACAGCCGCTCGTGGCCCAGGCGGTGCATCAGGCGGATGTTGTGGTCCACGGCGGTGTACCGCAGGCCGTACACCACCTCGTCCGGTCCGGCCAGAGCCGGGGAGGGACGCCGTACCGGCGCTTTGCGGAGCTCTTTCAGGGTGGTGTCTACGCCGAAATAGGTCAGGTATTCCTCAAAGTCCCGCAGCTTGGAGTAGACGTACTGATACCGCAGCCGCTTGGCCTCGTCCACGTTGTCCAGCTTGTTTAGAATGACGTCGAAAGCCTCCGCCAGGGAGTAGATGCGGGCAATCTCCCGCCCGTCCTCCCCCCGGGACTGCTTCACCCGGAAGTCGGCGTACACCAGCACCAGAGACTCCGACGACAGGTTTTCAATTTCTAGGTCCCAGACGGAGTGGTTGGCGGCGATGCGGCCGATGGCGGTCAGCCCCCGCCAGGAGAACCACTGGTCCGTGTAGAAGTAGTGGAGATAGGGCACCCGCTCTCCCGGCTTGCAGCCGAACTTGCCGATGTCGTGCCCCGCGGCGGCGCCGGACATCAGCCCCAGGTCAATGAGGCCGCCGCCGGCCTTGAAAGCCCGGGCCACGGACATGGAGACATGGTGGACGCCCGCGATGTGCTCCAGGGTGCGGAAGGGCGTCACTTCACGGCCCAGCCGCAGCAGTTCGTAGACGTATTCCTCCCGCCAGCGCCGCAGGAACTGGCGGTATTCCTCCGCCACGCCGCTGTCCGCCAGCTCTTCCTCCGTGCAGAAGGCAAAGTCCAGCCACGGGTCGAAGGGGAGGGCCTCCCGCTCCAGGTCGAACAGCTCCCGGAGGAACTGGAGGAAGCACAGGGCGCCGTCCCGCTGGGGAGCGGTGTGGGCCCGGTCGTCCTGGGGATACAGCAGAGAGGAGGCAACATGATAGGCGTAGGTCAGCCAGCCCTCCGGGGGCTCCGGGGCCATGGCGTCCAGCAGCGGGCGGAAGACCGCCAGCGCCTGGGTGCAGGAGAGACGCTCCCCCAACGGCAGCAGGGGAGAGAGCAGCCGGGCCCAGTCCGCTGTTTCAAACAGGCGGGCCGCGTCGCTTCGGGTCATCCGCAGCTTGCGCAGGAAGCCGTCCTCCTCAAATGCACGGCTGAATCGGGGATACAGCGTGGTTTCCATGGTACGCTCCTCCGTTCTTTGTGTGTTCTATCCGATATTATACAGCGTATGTTAAAAATATGGAAGCGATTTGCACAAAAAAGAGCGGCCGCCTTTCGGCGGCCGCGTGGAAAGTGATTACTCCGTAAAATGCTCGTGGTTGAAGATGTGGTCCTGGCAGAAGCAGTGGTACCCGGCGCAGCGGGAGCAGTACCGGAATTCCAGATCGGGATAGTCCGTGTCGGTGCGACCGCACACGGCGCACTTGTGGCGGTAGCCCCGTTCCGCCTCTTTTTTCTTCTGCTGGCGGACGGCGGACTTGAACTGGATGGTCTGGTGGCTGGTCTGGTGCCGGGCCCGGCCCCGGCGGTAGCTGATCTCGTCGGTGATGTCAGTCCAAAAGAAGACGAAGAAGTTCAGCAGGGCCACCACAGGGAGCAGGGCGTTCAGAATGTCCAACCGCAGAAGGCTGTTCAGCACACCCAGGGCGAAGAATACACCGTCCGCGATGGCCAGCCACTTCACTTTTACCGGGATGATGAACATAATGAGGAACCGGGTCTCGGGATACAGCACGGCAAAGGCGAAGAACAACGACAGATTGACGTAATCCGCACCGGTCATCCAGGCATTTCCGTTGACAAGGCCGAAAATCACGCCGGTGAGGATGGTCAGCACTACGCCGGAGAGATAATAGAGGTTAAACTTGGCCGTGCCCCATTCCCGCTCCAGAGCGCTGCCGATCATGTAATAGAAATACAAAAACAGCACCAGCCAGAGAATACTGTCACGGGTGACGTAGCCCGGCATAAAGATGAAGGTCACCAGCCGCCACAGCTCACCGCTTTTGATGGCGGCCCAGTCAAAGGCCAGGAAGCTGACGGCACTGTATCCGGCGAACACGGTCAGCAGGTATACCAGGGCGTTGCAGCCCACGATCCACAGCATGAGATTGGGGATGCCGAACCGGGGATGCTTCATGGCGAAGCGGTCCACCGCGGCGTTCAGTTTTTTCAAAGGGATCCCTCCAGAAATCATAATAACAGTTGCATTATACCCGTGTTTTCCGCAAAAGTCATGTATAATTTTTAAACGTTGGAAAAATGAGGCAGTTTTCCAACAAAAAGCGGCAAACGGATATTGACAATCGCTGAAAATCTGATATGATAAATAAGTTAATTCAATACCCCCTTATCAAGAGTGGCGGAGGGACCGGCCCGATGAACCCACGGCAACCTGTTATGACAAGGTGCCAATTCCGGCGGAAAGCGACAGATGAGGAGCAAGGAAAGTTGATTTTCCGCGCGTTTCGCTGTCGAAACGCGCGGTTTTTTTGTCTGTGCTCTTGAAGGGGAGATAAGGAGACTATTATGGCAAGACATTATCTGTTTACTTCTGAATCTGTGACCGAAGGCCATCCCGACAAGATCTGCGACCAGATCTCCGACGCCGTGCTGGACGCCATTCTGGAGAAGGACCCCCATGGCCGCGTGGCCTGCGAGGCCACGGCCTGCACCGGCCTCATTCACATCATGGGTGAGATCACCACCAACTGCTATGTGGACATCGCCAACATCGCCCGGGAGGTCGTCCGGGATATCGGTTATGACCGCGGCAAGTATGGCTTCGACTGCGACACCTGCGGCGTCATCACCTCCATCGACGAGCAGTCTCCGGACATCGCCATGGGCGTGGACAAGTCCCTGGAGGACAAGAGCGGCGACGCCCAGCTGGGCGAGGGCGCCGGCGACCAGGGTATGATGTTCGGTTACGCCTGCGACGAGACGCCGGAGCTGATGCCCCTGCCCCTGTCCCTGGCCCAGAAGTTGTGCAAGCAGATGACCCTGGTCCGCAAGACCGGCCTGCTGCCCTACATGCGGCCCGACGGCAAGAGCCAGGTCACCGTGGAGTATGATGAGAACAACCGCCCTGTCCGGGTGGACACCGTGGTCATCTCCACCCAGCACAACCCCGACGTCACCCTGGAGCAGATCCGCCAGGATATGATCGATCAGGTGGCCAAGGTGGTCATTCCCGCCGACATGCTGGATGAGAACACCAAGTATTATGTGAACCCCACTGGCCGTTTCGTCAAGGGCGGCCCCGCCGCTGACGCGGGCCTGACCGGCCGGAAGATCATCGTGGATACTTACGGCGGCAGCGCCCCTCACGGCGGCGGCTGCTTCTCTGGCAAGGACCCC
>JAGBDS010000082.1 GCA_017937405.1 Oscillibacter sp.
CTGCGATAGAAATTCTTTTTTCTTTGTCCGTACCTGCGCCAATTCATCGCTCAGGCCAGACAGACTTACTTGCTTATCCATGCCTATATTTTACCACACTTGCCTTTATTCCGCATCTTTTCTGTGCGGTATTGCCTTAAATATGCTGCTAAATAATCTTTTTCTTCATTATCTATAACTGCACATGCAGATAGAATAAATGCATCAAAATTGAATATTGCTTCTTCCATATTGCGACTCGGGGAAATACATATATTATCATTGCCATTGAGTTGCTCTGCATGTATAGCAATTTCGTTACGCATACCGGTATAATATTTTGCGAGAAAATAGATGCATTTTCTGAGCTTGACAGAATATTCATCCCATAATTCTGCTATATCGTATGTGCACAGGTACTCTTCTCCAATACGATATTTTTCAAACACGTATTTATTTTTGAGTGCACATAAAAGTTCTATCCGATACCTTAAAGCTATTGTTCTTTCTTCAATTCTATCCAATCTCTCTAAGTATTCTTTAACCGTCATTTGTGGCTCCTTTCATACTACATACTATTTAAGTGTGATTGGGTGAAGCAGATTTGGGTTGGTATAGCGTACGGACAGAAGAAAACGGAAATATTGAAGCAAAACTCCCTGCTGCCTTATTCGACCCTAATTCCATTCGGATCCTTGGTACATAAGGTTTATAAATAATCGGGGCCATAGAGTCTGATTGGGAAAAGCATAAAGAGCCGCTGAATGTGCTTAAAGAACTTTATCAGATTTTAAAGTAAAATTGCGCGTATCATGGATAATAATACGGAAGTTCAGACAACAGCCATAACACGATGCCTATGGTCCAGCCTGTGACCGTCAGGGATACCGCCGAAAGAAGGGGCAGATGCCAAAGCAGGGCAGGCAGAGCAGAGACCACTGCGGACAGGCCCAGTGCCACGCCTATGGCGGGTAGAGGCTTCCGAATGGCGAGGGCGGCGGAGAGCACTCCGCCTGCTCCCAGCAGGCCGCAGGCGGCCAGAAACAGGACTTCCAGCAGAATAGGGGACAGGGCCGCTAACAGGGCGGTCTGGGCCGCACTGTCCAGCATGGGGAAGTCCGGCACGAACTGTTCCAAGGCCCAGACAAAGGGAGGTAGCTCGCTGAAGGACATCGGAACAGCGGCAATGGCCACGACCAACAAGGCGCACGATCCCAGCGGCAGCCATGCTGCGGGACTGCGGCGGCCCTCCCTCCGCCAGCGGGCCGCCCAGAGCAGGACAGCAACCAACAGCACCGCAATAGCGGCGCCCGCCAGGTCCACGCACACGTCCCGCATCTCGCCGCTGCGGCCAGGGATGAAGGTCTGGTGGTATTCGTCCAGCCCTGCCAGAGCGGCGCAGAGAACGACGGCGAGATAAACCTGCTGCTTTTTGCCCCGCACCAGCGGCAGCAGCGCCAGCCACAGCAGCAGAATGAGAACAAAATACAGGAACATATGGGCCGCCTTCCGCTCGAAGAAGGACAGCAGCTCCACGGCGGCGTTTTGAGTACCGGCGTCGGCCCCAGCGAAGGCGGGGGATACCAGCGCCATCAGCCGCCACAGCAATCGGTCTGACAAATCGCCGGAGACAGCGGCGGTCTGGGCAGAAAAACTCCAGATGACCCGGTACCACAGCAGCGCCGGGAGCCAGAGCAGGAATTTGAGGATGCGTTTCATGATTCCTCCACCATTCGACAGGATGGGACCATGATAGCATGGAGGAGGGAGAAAGGAAAGACTATCCATCCGCGGAAAAATATTTTGCCAATCGTCGGGAAAATTATAAGCCAATCGTCGGATTTTTGTTGTATTTTTTTAATGAAAGGATATAATGGTAAGTAAGGAAACGAGTTGGAGGGACAGCCATTGAAAGGGTATCGAAAGAGAGTTGCCGATGACATCCTGCGGCGTAAGCTGGAGGGAAAGGGCGCTACACTGATCGAGGGACCGAAATGGTGCGGAAAGCAACCACGGCGGAGCAGATCGCGGCCAGCGTCCTGTATATGGATGACCCTCAAAAGAAGAACCAGAATATCGAAATGGCGGAGTTGGACCCCAAGCGGCTGCTCAAAGGAGAGACGCCCCGTCTGATCGATGAGTGGCAGCTTGCACCCAAGCTTTGGGACGCCATCCGTTTTGAGGTCGATCACCGTCACGAGCTGGGGCAGTTCGTGCTGACCGGTTCTGCTGTCCCGCCGGATACCAAGGATATTGCCCACTCCGGTACGGGCCGCTTTACCTGGCTGACGATGCGTCCCATGAGCCTCTATGAGTCCGGGGATTCCACGGGAGAGGTGAGCCTTGGCGATCTCTTTGAGACGCCGGAGACCATTGACGGCGAGGCGCGTATCGATTTGGATAGGCTGGCTTTCCTGGTCTGCCGGGGCGGATGGCCACAGGCGGTGGGAATGCGGGATGAGATCGCGCTGGATCAGGCTATTGACTACTACGACGCGGTCGTTCGTTCCGACATCAACCGTGCCGACAATGTCAACAAGAATCCGGAGCGTGTGAAGCGCCTGATGCGCGCCTATGCCAGAAGCCAGGGCGGACAGGTGCCCAATACCGCAATCGCCAGAGACATTTCGGGGAATGAGGAAGCCTCCATCAATGAGGAGACGGTGGCTACTTATATCAACGCCCTGAAAAAAATATTCGTTGTGGAGGATATGCCTGCCTGGAATCCGAATCTGCGGTCCAAGACGGCCATCCGGGCGTCCGATACGCGGTATTATGTGGATCCGTCCATCGCGGCTGCCGCGTTGGGCATCGGCCCCCAGGACCTTATCGCTGATCTGAAAACCTTTGGATTCCTGTTTGAGACGCTGTGCGTCAGAGACCTCCGGGTCTTTGCGGATGCCCTGAACGGCCAGGTCTATCATTACCGCGACAAGGAAGGCCTGGAATGCGACGCGGTGGTCCATCTGAGAAACGGTTCCTATGGCCTTATCGAGATCAAGCTGGGCGGAGACAAAGCCATAGAGGATGGAGCGGCGAGTTTGAAGGCGCTGAGCGGAAAGATCGACACGGATAAAATGAAAAAGCCGTCTTTCCTGATGGTATTGACGGGAGTTGGGGATTTTGCATACCGTCGTATGGACGGCGTGTATGTGGTGCCAGTCGGCTGCCTGAAGGACTGAGAGTTGCAGATAAAGTGATGGCCGCCCGGTGGGCAGCCACGCATAGAGTGTGCGTTGTTGTATGACCGTACGCAAAGTAAGCAATCCTTCCGCTTTGCACTGCCCCGAAAGTCAGACAATCTTTCAACGCAATGACCGATTGGAGTTCCGAGCGGGACGAGAGTGTTTTTGATAGATGGATAGATCCCAAGGCACTCCCGACCAACCGTCTTCCGCGATTTTTTCGGGGGTATTTTGAATCCTTCCTGTCAAGAAATCTTTTGTTTTAGGCGGGATTTCTTCTGGGGCATTGAACTTCTCTATTTTCTGCTGGATCAATTGATAGAATTCCCGCAGCTCACTTCCGTAGGCATCGGCATAGTTATACACGAATTTATGGCGTAATATTTTTTCCCAATTTCCCACGAAAAGGCGGTTTCTAAATGGGCGTAGGATCACGGAGTCACACGCATCATAGGTGTCTCGGTATTTTTGACTCTGAGATGCAGATGCCCCCACTACGAGTATCAGCCCATGATTTCTGACTGCTCTGCATACTTCACGCAGTTCTTTTTTGAATTTCTTTACGCCCTCTTGGGAGGTAAGGAAGTTGCTGAAGATGATCATATCATAGCGATACTTCCGCGTGCGATGACCTTTGCCTGGCTCATAGTATTTTTCGTCAAACTGAATGTCTGAAAAATCTCTGAAAGAGCCCAGGTGAAACGGAACGGCATACGCGCAATCGGGCAACTCACAGAAACGATGAAGAAATTGACGGAACGCGCTGCTTTGCTCCACGTAATCCTGACGGCACGCGTATTTTTTCTCCCCGGCGATTTCATTCAGAATATTGTAAAAATCTGAGAACGCGAATAGGGCGGGCGCGGGGCCTGTGCCAACATCTAAAATATCGGTCGGCTTATGGACTTTCCGCATGGTAAGATTCTGGTTCAGCAAGAATTCCTGCATGAGCTGAAAACGGTGGTATCGATCCAACAGATGACAAATGGCATAGGAATCTGTCATGATCGGATCACGATAATCTATGGTATCACAGCTTGATAAGACATTCGGCATCATTTGGGCAATTTTTTTCCAGTAATCGGCCGGCTCGGGACTATAAGAACTTTCCGCACAGAGCAGGTAGTCCATGAGATGCTTTTTGAGGGTCAAAAAGCATTCAAACTGCAATTCAGAAAACGTTTTTCCTGTGTGCCCGTTCATAGATGTATAATTAAAAAAGGTCATCAGTCATACTCCTTCTATTGCTAAGCTGGAATCAGCCGAATAAACAGGAAGCATTACGGCAATCGCCGGTCCACAGAGTCATGGACCGGCGATTTTTGCTTGCTTTTTGGGACGGGTGTTCACTCCTCCAGCCCGGCTTTCAGGGCCTCCACCGTGCGGCGGAGCTCCTCAAGGTTTTGCAGGCAGGTGTCCAGCTTCTTCCGGGCCGTCGTCTTGTCCACGTCGGCGGAGAAATCCAGCGCCTTCAGCTGGGCAGTGGAGCGGCGGACGGCGCGGCCGAAGGAATCCACCGTCCGCAGGGGGTTGGCCGCCGGGGCGGCTTTCGGCGGGGGAGGCGGCAGCTCGGCGGCCTTGGCCCAGGCGATGGCCCGGTGGACAAGGCCCGGGAAGTCCCCCTTGGCGTCGTTCTTGGCAACGTATTCCTCCACCACCAGCTGGAGGTGGACGTTTTTCTGGCGGGCCATCTCATAGGCGTCCGTCATGGTCATGTCGCCCCGCTCAGCCCAGGCCGTCATGGTCTCGTCCAGATTCAAAAGGTCCAGATACCGCTCCACGGTGGCCCGGCTCAGGTCGCTCTGGGCGGCCATCAGCTCCGATTGCTCCTTCACGTTTTCCGGCAGCTGGCCCTCCTCCGCCAGAGTGTCCCGCAGGGTCTCAAGCTGGCGGGCCATGTCAAAGGGGGTGATGCTGCGCCGGTGGACGTTGGCGCCCATCAGCGCCCGCAGCTCGGACAGCTTGTCCGGGTAACGCCGGACCTTGCAGGGAACGGTGGCCTTGCCCAGCCTCCGGGCGGCCATGACACGGCGGTGTCCGCTGATGATGCGCCAGGTGTTATCCGTGTGGGGCGTGACCACGATGTCCTCCAGAAAACCGTCCTGCTCCACGGAGCGCATGGTGGAGAGGAATTCCTCGTCCTCCGCCATGGAGAAGCGGTTCAGGGGATTGTCCACCAGGGCGTCGGTGGGAAGCTGACGGGTCAGCTCGCCGTTGGCGGCGCTGGCGTTCTCCGTGGTCTTTTGCAGGGTGGAGAAGATAGAGGGACTTTTCTTCGCCATTTGTCAGCCCCCCATTCTCGCCAGCATCTCGTCACAGAGCGCGGCGTAGTCGGCGGTGGCGGTGCAGCGGGGGGAGAAGAAGCACAGGGGCTGGAGGGCCAGCGGCGCCTTCTTCACGTCGATGTTCTTGCGGATGTAGCTCTTGAAGGCCAGCTCCGGCAGCATGGAGGGGAAATTGGCGATCATCTCCCGGTCCAGGGAGGACCCGGTCTCCACGGCGGTCATAAAGATGCCCAGCACCCGAATGTCGGGGTTGGCGATCTCCCGGACGGACTGGATGGTCTCCAGCATCACGTCGTAGCCCTCGATGGAGTTCTTATCCACCTTGATGGGGATGAGGACGTACTGGACGGCCACCAGCACGTTGATATTGAACAAACTCTCCAGAGACGGGGAGCAGTCAAAGAACACGTAGTCGTAAGTATCGGGAATTTGCGGCAGCAGGCGGCGCAGGGTGGTGTCCCGGCCGAAGGGCATCTCCTGCATGGAGGCCAGGGCCGGAGCCAGGAGACTGCCGCCACGGATGAGGTCCAGGTTTTCGGTACTGGTGCGGCAGATGGTGTCCGCCACCGTAGCGGACTTGCTGACGATGACGTCCGTCAGCGTGGCGCCCGGGACTTCCGTGAGAGAGAGGTTGCTGGTGGCGTTGCCCTGGGTGTCCATGTCCACAATGAGGACTTTCTTGCCCCGGCGCACCAGTTCGCCTGCCAGGTTGATAGCGGAGGTGGTCTTGCCGGTGCCGCCCTTCTGGTTCATGACAGCAATGGTCTTCATGCCTGGGCACCCCCGTTCTTTTCCAGCTCCTCAATGCTGGCGACCTGTTCCAGAACACTATCCAGAATGAGCTGGCTCATGCTCATGTGCAGCTTGGCGGCGGCCATTTTGATGCGGGCACGCTCGTCCTCCGTGGCGTAGACCAGCAGCTTTACCTTTTTTTCCTGCTCCATCGACAGTTCCTCCGTAAATGCGACGTTTTGATGTCGTTTTCTGAAAACTATTATGACATCATAATGTCATGCAGTCAAGGGGAAACTGGTCGAAATGATGTCATGAAAATACCCCCGCCTCATGGAACCTCCATGGGCAGGGGTATTCACGTGTTTTCACGCAAAAATCAGACGGCGTGGCCCTTTTCCTTGATAACATCCACGACCCGCTCTGCCAGCGTCTGGCACTGCTCACGGCTCTCGGCCTCCACCATGACCCGGACCACCGGCTCCGTGCCGGACTCCCGTACCAGGATGCGTCCGGTGTCGCCCAGTTCAACCGCCACGGCCTGCACCGCCGCCTGGACATCGCTGTCCTCCTGGGCCTCCTTCTTGTCCTTCACCCGCACGTTGATGAGCACCTGGGGATAGACGGTCATGCCCTCCGCCAGACGGCTCAGAGGCATCTTCTTCGCCAGCATGACCTCCATGACCTTCAATGCGGTCAGAATACCGTCGCCTGTCCGGGCGTACTTGGAGAAGATGATATGGCCGGACTGCTCGCCGCCGATGCGGTGGCCGTTCTGGACCATGTTCTCGTAGACGTACTTGTCGCCCACCTTGGTTTTCTCGTAGGCGATGCCGGCCTCGTCCAGCGCCTTGTACAGGCCGAAGTTGCTCATGACCGTGGTGACCACCGTGTTGTTCACCAGCTTATCCCGCTCCTTCATGTAGCAGGCGTAGAGGTACATGATCTGGTCGCCGTCCACCAGATTGCCCTTCTCGTCCACGGCAAGGCACCGGTCCGCGTCGCCGTCAAAGGCGAAACCCACGTCCATCCCGTGCTCCTTGACGTATTGCTTCAAGCCCGCGATGTGGGTAGAGCCGCAGCCGGTGTTGATGTTCAGTCCGTCGGGATGGTCGTTGATGACGTAGACGTCAGCGCCCAGGGCCTTGAACACGCTGGGCGCGATCTGCCAGGCGCTGCCGTTGGCGCAGTCCAGCGCCACCTTCTTACCCTTGAAGGAGTACATTGCAAGAGAAATGAGATAGCCGATATAGCGGTTCCGTCCGGCGCTGTGGTCCACGATGGCGCCCACGCCCTCCCCGGTAGCCAGGGGCAGCTCCTGCCACTTCCGGCCGTCCAACTCCAGCTTGCCATCCAGGTAGTCCTCCACCAGGGCGATGGTGGCCTCGTCCATTTTCTCGCCCTCCCGGTTCATCAGCTTGATGCCGTTGTCGTAGAAGGGGTTGTGGCTGGCGGAGATCATCACGCCGCAGTCAAAGCCGTCGGTCCGGGTGACGTAGGACACGGAGGGCGTGGTGGTCACGTGCAGCAGATACACCTCCGCCCCGGAGGCGGCCATGCCAGCGCTGATGGCGTACTCCAGCATGTAGCTGGAGCGGCGGGTGTCCTTGCCCACCACGATGCGGGCCCGCTCATTCCGGCCGTAGTACCAGCCCAAAAAGCGGCCGATCTCGTAGGCGTGCTGGGCGGTCAGGCCCTCGCCGGCCTTGCCCCGGAAGCCGTC
>JAGBDS010000083.1 GCA_017937405.1 Oscillibacter sp.
CGATCTCGTCGATGAACACGATGCAGGGGGCGGTCTTCTTCGCCTGCTCAAACAGGTCCCGGACGCGGCTGGCGCCCACGCCCACATACAGCTCCACGAAGTCGGAGCCGGAAATGGACAGGAAGCCCACCCCGGCCTCCCCGGCCACGGCCTTGGCCAGCAGGGTCTTGCCGGTGCCCGGAGGGCCCACCAGCAGCACGCCCTTGGGGATGCGGGCCCCCAGGTTCATAAACCGCTGGGGGTCCTTCAGGAACTCCACGATCTCCTGGAGCTCCTCCTTCTCCTCGTCGGCGCCGGCCACATCGTCAAAGGTGACCTTTTTGTCCTTTTCGCTGAGGCCACGGGTCCGGGCCGCGCCGAATTTGGCCATGCGGTCCGGCCCCATGCCGCCCTGTGCCCGGGCCATGAGGAAGTACCACATCAGCCCCAGCACCACCGCCGTCAGCACCCAGGGGAGCAGCAGTTCTAACCAGTTGGTGGTCTCCGGCGGCGGATAGTCGTAGTCTTTGATGATGTCCTTGGCGTCCTGGGCCTCGATGAGCTCGTGGAAGTCCTGATAGAACACATCAAAGTCGTAGACCCGGTAGCGGATGGTCTTGCTGCCGCCCACCTCCCGGTAGAGGGTCACTTCCAGTGTATGCTGGTCGGTGAAGCGAAAGGACTCCACGTTTTCCTGCTGGAATTGCTGGCGCAGCTCTGCGTAGGACACCCGGTCCTCCTTACCATTGAGCTGCCATATCCAGTTCATGCACAGGAATATCACCAGCGCCAGGAACAGCAGGCTGAAATTGGATGCGCGGTTCTGCTTTGTCAAAACAGTCCCTCCTTTGGGGGAATCAAATATTTAGTCGGCGTAGACCTCGGGCTTCAAAACACCGATGTAGGGCACGTTGCGGTACTGCTGGCAGTAGTCCAAGCCATAGCCCACCACGAACTCATTGGGCACCACAAAGCCTGCCAGGTCGGCGGTGATGGCCTTCTCCCGGCGGGAAGGCTTATCCAGCAGCGTCACGATGGTGATGGAGGCGGCGCCCTTGGTCATGAAGTACTCCTTCAAAAAGGCCAGGGTGTTACCGGAGTCCAGGATGTCCTCCACGATGATGAGGTGCCGGCCGGTGATGTCCTGCTGGATGTCATGGTTGATCTTCACCCGGCCGGAGGACGCGGTGGCATTCTCGTAAGAGCTGACAGCGATGAACTCCACATCGCTCTTGAGCTGGCAAGCCCGGACCAGGTCCGCCATGAATACGAAGGAGCCCTTCAGCACGCTGAGGAACAGGGGGTTCTTGCCCTCAAACTTCTCATACAGCGCGTCGCCCATCTCCTGAATACGGGCCTTCAGCTCCTCTTCCGTCACCAGGACCTTCAGGATGTCCTTTTCCATCTCACTTCTCATAGTCCCTCTCCTCTGTCTTTTTTGTAAATTTTACAAACACCGTCTCTTTCCCGGAGCACGGTGCGAAATCCGGTTGAACGCCGAACACAGGGTCGGCGGCGTGGGTCTCCCCCACCCGCAGCACCGGCAGGGCGTCCCGCTCCTCCGGGGTCAGCCCTCGCTCGGCGCACAGTCGCTTGAAGCTGCGCTTTCCCCGGCTGCCGGGCAGCCGCAGCCAGTCGCTGGGCCGCCAGCTTGTAACGGTCAGGGCCGCTCCCGCCGGGAGGCCGACGGGCAGCGCACCGGGGAAATTCTGTTCGGAAAGGCTCACCACCGTCCCGTCAAAATCCACGGAATCGCCCGCCGAAATGGACTGGCCTGCGGGCCGGGCCGGCTTTTGGGTGATTTCCAGGGTGTATTTCTTCCGCCGGGCCGTCATGCCGTAGGGCAGGGACACCTCCGCCTCCGTCGTCCGTCCCCGGGCCAGGTCCAGCACCGCCACCACATGGGCGGCGGTCAGGTCTTTCCGGTGTCCGGCGGTCTGGGCCATGAGCTGCAAAATCGTCCGCTCCGCCACCGCGTTGGGGACGTCCATCAGCATCAGACAGGGGATGGCGACGCCGTCGGGCAGCTCCTTGGCCTGCTCTGTCAGACCCCGGGCCATGGATTCCAGGGCGTCGCTCTCCTCCCGCAAAATAGCGGAGGTCCGGGCGATGTTTTCCGCGAACCGCGGGTTCAGCTGCCGCAGCACCGGCATCACCGTGCTCCGCAGGGCGTTCCGGGCGGCAGCCTCCGGGTCTTCGTTGGTGGAGTCCTCCACATGAGGGATGCCATGGGCGGCGGCGTAATCCGCCAGCTCCGCCCGGGGGATGCGCAGGAAGGGGCGGCACAGGTTCCCCCGCACCTGGGGGATACCCGCCAGCCCCGCCGAGCCGGTGCCCCGGACCAGATTCAAAAGCACCGTCTCCGCGTTGTCGTCGGCGTGGTGGGCGGTGAAAATGGCATCGGCGCCGTTCTTCTCCGCCGTCTCCTGTAAAAATTCGTACCGTAGCCGCCGGGCGGCCTCCTCGACGGAAAGGCCCTCCCGCTCCGCCAGGGCATGGGTGTCGCCGTTGCCGGAGACAAAGGGGATGCGGTGATGGGCGCAAAAGTCCCGGACGAACTGTTCGTCCCGGTCTGCTTCCGCCCCCCGTAAACGGTGGTTGAAGTGGGCGACGGCCACGGAAAAGCCGCTCTGCCGGGTCATATAGTCCAGCAAACACATGGAGTCCAGTCCGCCGGACACGGCGCACAGTATCCGTCCGCCGTGTGGGAACTTACGGCGCAGGAACTCCGCCGCCGCTGTCAGCTCATTCATCGTCGTCATAGCGGTTATCCAGGGTGGAGAACTGGGTATACTCAGGCATCCACCGCAGTTCTACCTTGCCCGTCTCGCCGTGGCGGTTCTTCGCCACGATGCACTCAGCGATATTGTGCTTTTCGGAGTCTTCATTATAATAGTCGTCCCGGTACAAAAACAGAACGATGTCCGCGTCCTGCTCGATGGCGCCGGATTCACGGAGGTCCGACAGCATGGGCCGCTTGTCATCCCGCTTCTCGTTGGCGCGGGAGAGCTGGCTCAGGCAGATGACCGGGACGTTCAGTTCTTTTGCCATGATTTTCAGCATACGGGACATATCGCTGACCACCTGCTGGCGGTTCTCGCCGCTGTTTCCCTTGCCCCCGGCGGAGGTCATCAACTGCAGGTAGTCGATGACCACCAAGCCCAGGTTGTCCAGGCGGCGGCACTTGGCGTTCATGTCCGCCACGGACAGCATGGGGTTGTCGTCGATGCGGATGTCCACCTTATTCAGCAGCGTGGCGGCGGCGGCGATCTTCTCCCAGTCGGTCTCCCGCAGGGCACCGGTTTTCAGGCGGGTGTTCTCCACCAGCGCCTCGGAAGAAAGCAGCCGGGTAGCCAACTGCTCCCGGGACATTTCCAGGGAGAACACCGCCACGGTCTTTTTGGAGTGCTTTGCCACGTTCAGCGCCACGTTCAAGGCAAACGAGGTCTTGCCCATGCCGGGACGGGCGGCCAGCAGAATGAGGTCGGACTTGTTCAATCCGGTGATTTTATTATCCACGGCGGAAAGGCCAGTGGACAGGCCGGGCAGGTGGTTCTCGCTCTCGCTCATCTCGCTCAAACGGTCCAGCACGTCCGGCAGCACCTGCCGCAGAGGCACCATGTCCTGGGCGCTCTGGCCCCGGCGGATGGCGTACACCTTCTGCTCGGCGGCCTCCAGAATGTCGCTGGCCTCGCCCACGCCCTCCTGCACCATGGCGGTGATGTCCGCCGCGGCCTGGGCCACGCCCCGGAGGAGGGCCTTGTCCCGGACGATGGCCGCGTACTCCATGACGTTGGCGCTGGTGGGGGTGATTTCCATGAGCTGCGCCAGGTAGGAGCGGGTGGTCTGGTCGTCGTAGGTGCCGTTCTTCTGCATCTCCTCGCAGACGGTGATGCCGTCGATGGGCTTGGCATAGGTGAACATGGAGTAGATGGTCTCGAAGATCTCCCGGTTCTGCCGCAGGTAGAAGTCCGAGGGACGGAGCTTGTCCATCACGTCCTTGACGCAGTCGGCGTCGATGAGCATGGAGCCGAGCACCGCCTGCTCGCCCTCCAGGGAGTGGGGCATCTGGCGGAGCAGCAGGTCTTCCATTGCCATAGGGGGTCACCTCCATGTGTGGTTCTATATGTCCCCCTCGGGGGACGGGGGGATGCGGCCCCCACTTTTCTTTGGGTTGCGCCCAAAGAAAAGTCGCCGCCGCAGCGGTGGAAAAGAAAGGCGCGTTGGTGTCCAAATCCTGCCCTTTGGGCAGGTTTAGACATGTATGGGGGTCGTGCGAGACGGTGCCCCCGTAATAGGGCAGTCTCCTACCGGGTGCGCCCCAGTCTTGGGGAACAGAGATAGTGCTTCCCCGCATTTGGGGCGCAGTGCGGCTTTCGGGGTGGTCAACGTATAGCCCCCGCTTCTCTTTCCGCGCTCCCCGCTTCGCTCAGCGCTGCCGTTTCCTATCCCCGGGAGGGGAATCCAAAGGGGATGGGCCGCAGCCCCGCCCCTTTGTGTCGTTAGGGGGTGTGGGGGAAACAGGCGAAGCGCCGCCAGCGGCGGATAAAGCGAGCCTGTTTCGAGGAAGCGGCGCGATTGGCGGCCCCAAAGGGGCCGGGAATCGCAGTGCCGCGACGGTGTTGAAGTCGAAACGCCCCCACGTTTCTGGAGGGGGTCGCAGGGGGAGGGGTCTTTGCGCCAAAGACCTCTCCCCCCTCCCCCCGTCTCCCCCTGAGGAGGGAGAAAAATTACTTCTCCTCAAACACAGACACGTACACCGTGCCCACAACTTCAAAGCCCAGCTTGGCCTTGATCTGATAGCTTCCGAACGCCTTGATGGGCTCCTCCAGCACCAGCTTCTGCTTAGGGATGTCGATATTGAACTGGGCCTTCAAGCCCTCGCTGATCTCCTTGGTGGTGACGGCACCGAACAGGCGGCCGCCGTTGCCCGCCTTGGCGGTGAGCTTCACCATGCACTCCTTCAGCTTCTCGGCGGTGGCCTCGGTCTCGGCCCTCTGGCGGGCCTCCTCGGCTTTCCGGGCCTTCTCCTTCAGATTCATGGTGTTGATGGCGTCGGTGGTGGCGACAATAGCCAGCTTCCGGGGCAGGAGGAAATTCCGGGCGTAGCCCTCGGAGACCTCCACCATCTGGCCTTTTTTGCCCTGGCCCTTCACGTCCTGCTGTAAAATCACTTTCATGGGTTCTTCTCCTTATTATAATATCGTTATTTCTCGAAATAGTCGTCGATGGCTTCGGTCAGCTTTTGGCGCACATCCAGCACGCTGGCGTTCTCCACCTTGCCTCCGGCGGTGGTGGAGTTTCCGCCGCCGCCCAGGGCCTCCAGAATGACCTGGACGTTGATCTCGCCCAGAGACCGGGCGGACATCAGCACGTTGTCGCCGTTGGTGTACACCACGAAGGACGCCTTCACGCCCTTGAGGGTCAGCAGCTCGTCGGCGGCCTGGGCCGCGGCGATGCGGTCCACGCCGTCCTGGGGAATGACCGCCAGGGCGATGTCGTCCCGGTACATCTCCGCCCGGCGGATGATGTCGTAGCGGGAGATCATGTCGTTCAGGTCGTTCTGGAACAGCCGCTGGACATCCGCCGTATCGGCGCCCGCCCGGCGCAGGAACGCCGCCGCCTCAAAGGTCCGGCCGCCGGTGCGCTGAGTGAAGTGCTTCGTGTCCAACACGATGCCGGCCAGCAAAGCCTCCGCCTCGTCCCGCAGAAGGTCGGCGGGCTCCACCATATATTGCAGCAGCTCTGTCACCAGCTCCGCCGCCGAAGAGGCGTAGGGCTCGTGGAAGCTGAAAGCCGCGTTTTCGATATAGCTGGCGGCCCGGCGGTGGTGGTCGATGACCGCCACCCGGTTGCAGCTCTCCAGCAGTTGCTGGCTCTCCACCATGTTGGGGCGGTTGGTATCCACCACCACCAGCAGGGCGCCGGGGCGCATCTTCAAAAAGGCGTCCGCCGGGGAGACGAACACACCGCTGTACTCTGGCACCGCCCGCAGGCGGCTGAGAACGGCTCCCGCCGCGTTGTGCTCCAGGTCAATGACGATCTGGGCCCGCTTGCCCAGCTTCCGGGCGGCGCAGCACACGCCCACGGCGGCGCCCACGGCGTCCATGTCCGCAAAGCTGTGGCCCATGACGTAGATCTCAGAGGCGTCCATCATCAACTCGCTGAGGGCGTTTGCCATGACCCGGGATTTTACCTTGGTGCGCTTTTCCGTGCTCTTGGCCCGGCCGCCGTAAAACTCGAAGTCCACCTTGTTGCGGACGACAGCCTGGTCGCCGCCCCGGCTCAAGGCCATCTCCACGGAGAGGTTGGCGTTCTTATACAGCTCCGGAATGCCGTCCACATCCTTGCCCATGCCGATGGACAGCGTGGGGTGGACGCCCTCGCCCACCTTGATGTCCCGGATGGCGTCCAGGACGGAGAACTTCTCTTCCACGAAGTGGGCATAATACTGTTCCTCAAAAATGAACAGATAGCGGTCCCGCTCGGTTTTCAGCAGCAAGCCGTCACCAGCCGCCGCCCAGTTGTTCAGCTTTTCGTCGATCTGAGCCAGAACGGCGCTGCGCTGGGTGTCAGGGCAGGACTTCATCAGGTCCTCGTAGTTATCCACCATCATGATGGCCAGGACGGGCCGGGTGGCGGTGTAGACCTCTTTCAGCTCGTCGGCCTCGGTGGTGTCCACCCAGTAGGTGGTCGCCACCAGATTTTGCTCGCCGCCCCGTCCCTTGGCCCGGACGAGACTGCCGTACACCCGGAAGCGGCGGCCGTTCATGTCCACCCGCTCGGG
Organism: Oscillibacter sp.; assembly: GCA_017937405.1. GTDB lineage: Bacteria > Bacillota > Clostridia > Oscillospirales > Oscillospiraceae > Oscillibacter. The sequence goes on from JAGBDS010000083.1 coordinate 6,767, forward strand.
GCACTCCTGCTTGCCCTCCAGCAGCCACTGGGCCGGGAAGTTGGGCACGGCGTCCTCCACCTTTATCTCGAACAGGTGCTCCCGGACTCCCGCCAGCTGGAGGAAGTGCTCGTTGCTCCAGATGACCTCCCCGGTGTCGGGGCGGAAGACCATGATGGGCAGGGGGGAGTTGATGAGAGTGGATTTACTGGCGGTATCCACGCTGCCGGTCACGCTGTCAATGTACTGCAGAATGCCCTGGCGGCGCTTTTTGTTCACCTCCGAAGAGTAGACGTACAGTGCCACCGTGGCAAGGCCCTCCGCCAGGGCCAGGGGCCAGCTCACCGCGGCGGCGGCCAGGGCAAAGGCCAGCAGGCACAGGAAATACAGCTTTAAATTCGGTTCCAGCAAGCGTGAGAGTTTTTTGTTATTCATACGCAACGCTCCTTCTACCGGAAAACATACTGATAGATTTTATTAGTATAACATTTTCCGTCAAAAGAAGCAAGAGTGATACTTCTATCATTGATACTATAAAAAGCAGCACCGCCGGCATTCAAACGGCGGTGCTGCCTCGAAAAGGAGAAAAGGCAGTCAAATATTTTGATTGCCCGGGAAGCGGGATACACGGCAGGCACGGAGGAGCAAAAGGTTCAGACCTAGCCCCGCCAGGGCGAACACGGCGGCGGGCCACCCCAGGGCCCGCAGGCCCACGGCCTCCTGGAGGCCGCTGCTGGCGAAGGAACCCAGAGCGACGCCGATATTCGCCGCCACGGACAGCGTGGAGGCGCAGAGGCTTGCGGCGTAGGGGTGCTCTTTGGCGGACAGCTCCAGGGCGTGGAGCTGCACCGGGGTGCTCAGGGCATACATCAGCAGGCACATCGCCAGCATGGCGGCAAGGCCCGTCCACCGCCCTCCCAGCAAGGCGGGCATAGCGGCGAACAGCACCGCCTGCCCCAGCAGCACCAGCGGTGTCCGCCGGATACCGCCATGGGCACCCACCCAGCCCGCCAGCAGGTTGCTGCCCACGCAGCACAGACCCACTATCATCAGCAGAGGGCTGACGGCGGTCTCCCCAACCCCCAGCACGTCCGTCAAAATGGGAGTCAGATAGGTGTAGACCACATACGTGGCACCATAGCAGCACACGGTCATCAGCACGCTGAGCGTATAGCGGCCGTCCCGCAGGACGGTAAACTGGCGGAAGAAGCCGCTGTCTGCCGCCGGCTCGGTGATGCGGCGGGGCAGCAGCCGGGCCAGGATGGGCAACAGCACCGCCCCCACCGCCAAGATCATCCCAAAGGCTGCCCGCCAGCCCAGATACCGGCAGATGAGCTTGTTCAGGGGATTGCCCACCACTGTGGCAAGAGACATCCCGGCGTAGACCAGAGACACCGCCCGGGCACTCTGGGCAGGAGGCGTCACTTCCCGGACGAACAGGAAGATGACTGCCGTCAGAGTCCCGGTCATCACCGCCGCCGCCATCCGGGACAGATACAACACTGTCATATTCGGCGCCAGCATACTGGCGGCGTTGGCCGCCAGAAACAGCGCCAGCAATGCCATCAGCAGCCGGTACTTGGGTACCCGGCCCGCGGCGGCCATCAGGATAGGCGTGCCGATGGCATACCCGGCAGCAAACACGCTCACCAGCTTACCCGCCGCCCCCAGATCAGCTTCCAGCCCCGCGGCGATATCCGGCAGGATAGCCACCACCACGTATTCGCAGGCGCCCAGCGCAAAGCTCAGGCCGATGAGCGCCAGCACCGCCGCCGGCAATTTTTTTGCTTGTTTCATATGACTCCTCCATCCTGTGTGCGTACACAGAAATATTCAAACAGCCGGGGGACATCTGTCCCCCGTTGCTGTCTGCATATTTAAATCGTCTCCGCGTTCAAAATAGGGCTGGCAGGATAATAGCAGTCCTTCTCCGGCAGCTTATGCTCCGCCACGGCCCGGAACAGCAAGTGCAAAGCCTGATAGCTCTGGTAGGCCAGGTCCTGGCCGATGGTAAAGTCCACAGCGCCCTCCCGCAGCAGACGGCAAATGTCCGGTCCATTGTCGTGGGCCAGGATACGGACATGTCCCTCCCGCCCGGAGGCCCGGATGGCGTCCACGCAGCCGGGAACGCTGAGCGTCACCATGTAAATATAGCGCAGCGACCGCTCCTCGTACAGCGCCTGACGCACCACCCGGTAGGTCTCGGCGTAATCGTTGTGGGTAAAGGCCACCCGGCAGTCCTCCCGCCGGAGGCCCAACTCCTCCAGCCGCTCCAGAAAGCCGTCCGCCCTGCCCTTGTGGCCCGCGTAAGCGGGACCGGCGTAAGCCAGCAAGTACGGCTCGCCGGGCCGCAGGAATTTGGCAGCAATTTCCCCCGCCACCCGTCCGGCGTGGCGGGCATCCTCGCCCACATAGCACAGCCGGGGCGCCCCGGCAATATCGGAGTTGTAGGTGGCCACAGGGATGTTTTTCTTCGCCAATTCCTCCAGCTTGGCCCGGACCTCCGGGCAGTCGGAGGCGCACAGCGCCACAGCCTGGGCACCCTCATCCACCGCCTGGTCCACCAGCGTCAGGCACTCCGCCATGTCTCCCTCAGGGTAGGTGCGGACATCTACCGTCACGTTGTAGTCCCGGCGCTCCTCCAGGAACCGGGTCACCCCGGCCTCCATCTCACCCCGGATATAATCACTGACCCAGCCGGGCTGGATGAAGGTAAGCCGCCGGGCGGTGCCGCTCATGGCCAGAGCGCTGGCCATGCGGTTTGGCCGGTACTCCAGCTCCTCCATGACCTGAAGCACCCGCTCCTTGACCTCGGCCTTCACATAGGGGCGGTCGTGGAGCACCCGGTCCACGGTGCCGATGGACACTCCCGCCTTTTCCGCGATCATTTTAATGGTTGCCCGCATGGCTCTCCTCCTTTCATCTGTTAACGTACACAGAATATCACACTTTTACTGTTTGTCAAGCCGTACGGCAGATGAAAATTCGGTGGTTTTTCTGTCGAAAGTACCCATAACGCAAAATTTTTGTATACAAACCCGATTTCCCGTGCTATACTATATCAGGTCAAGCGTCGAGGAGCGTGGCTTCTCCGCTGTTTTTCATGTATTTCACTGGCGCGCCGTGTGGAAGCCGTCAGTCAAATAGAACAACCCCATATGGAATGTTTGGGATGACGTGACCGTACTCCCCACCGGCGGAACGGGGCCGGGCGGGAATCGGACGTCTTTACTTTGCGTGCGCTTTTCAGCCGCTTTTTTGCGTCATCTTCGCCTTCCGGGGGACTTAGGGAACCTCTGATTAAATCCCCACACGCATCTTCACGCCGGAAATTTCCACTGAACTTCGTCAGAAAAGCTTAAAATACACAAAGTATTTCCGCACTTTTCTTCCTTGTCAGTGACAATTTCCGACGCAAATCTGCACATGTTGATTTATCCAGAGCTTCCCTTACATACCGTTTGAATAAAGGAGTATTTTATTTTTATGGCAGAAAAACTGAAAATCATCCCCCTGGGCGGCCTCAACGAGATCGGCAAGAACATGACCGCCTATGAGTATGGCGGGGAGATCATCGTGGTGGACTGCGGCATGGCCTTCCCCGGGGACGACATGTACGGCATCGACTGCATCATCCCCGATGTGACGTACCTCATCAAGAACCGTGCCCGCATCCGCGGCCTGTTCATCACCCATGGCCACGAGGACCATGTGGGCGCCATCCCCTACGTGCTCAAGCAGGTGAACATGCCCATCTACTGCACCCGCTTTACCGCCGGCCTCATCAAGCTGAAGCTGGAGGAGCACCAGCTGGTGAAGTCCACCAAGCTCATCACCGTGGAGCCGGGCAAGAGCGTCCGGGCGGGCAAGTTCACCGTGGAGTTCATCCACGTGAACCACTCCATCGCCGACTCCGTAGCCTTCGCCATCCACACCAAGATGGGCACTGTCGTCCACACCGGCGACTTCAAGATCGACTCCACTCCCATTGATGGGGAGGTTATCGACCTGGCCCGGCTGGGCGAGCTGGGCAAGGAGGGCGTCCTGTGCCTGTGCGCCGACTCCACCAATGTGGAGCGTCCCGGCTTTACACCCTCCGAAAAGACGGTGGGTGCCACCTTTACCCGCCAGTTCCAGAACTGCGACGAGCGCATCATCGTCACCACCTTCGCCTCCAATGTTCACCGCATCCAGCAGGTGCTGGACGCCGCCGCCCAATGCGGCCGCAAGGTGGCCGTCACCGGACGGAGCATGGAGAACATGATGAAGGTCTCCACAGAACTGGGCTACATGAAGGTGCCCAAGAACACCCTCATGGACATCAACAAGATCAAGGGCCTGCCCAAGAACAAGCAGGTCATCGTCACCACCGGCAGCCAGGGCGAGGAGATGAGCGCCCTGTACCGCATGGCCTTCTCCACCCACAAGCAGGTGGAGCTGGGTGCGGGCGATAAAGTCATCATTTCCGCCTCCGCCATCCCCGGCAACGAGGTGACGGTGGGCCGGGTCATCAACGAGTTGTTCCGCAAAGGCGTGAAGGTGGTCTACAACAAGGCCGACATCCTCCACGTCTCCGGCCACGCCTGCCAGGAGGAGCTGAAAATTATCCACGCCCTGACGAAGCCCCGTTTCTTCGTCCCCCTCCACGGCGAGCAGCGGATGCTGCAGATCCACAGCCAGCTGGCCCAGGACATGGGCATGGAGCGCAACCACATCGCCATCGCGGACAACGGCTCCGTCATTGAAATGACCACCAAGACCCTGAAGCTCAATGGTTCCGTACCCGCCGGCGAGATCTATGTGGACGGCGCGGGCGTTGGCGACGTGGGTGCCGTGGTCATGCGGGACCGCAAGCGCCTGGCCGAGGACGGCATGGTGGTCGTCGTGCTGCCCGTCTCCAGCCACAACGGCGACCTGCTCAGCGAGCCGGAGATCGTCACCCGGGGCTTCATCTATGTGAAGGAGTCCGGCGATTTGATGAAGGAACTGCAGTCCGTGGCCCTGGACGCCGCCACCTCCGTCTCCCGCAAGCGCAGCCGGGACGACGGCGAGCTGAAAGGCGCGGTGAAGTCCGCCGTCAGCAGCTACCTGTTCAAAAACACAAAACGCAGCCCCATGGTCATCCCCGTGGTGACCCGGCTGTGACCTGAGCGAAGCGCGAGATAAAAGTCATGGAGAATTGCCATTTCAGGCAATTCTCCATGACTTTTTTATGATGTTTCGGAACTTTTATTTTGCAAAAAGGCCGTCTTCCGGCAGGTTCTCCGCGCAGAGAACGTCGATTTGGCTGGTAAAGCTGTTCAGCGCCACAGGATTCCTTTTCCGCACGATATCCCGCAGCAGCATCAGCGGCGCGTAGCCCTGCTGGGTGAAATTCTGGGGAATGGTAAAGTCCACGCTGCCTTCCAGCAGAAGATGACGGATGCTCTCGTTAATGTCGTGGCAGACCACATGGACCGTCCCCTTTTTCCCGGCGCTTTTGATCGCTGCGGCGCAGGCTGAGACATTGTGATTCGCCATATAGACGCCCCGCAGATTGGGATATTGCTGGATGGCGTTCTGTACGATGTGGAGCGTGGTCTCATAGTCGTTGAAGGTCTCCCGGATGACGATATGGCTTTCTGGAAAGTTCAGTTCCCGCATTCTGGTCCGGAAGCCGTCCAGCCGCTGCCAGTGGCCGTCAAATTTGAGGTTACCCACTGTGGCGAGGATCATATCCTCCTTTTCCACGCATTTGCTCATCAGCCCCGCGGCGACGCGGCCGGTCTTTCGGATGTCCTGTCCCACAAAGCACAGACGGCGGCTGCCGGGCAGGTCGGAGTTAAAGGTGATACAGGGGATGCCCTCGTCCGCAAGCGCGGAGACGCGCTCCTCAATGGAAGGGTCGTTCAGCGTACACACCGCAAGGCCGTAGACCCCCTCGGCCCGCAGCTCCTCCAGCAGGTCGATGGCTTCCTGGGCCAGGTCGGTTTTACACTTCCGGCTGATGACCTGCACATGGGAGTCCGCCAGTTCCGCCTGGGCCTGCCGGATGCCCTGGTTCACCTCGGTGAGGAACTGGTTGTCCCAGTTTGGCATCAGAACGCCCAGTTTGATGGGCTGAAGAGAGGCGTCCATCTGCTGCTGGTGGGACTCCCGGGGAGACACATACCCGGTGTCCCGAATGGCGTCCAGGACCCGCTCCCGGACGTCCGCGCGCACATAGGAGCGGTTATTCAAAACGCGGTCGACGGTACCCCTGGATACCCCCGCCAGGTCCGCTACCATTTGAATCGTGGCCTTCTTACCCATAAAGGACCTCCTCACACACTTTGCGCCCCTAAATGTGGGCCCGCAGCAGCCGGATGGCCGCTGCGCTACGGTTGGTATTTTCTGTGATATTCCCTCCCGCGAACTGTGCGGGAGGAATTTTTTCACATATATGTGCATTTATAAAAAAGCACATATTGATAGTAACCCATTTTTGTATGATTGTCAATCCGCAAAAAATACGGGCTATATTTTAGTAAAAGCGACTATTTTCAGATATTTTTAAAAAGTTTTCCAACTTTCTATTGACAGCGGAACGTGCTTTGCATATATTGTGCTTAGCACATAGATGTGCAATGCACATAAATCAGAAAGACGGTGACGAACATGAAATTTCTCAAATCCGCATGTATCGAGCCCATGTACAGTGAGCTTCCCTTTCTGGAGCGGTTCCAGGCGGCAAAGGATGACGGTTTTGATTTTGTGGAGTTCTGGGGCTGGACGGACAAGGACCTGGACGCGGTGAAGGCCGCCGCGGAAAAGGCGGGTATCGGCATCTCCGGCTTCAATGGAGACGCGGAGCTGTCCCTCATCGACCCGGAGCAGAAGACGGCCTACCTGGACTTTTTGAAGCAGTCAGTGGCGGCGGCCAAAAAGGTGGGCGGGCGCAGCGTGACCATCCACTCCAACGGCCTGGGCGAGGGCGGCGTGGTCATTAATCACTACGACGAGCTCTCCCACACAGTGAAGCTCTGCGCCATGTACGACACGCTGCTGGAGTGCGCCAAAATCGCGGAGGAGAGCGGCATCCAGATGAATCTGGAACCGTTGAATATCACCACCGACCATGTGGGCAACTTCCTCCAGACCACCCGGATGGCGGCGGAAATGACCCGGCTCATCGGCTCCCCCAAGCTGAAGGTCCTGTACGACGCCTACCACATGCAGCTCAATGAGGGCAGCATCTGCGACAACATCCGGGCCTACGGCGACCAGTTCGGCCACATCCATGTAGCCGACGCCCCTGGCCGCCACGAACCCGGCACCGGCGAGATCAACTACGCCAACGTGTTTGCCTGCCTGAGTGAGTGCGGCTACATCGGCCTGGTGGGCTTCGAGCTGATCCCCAAGACCACCACTGCGGAAGCAGTGAAAGCGATCATGAAACTTTAATATATTCAGAAAGGAAAATCATTATGAAGACCATTAAAATCGGTATCATCGGCGCCGGCCGCATCGGCAAGGTCCACGCGGAGAACATCGCCAAGTTTGTCCCGGAGATGGAGATCAAGACCATCGCCGACCCCTTCATGAGTGAGGAGACGGTGGAATTTCTGAAGCGCCTGCGCATCCCCAACATCGTCAATGACGTAAACGTGATTCTGAATGACCCGGAAATTAAGGCCGTCGTGGTCTGCTCCCCCACGGATCTCCACGCCGAGTACGCCATTAAAGTGGCACAGGCAGGAAAGGACGTGTTCGTAGAGAAGCCGGTGGACTACCGCATCGAACGGGTGAAGGAAGTCATCGCTGAGGCGAAAAAGGCTGGGGTAAAGCTCCAGGTGGGCTTCAACCGCCGTTTTGACCACAACCACCGGGCCGTCTACGAGGCCGTCCGGGCGGGCAAGGTCGGCAAGGTCAACCTGGTGAAGATCAGCTCCCGTGACCCCGAGCCCCCCACCATCGACTATGTGAAGGTCTCCGGCGGCATCTTCTACGACATGATGGTCCATGACTTCGACATGGCCCGCTTCCTGGCAGGCTCCGAGGTCACCGAGGTGTTCGCCTACGGCGGCGTGCTGGTAGATCCCGCCATCGGCGAGGCCGGCGATGTGGATACCGCCGTGGTGTCCCTGAAGTTCGCCAACGGCGCCATGGGCGTCATCGACAACAGCCGCAAGGCCGTCTACGGCTACGACCAGCGGGTGGAGGTCTTCGGCTCTGAGGGCGCGGTCATGGACGTGAACGATACCCCCAACAACGCCACTTACTACGGCGCTGACGGCACCGTTTCCGGCACCTGCTACAAGATCATGTGGGACCGGTACACCATGGCTTTCGCGGCGGAGCAGAAGGCTTTTGCCGAGGCGGTGATCAACGGCACGGAGACCCAGGTCACCGGGGAAGACGGACTCGCCCCCATCCTCATCGCCGCGGCTGCCACCAAGTCCCTGAAGGAAGGCCGTCCCGTCAAGATCAGCGAGATCGAGTAAGCGCAGCAGATCCTATCCCCCTATTTGAACACCGGAATTGGATATTCCGGAAAAAATAAGGAAGAAGAAAGGGAGAACGCAACCATGAAAAGATTTCTCGCATTGGCCCTGACTTTGGTCATGGCCCTGTCCCTGACCGCCTGCGGCGGCAAGACCGCGGAAAAGGCCCCCGCGGCAGACGCACCGGCAGCCTCCGGAGCGGATGACGGGTATCTGATCTCCGTCATTCTGAAGACTAGCTCCTCCGAGTATTGGCAGTACATCATCGCCGGCGCCGAGGCCTACGAAAAGGACCATCCCAACGTCACCGTGGAGATCAAGGGGCCTCCCTCTGAGACCTCCTACGATGAGCAGCAGAACATGATCGAGACCGACATGAACAACGCCGACATCGACGGCTATGTCATCGCGCCCTTGCAGTCCGACATGGTGGCCACCATGATCAAGGGCCAGACCAAGCCCATCATCGCGCTGGACACCAAGATCGACGCCCCCGAGGTCCTCTCCTTCGTCGGCACCGGCAACGAGGCCGCCGCCAAGATGGGCGGCGAGGCCGCCGTGGCCCTCGCCAAGGAGCGGGGCTGGACCGAGATCAACTGCATTGAGATCGCCGGTGTGCAGGGCGACTCCACCAACACCGCCCGGATGGACGGCTACCGGGCCGGCGTCACCGAGGCCGGCGGCACCTTCCTGGACGATGAGATCCAGTACGCCAACGCCCTGGCCGACCAGGCTGTGACCTGCATGGAGGCTATTATGCAGAACCATCCCGAGGGCGTCGCCATCATCTGTGCCAACAACGAGGACATGGCAATCGCCGCAGCCCGTGCCGCCGCCGGCAACGAGGCCTTCAAGAACACCGTGTTCCTGGGCTTTGATGGCTGCCAGGCCGGCTGCGAGGCCATCCTGAACGGCCAGCTGACGCTGGACGTTTGCCAGCAGGGCTTCGACATGGCTTACAAGGCCGTGGACGCCTGCGTCCGCGCCCTGGAGGGTGAGAAGCTGGACGCCTTCATCGACTCCGGCGCTTCCATCATGGACGCCAGCAACGCGCAGGAGCGCCTGGAGCAGCTCAAGGGCTATATGGGTTAAAGCGGTAAAACGATAACCGTCAAATCTCCCGACGAATGGGCTGTCATAAGATAATAGTGGCGGAACGTTCCACCACTATTATTATCAGGGAAGAACCGCGCTCACGATACAGGTACGTGTTATTGACGTAAGCGTCAACTCCAACGGCGCCTATACAGGCTCCGTCCTCCGGGATATAATAAAGTTCCGGTATTGAGAGGTAAAAGTATCCCGGCTGCAATTCGCAGCCGGGATAGAAAAATTCAGTATACGCCATCCATAACATTA
>JAGBDS010000019.1 GCA_017937405.1 Oscillibacter sp.
GGCCTGGGTGGCGGACACGACGAGCGGGAGCAGACATTGAACCAGCTGCTGGTGGAAATGGACGGCTTCGCCGCCAACGAGGGCGTGGTCGTTCTGGCGGCCACCAACCGGGCGGACGTTCTGGACCCCGCCCTGCTGCGCCCCGGACGGTTTGACCGCCAGATCTATGTGGGCCTGCCGGACATCCGTGGCCGGGAGGAGATTTTGAAAGTCCACGCCAAGGGGAAGCCCCTGGCGGAGGATGTGGACCTGAGGAAGCTGGCCCAGGGCACCGCGGGCTTCACCGGCGCAGACCTGGAGAACCTCATCAACGAGGGCGCCCTGCTGGCGGCCCGGAAGGACCGCAGCTTCATCACCATGGGCGATTTGAAGGAGGCCGAGATCAAGGTCATCGCAGGCCCGGAGAAGAAGAGCCGGGTCATTCCCCAGCATGAGCGGGAGCTGACGGCCTACCACGAGGCGGGCCACGCCGTGGTGATGCACGCCCTGCCGGGTCAGGACCCGGTGAGCCAGATCACTATCGTTCCCCGTGGGCAGGCGGGCGGCATGACCATCTCTCTGCCGGAGGAGGACCGCTCCTACCTCTCTAAGAAGTATATGGAGGACGAGATCGTGGCGCTGCTGGGAGGCCGGGTGGCGGAAAAGCTGTGCCTGGGCGATATCTCCACCGGCGCCAGCAACGACATCCAGCGGGCCACTGCCATCGCCCGGAAAATGGTGGCCAGCTACGGCATGAGCGACAAGCTGGGCACCGTCTCCTTTGAGTCCGGCCATGATGAGGTCTTCCTCGGCCGCACCATGGGCCAGGGTCGCAGCTATTCCGAGGCCGTGGCTGCTCAAATCGACGAGGAGGTCCGCCGGGTGGTGGAGGAAGCCTGCCGCCGGTGTGAGAGCCTGCTGACGGAGCGCCGGGAGCAGCTGGAGCACGTGGCAAAGTACCTTCTGGAGCACGAGACCATGGAGCGGGACGATTTCCTGTCCGTGGTGGAGGGCACAAGCGAGGCACTGGAGGCCCCGGAAGCGTAATTTTTCAGGGGTGTTTCGGCAAAATCACGAAAACGAATGTCCGCAATACGCGGACTGTAATTCCGCAAAAATACCGGGCATCCCTAAAATGTCCATGAAAGAGGGACAAAAGTTAACAATGGAAAGATGTCCCGTCTTGAAAAACCGAAAAAAGGGCAATATCTTTCTGTGAATTATTTACCTTGCAATGACGGCGAAAAACGCATAAAATGCTTCCCATACAAGGGGTGGAAGACCCCGTATCGAACAGGAGGATGAAAAGAATGAAGAAACTGATGGCAGCTGTGCTGGCGCTGGTCATGGCTCTGAGCCTGGCGGCCTGCGGCGGCAAGAGCGATTCTCAGGACGCCCAGAGCGGCGATTCCGGCAACAAGGTCGTGAAGATCGGCGTGTTCGAGCCCCAGACCGGCGACAACGGCGCCGGCGGCAAGCAGGAAATTCTGGGTATGCAGTACGCCAACTATGTCCAGCCCACCGTGGAGATCGGCGGCGAGACCTATGACGTCAAGCTGGAGATCGTGGATAACCGCACCACTCCCGAAAACGGCAAGTCTGCCGCCGCTGAGCTGGTGAACCGCGGCGTGTCCATGGTTCTGGGCTCCTACGGCTCCGGCGTGTCCATGGCCGGCGGCGAAGTGTTCCAGGAGGCTGGCCTCCCCGCGCTGGGCACTTCCTGCACCAACCCCCAGGTCACCGCGGGCTGCGACGTGTATTTCCGTCTGGCCTTCCTGGATCCCTTCCAGGGCACCGTTCTGGCCAACTATGCCTACAAGGAGCTGGGCGTGACCACCGCTTACGTGCTGGGTATGCTGGGCAGCGACTATGACCAGGGCCTGGTCTACTACTTCACCGAGGCTTTTGAGGGCCTGGGCGGCACCGTGGTCGCCGAGGACTTCCCCGAGGGCAGCGCCAACTTCGTCTCCTACATCAACAACGCCAAGGCTGCCAATGCCGGCGTTATCTTCGCTCCCGTCTCCATCAACTACGCGCAGCTGATCGTGGAGGCCGCTGCCGCTCAGGGTTACCAGGGCGCTCTGCTGGGCTCCGACACCTGGGACAGCAACAAGGTCATTGAGAGTGCCACCGGCAAGGATGTCACCGCCTATGTTACCACCTTCTACCAGGAGGGCGGCAACCCTGAGTTCGACTCCGGCATCAAGGAGTGGATCAACGCCAACCCCGACGCCAAGACCAACAACGGCGGCAACGACATGGTGGCCGCTGTGACCGCCATTGGCTATGACGCCTACTTCACCGCTCTGGAAGCGCTGAAGATCGCCGGCAGCACCGACCCCAAGGCCGTGCTGGAGGCTCTGCCCTCTGTCAGCTTCGAGGGTGTGACCGGCCTCATCGAGTTCGATGACATCGGCGATGCCAAGCGTGACGCGGCTTATATCAAGACTGCCAACACCGAAGCCGGTGTTTGGGACTTCGTGAAGGTCCAGACCGTCGGCTGAGTGCATCGCGCATGAACAAAAAGGGGATGGCGAGCGTCTTCGCCGCCATCCCCTTTTTCTCCGCGTTTTGGGTCGCCTCGAAAGAGCAGGGGTGCCCCGCCCTTTCGAGACGGCCCAGTCCCCGAAAAAGGGCAACGCCGCACAGTTCCGCAAAGCGCCGCTGGCGTAATTGTGTGGCGCTGCCAAAAAAACCACAGGAGGTTTTCCCCATGCAACAGATACTGCCTTATATCATCAACGGTATCTCCGTGGGCGGCCAGTACGCGCTGATCGCCATCGGCTACACGCTGGTCTACGGTATCCTGCGCCTGATCAACTTCGCCCACGGCGATGTGTTCATGGTGGCCGGCCTGGTCATGGTCTACGCCACCACCGCCCTGCCGTTCTATGTGGCGCTGCCCCTGGTGCTGGTTGTCACCGTGCTGCTGGGCTTCACCATTGAGCGGGTGGCCTACAAGCCCCTGCGTACCGCCCCCCGGATGTCCGTCATGATCTCCGCCATCGGCGTCAGCTACCTGATCCAGAACCTGGCGTTCTATATCACCGGCGGCGTGCCACAGCCCGTCACCCGGCCTATCCCCTGGATCTCCGAGAACGTGATCGTGCTGGGCGCTTCCACCAAGCGGGTCACCCTCATCACCCCCATCCTGACCATTGCCCTGGTGTTCGTTCTGGTGTATCTCATCAACCACACCAAGATCGGCATGGCCATGCGGGCCGCCGCCAAGGACTTTGAGACCGCCCAGCTTATGGGCATCAGGATCAACGCCGTCATCTCCATGACCTTCGTCATCGGCTCCTTCCTGGCGGCGGTGGGCTCCATGCTGTACTTCACCAACTACCCCTCCGTGGCCATTACCTCCGGCGGTATGCCGGGCCTCAAGGCCTTCGTGGCGGCGGTGTTCGGCGGCATTGGCTCCATTCCCGGCGCTGTGGTGGGCGCGTTTATCATCGGCCTGTGCGAGGAGATCATCAAGGGCGCGGGCTACACCACCTTCTCCGACGCCTTTACCTTCGCCATCCTGATCGTGGTCCTGTGCGTCAAGCCCACCGGCCTGTTCGGTGAAAAGGTCACCGACAAGGTGTAAGGAGGGAAGCAACATGACAATGACAAAGAAAAAGACGATTTTCACCGCCGCGGTGCTGGCAGTGCTGCTGGCGGCCTGCGTGATCGTGGATATGCTGCTGCCCAGCTACCATATCGTGGTGGTGGTCATCAAGAAGGCCACCGTCTACTCCCTGGTGGCTGTGTCCATGAACCTGCTCAACGGCTTCACCGGCCTGTTCTCCCTGGGTCAGGCGGGCTTCATGCTGCTGGGCGCCTACGCCTACGGCGTGCTGACCATCCCCGTTGACAAGCGCCCCGGCGTGTACCAGTACTTTGACGGCGGCGCCATCAAGTTCTCCCTGCCGGAAATTTTCGCGGGCTTCCTGGGCGACACCGTGGGCTCCACGGTGGGTATGCTGCTGGCTCTGATGGTGGGCGGATTACTGGCGGCCCTCATGGCCTATCTGATCGGCCTGCCGGTGCTGCGTCTGAAGTCCGACTATCTGGCGATCGCCACCCTGGGCTTCGCCGAGATTTTGCGGGCCTTCTTCCAGTGGAACGCCCTGGGCCCCATCACCAATGGCTCCAACCTGCTGAAAAGCTATCCCACCTTCTCCCACGCCACGCCCTACGTCCTTTTGGCGGGACTGATGATCGCCATGATCGTGCTGCTCATCAACTCCACCTACGGCCGGGCCTTCAAGGCCATCCGGGACGATGAGGTGGCCGCCGAGGCCATGGGCATCAACCTGGCCAAGCACAAGCGGATGGCCTTCATCATCAGCTCCTTCTTCGCCGGTATCGGCGGCGGCATGATGGCCATGTATATGGGCACCATCGCGGCGGCTCCCTTCAAGAGCACCCTGACCTACGAGATTTTGCTGATCGTGGTCATCGGCGGCATCGGCTCCATCACCGGCAGCGTCATTGCCAGCTTCCTGTATATCTTCTCCTCCGAGTGGCTGCTGCGGGGCCTGGACTCCGGCACCTTCTTAGGGCTAAACGCCCCCGGCATCTTCAAGAACGGCTTCCGCATGGCGGTGTTCTCCGTCATCATCATGGTCATCGTGCTGTTCTTCCGGAAGGGCATCATGGGCGATAAGGAACTGCCCGACCTGCTGAACCGGCGCCCGAAGCAGCGTAAGAAGGAGGCGGGAAAATGAGCAAGAACGTACTGAAAATCGAAAACGCCACCATGCAGTTCGGCGGTGTGGTGGCCGTGGATAACCTGAACCTGGAGATCAATCAGGGCGAGATCGTGGCTCTCATCGGCCCCAATGGCGCCGGAAAGACCACCGCCTTCAACGTGGTCACCGGTGTGTACCAGCCCACCAACGGCGCGGTCTGGTTCAACGGCGAGAAGATCATCGAGAACCATCCACAGGGCAAGATGAAGAGCATGTACAAGGGCGAGCACGCCGGGGAGTACACCCAGGTGCTGGCCCCTACCCCGGATAAGATCACCAAGCTGGGCATGGCCCGTACCTTCCAGAATATCCGCCTGTGGAAGTCCCAGACGGTGTTCGACAACGTGCTGATCGCCAAGCACTGCCGGGCCACCAGCAACGTCTTCTCCGCCACCTTCCGGCTGAACCGGAAGGAGGAGAAGGAGCAGCGGGAGCATGTGGCGGAGCTTTTAAACACTGTGGGACTGTACGATGTCAAGGACGAGCTGGCGACTTCCCTTCCCTACGGCAAGCAGCGCCGCCTGGAGATCGCCCGGGCGCTGGCGGCGGAGCCCAGCCTGCTGCTACTGGACGAACCGGCGGCGGGCATGAACCCCCAGGAGACCGACGAGCTCACCGCCTTCATCGGTCAGGTCCGGGACGAGTTCAAGCTGACGGTGTTCCTCATTGAGCACCACATGAATCTGGTCATGGGCATCTCCGACCGCATCTACGTGCTGGACTTCGGCAAGCTGATCGCCGAGGGTACGCCGGCGGAGATCCAAAATAACAAGCGCGTCATCGACGCGTACCTGGGGGTGGCCGACGATGCTTAAAATTGAAAACCTGCACGTTTCCTACGGCGGCATCCAGGCCCTCCGGGGCATCTCTCTGGAGGTGCCCGACGGCAAGATCGTCACCCTCATCGGCGCCAACGGCGCCGGTAAGTCCACCACCCTGCGGACCATCTCCGGTCTGGTGAAGGCCCACAGCGGCTCCATCCAGTGGAACGGCGAGGAGCTGCTGGGCAAGTCCATCGACAAGATCATCAGCGCCGGTATCGCCATGAGCCCCGAGGGCCGCCGGGTGTTCCCGGACATGACGGTGCTGGAGAATCTGAAGATCGGCGCCTACCTCCGCAAGGACAAGGCGGAGATCGAGAAGGACATTCAGTGGGTCTATGAGCTGTTCCCCCGGCTGCAGGAGCGCTCCTGGCAGCTGGCGGGCACGTTGTCCGGCGGCGAGCAGCAGATGCTGGCCGTGGGCCGGGCGCTGATGTCCCGTCCCAAGCTGATGATGCTGGATGAACCCTCCCTGGGCCTGGCGCCGCTGGTGGTTCAGGACATCTTCAAGATCATCCAGGAGATCAACCGCCAGGGCGTGACGGTGCTGCTGATCGAGCAGAACGCCAACATGGCCCTGAAAATTGCCGACCTGGCCTACGTGCTGGAGACCGGCAACATCACTATGTCCGGCACCGGCGCGGAGCTGCTGGCAAACGACAAGGTGAAGGAAGCGTATCTTGGCAAGCACAACTGAGAAAAAGAGCGGCGCGAGCCGCTCTTTTTTGTATTACCGGAAACCTTTTGACATACAATACCGTCTGATTGGATAAAGGAGGTTTGTTCCATGAAAAAGCTGATTTTGATACTGTCGCTGCTGCTGGCCCTGTCCGGCTGCGGACAGAAGACCAGCCCCGTTGTCCCCGACGTGCCGCCCACCGCGCCGGAGACTGCGGCGCCTGAGACCGCGGCCCCGGAGACCACCGCCCCGGCGGTTCCCGCGGAGGACCGGAACCCCACGGCGGCGGAGTTGGGCCGGGAGGAGAAAAAGGACCTGGTGTTCATGGTGGAGGGCACGGAGGAGGCCGTCCCCGCCACGCTGTATATCGGCCAGGGCTACTCCATCTACATCCCCGACGAGGGCTGGCGGCTGGAGAAGGATGTGGACGACGGCATCCCGGAGGATACCTGGGAGAGCACCGTCAACCACGACGTGGAGCTGCGGGTGCTGCACCTGGGAGAAAAGACGCTGGAGCAGGCGCAGGAATGGGTGACGGCGGAGGAGGACGACTACCGCCTCATCGAGGATAAGCAGGGCGGCTTGGGCGGAACGGACGAGGAGGACCGGGAGGTCATGGAGGTCCGCTTCTATCCCTCCGGGAGCCAGATGTACGCCGTGCTGTACGAGTACCCCATGGAAGCCGCCGAGGGCTTCGGCGCCCGGCTGAGCCAGATCACGGAGACCTTTGAAGTGATGCAATAAACGGAGAGAACCAGCAAGGCTGGTTCTCTTTTTTTGCGCGAATTTGGCTTTTCACGCATGAAAAGCGAAAAACCAGAAACCCTATCCAGGAACCCATTTTACCCTGAAAAGGAGTGAGCTTCATTGGAGACGGCGATCCATAATACCTCCGAGATCGGGCGGCTGAAACGGGTCATGCTGCACCGCCCCGGCGGAGAGCTGGAAAACCTGATGCCGGAGTACCTGGAACGGCTGCTGTTCGACGACATCCCCTATCTGAAAGAGGCCCAGAAGGAGCACGACGCCTTTGCCGACTGCCTGCGCCAGCAGGGCGTGGAGGTGGTGTACCTTAATGACCTGGTGGCGGAGTCCCTCACCGGCCCCGAGGTGCGGCAGGAGTTCCTGCGCCAGTTCCTGGACGAATCCGGCGTGAAGGATTCCCGGACACGGGACATGCTGGAGGAGTACCTGGGGCGGATGCCCGACCGGGAGATGGTGTCCGCCATGATGGCGGGCGTCCGCAAGAGTGCGCTCCGGGCGGCGGGAGGCCGCCTGGGGGACTACCTCTCGGCTGTGGAGGACGACTACCCCTTCGCGGTGGACCCCCTGCCCAACCTCTATTTTACCCGGGACCCCTTTGCCACCATCGGCACCGGCGTGTCCCTCCACAAAATGCACACCGCCACCCGGAACCGGGAGACGCTGTTCGGCAAATTCATCTTTGAGTACCATCCCAAATACAAAAATGTGCCCCGGTGGTACGACCGGGGCGAGACCAGCTCCCTGGAGGGCGGCGACATTCTGGTGCTGTCCCCCAAGGTACTGGCGGTGGGCATCTCTCAACGCACCCGGGAGGACTCCATCGACACCCTGGCGGAGACCATCCTCTCCTACGACGGCACGTTCCAGAAGGTGCTGGCTTTCAACATCCCCAAGACCCGGTCCTTCATGCACCTGGACACGGTGTTCACCATGGTGGACCGGGACAAGTTCACCGTCCATCCCAACATCCTCTCCAGCATCACGGTGTTCGTCATGGAGCTGGACGAGAATGGGAAGATGAAAATTCACCAGGAGGATGGACGGCTGGAGGACATCCTGAAAAAGCATCTGGAGCTGGACAAAGTCACCCTCATCCCCTGCGGCGAGGGCAGCGAGATCGACGCCGCCCGGGAGCAGTGGAGCGACGGCAGCAATACCCTGGCCATTGCCCCCGGCGAGGTGGTGGTGTACTCCCGGAACTACGTCACCAACCGGGCGCTGGAGGAGGCGGGCATCCGCATCCACACCATCCCCAGTGCGGAGCTGTCCCGTGGGCGGGGAGGGCCGAGGTGTATGAGTATGCCCCTGTGGAGGGATGATCCCTGAAGGCCCCCGAGCCTCGGGGGACGGGAGAGGTCTTTGGCGCAAAGACCCCTCCCCCTGTGACCCCCTCCAGAAACGTGGGGGGATTTCGATTTTCCCCCCCACGCCCCCTTGAAACGACTCAAAGGGGCGGGGCTGCGGCCCCTCCCCTTTGGATTCCCCTCCCGGGGATAAGGAACGGTAGCGGCAGTGGAAAGAGAAGCAGGTCAAGTCGATTTTGCACTCCGACTTCGCAATTCCCGGTCGCGGGCTGACGACTGAAAGTTTCAGCAAAGCCGAACCCGCGCCCAGCGCTGACGATTGCCTCAACTGCCCAATGTCTCTTGTTGGGACCCCTCGTTTCAAGCAAAAAAGGCGCCTATGGCGCCGGTTTTGCGCCAAAGCGCCTTTTCCTTTGGACCGTGAACGGCCCATTTCCTTTTCGGCGCTGTCGAAAAGGAAATGGGGGGTTCAACCCCCGTCCCCTGGCAGGGGGACTACCTCATATGATAAAGGAGAACAACCATGGCAGTCAATTTGAAAGGCCGGAGTTTTCTGACTCTGGAAGACTTCACCCCCGCTGAAATTCGCTACCTGCTGGACCTGGCCCACGACCTGAAGGC
Organism: Oscillibacter sp.; assembly: GCA_017937405.1. Taxonomy (GTDB): domain Bacteria; phylum Bacillota; class Clostridia; order Oscillospirales; family Oscillospiraceae; genus Oscillibacter. The sequence goes on from JAGBDS010000019.1 coordinate 8,909, forward strand.
CAAACGCCGGGCGGGCATCTGCGAGCCCACCATGAAGGGCAAGCACATCGTGCTGCTGTTTGAAAAGACCTCCACCCGCACCCGTTGCTCCTTCGAGGTGGCGGCCACCCAGGAGGGCGCCCACGTCACCTACCTGGACGCGAACAGCTCCCAGATGGGCAAAAAGGAATCCCTGGAGGATTCCGCCAAGGTGCTGGGCCGTTTCTTTGACGGCATCGAGTACCGGGGCTATGAGCAGTCCGTGGTGGAGGACCTGGCGAAATGGGCGGGCGTCCCCGTGTGGAACGGCCTGACCGACGCCGACCACCCCACCCAGATTTTGGCCGACATGCTGACCATCGAGGAGCACTGCCATAAGCCGCTGAACCAGGTGAAGGTGGTGTTCCCCGGCGACGTGCGGAACAACATGTGCTACGCATGGATGATCGGCGCGGCGAAAATGGGTATGCACTTTGTCGCTATGGGCCCTGAAAAGCTGGCGAAGGAGATGGACCAGGACCTCATCAAGCGCACCTTTGCCACCGCCCGGGAAAACGGCGGCCTCATTGAGATCACCGACCATATGGAGGATTTGAAGGACGCCGACGTCATCTACGGCGACATCTGGGCCTCCATGGGCGAGGAGGCTCTCATTCCCGAGCGGGCCAAGCTGCTGTCCCCCTTCCGGGTGACAGAGGAGACATTGAAAGCCACCGGCAACCCCAACGTGCTGTATATGCATTGCCTGCCCTCCTTCCACGATTTTGAGACGAAGCTGGCCAAGGAGTGGCAGGACAAGGGCGTGGACATCCGGGAGGTCACCGACGAGGTGTTCCGAAGCAAGCACTCCGTGGTGTTCGACGAGGCGGAGAACCGGATGCACACCATCAAGGCCGTCATGGTCGCCACGATTGGCAAATAAGTAGGAAACGGAGGGGAGACCCTTTGGAGAAAAAACGATTCCGTATGCCCACGGCTTTTACCATCCTGTTCCTGCTGATCGTAGTGGTGGCCCTAGCCACCTGGTTCATCCCGGCGGGGTCTTATGAGTATGTGGACGGCGTGCCCCAGGCGGGGACGTACCACGCCGTGCCCCAGTCGCCTCAGGGCATCGGCGCGGTGCTGAAAGCCGCCTTTTCCGGCTTCTACGATGCGGTGGACGTGTGCGTGTTCATCCTGATGGTGGGCGGCTTTTTGGGAGTGGTGATGAAGACAGGCGCCGTGGACGCTGGCGTCAGCTACGTCATCCGGGCGCTGGGTGACCGGGAGAAGTGGCTCATCCCCATTCTGATGCTGCTGTTCGGCCTGGGCGGCACCACCTACGGCATGTGGGAGGAGACTATGGCCTTCTTCCCCCTGCTGATCCCGGTGTTTCTGGCGGCGGGGTATGACGCGGTAACGGCCATCTCCGTCATTCTGCTGGGCGCGGGCGCGGGGGTCATCAGCTCCACGGTGAACCCCTTTGCCACGGGCATCGCGGCGGGCTTCGCCGGGGTCTCCCTGGGGGAGGGTATCCTCCTGCGCGTCATCCAGTGGGTGGTGTTCGAGGGGGCAGCCATCTGGTATGTGATGGCTTACGCGGCGAGAGTCAAGCGCCAGCCCGCCCTGTCCGCGGCGGCGGGGGAGAGCGCCCCTGCCTTTACCGCCGGAGAGCCGCTGCCGCTGACGAACAAGCGGAAGATTATTCTGACGGTGTTCGCCCTGGTGTTCCTCATCATGATCTACGGCGTCATCCCTTTTGACGAGATGGGATTGTCCCTGCCCGCCCTGGGCTGGTGGTTCCCGGAACTGTCCGCCCTGTTCCTGGTGGGCGGCGTGGTGGTGGGCCTCATCGACGGCATGGGGGAGACGGAGATCGCGGAGACCTTCGTGTCCGGCTGCGGTGAGCTGCTGAGCGTGGCGTTCATCATCGGCATCAGCCGGGGCATCACGGTGCTGATGAACGACGGCGCCATCACGGACACCATCCTGAACTGGGGCGAAAAAGCTCTCTCTGGCGCCGGGCCGGTGGCCTTCGTGGTGCTGGTGTATCTCATCTACCTGCCTCTGACGGTGCTGATTCCCTCCTCCTCCGGCCTTGCCACGCTGTCGGTGCCCATCATGGCGCCGCTGAGCAAGTTCGCCGGGGTGGGCGGTGACCTGGTGGTGACGGCGTTCCAGTCCGCCTCCGGTCTGGTGAATATCATCACCCCTACGGCGGCGGTGGTCATGGGCGCGTTGGCGCTGGGGCATGTGCCCTATGACCGATGGCTGAAATATGTATGGAAGCTGATCCTATATTTCCTCATACTGACGGTGGCGTTTTTGACGATTGGCGTCATTATGGCGTAGGAGTTCCGCCCCCCCAAAAGAGAAACCCGGGGGGATTTCGATTTCCCCCGGGCCCCCTTGAAACGACTCAAAGGGGAGGGGCTGCGGCCCCTCCCCTTTGGATACCCCTCCCGGGGTTTAGGACCGGCAGCGCTGAGCGAAGCGGGGAGCGCGGAAAGAGAAGCAGGAGCCATACGACAACCACCCCGAAATTTGCAGACAGTTCGTCGCGGGGCACAAGCTGAAAGATTCTGCAAGGATGGGCCCGCGCCCAACGCTTTGACTGAAAGTTTACTGGGCAGTTTTTTGTTGGGACCCCCGTACACAAGCAAAAAAGGCACAAAGTGCCGTTTTGCGCGAAACATTTTTTCTTTTCCACCGTGCACGGCGCATTTTCTTTTTGATGTTTCAAAAAGAAAATGGGGGTGCATCCCCGCCCGGCGAAGCCGGACCGTCTCCCGTCCCGCGCCGTGGCGCGAAAACTCCGTCTCGCGCCCGTGGTGCGAAAACTCCGTCCCGCGCCCGTGGTGCGAAAGGCCCCGTCTCCGCCCCATGGGCAGAAAATAAGAGGGGCAAAAGCCCCCCTTATTACTTATGCGATTCCTCGTACTCCCGCAGGGTTCCCTCCGTCATCAGCGACAGCTTGTGCAGCCGCTCATTCACCATGTCCCACATGCACATGGGCAGGTGGTCCCGGTGGCCCCGGTGAATGGTCACGCACTCAAAGCAGTTGCCATGGTGTGGACAGGCCTCCTGGCAGGGGCAGTGGTCACCGCTCTCCCGCACCTGCTTTAAAAACTCCTTCTTGATGGCCATGGCCTCCTCGTGATGGCCCGCCCGGTCCAGGTCGTTCTGCCGGATGGCCAGCTCGTTGCCGTCAATTTTCATACTTCTTCCTCCTCAAATGTAAAGTCTTGCCCCACCCGGCTGACGGGCACCGTCCGGGCCGCGAAGCCGGGATACCGGGCCAGAAATTTCTCTGTAAAGCCAAAATCGCCCCACTGGTGCATGGGCAGGAAATGGCGGATGTCTGCCAGCTCCAGGAAATACTGCGGCCCCCGGAAGCCGTCCTCCCCCAGCCGGGGGTCCAGAGGCAGCATGGCAAGGTCGATGCGCCGCCCCTGGAGGGGCTCCGTATACCGCTTGAAGTTGACCTCCATGTTCCGGTTCCAGCCGGGGTCTTCACCCTCCCAGTGCCACCAGTTCAGGTCTCCGGCGTGGAAAACGGTTTTTCTGTCCGCCGTCACCAAAAACGCCACGCCCTCGTCGGTGGAGGGCAGGGTCTCCACCGTGACGCCGGGCAGGGGAGAAACGGTATCGTGCTTCCCCAGACGGACGCACCGGGCGGCGGTTTCTTTGGAAATACCCCATTTTTCCAGGTTCCGTCCCGTCAGGCGGATGTCGCTGCCCAGCAGAAAGGCGTCGGCGGGCAGCGTGAAAATTTCCCGCTTGAAGTGGTCCTCATGGCGGTGGCTGGAAAAGACCAGCAGGGGGACCCCCGGCCGCAAGGCCGGGAGTTCCCCTTTCCACCAGTCAAATAACAATGTAACAGTCGGCAACTCCACCAGAAAGCCGCTGTGGTCCAGAAATACCGCCCGCATTACTTCAGCTTCACGGCGGTGCCGTAGGCGATGACCTCGGCTGCGCCCTGCATGACGGCGGAGGAGCCGAACCGGATGTTGATAATGGCGTCGGCGCCCATGGCGGTGGCCTCGTCCACCATCCGCTTGGTGGCGATCTGGCGGGCCTCGGTGAGCATCTCGGTGTAGCCGGTGATCTCGCCGCCCACCAGCGTCTTCATGCCGGCCATGAAGTCCTTGCCCACGTTTTTGGACTGGACCACGGTGCCCTTCACCAGACCCAGAGGCTCCACCTCTTTCCCGGGTACATAGTCAATATTCAGCAGCAGCATCTTCTTCTCCTCCTTCAATTTCTTTCAGACGAATACGGAAACTTATCCAGACGGGGACGATGGTCCCCAGATTGACCAGAGCGATCACCAGCAGTACGACGGACAGCGCGGCGCTGTCCACCACCCCGCGGCACCACAGCACTGCCGCCGCCGAGACCAGTTGGATGACCGTGTTGGATACGGCGCTCCAGAGGGCGCTTTTCCGGCGGCTGGCCTGCCGGTCAGTATTGGGCCGCGTCATCTTCCTCGCCTCCCTCAATTTCCTGCAAACGCTGGCACAGGGCCAGCATTACCCCAATCACCACAGCGCCGCCCAGCACGCCGTAGATCAGCAGGAACAGCACGGCGGCAAAGCATTCGCCGCTTCGCAGGAATTCCACGGCGGCGAAAATGGAGGCAACGACCAGGGGCAGGACATAGAACAGGACGAACAATGCCGCCGTGACGGAGCCGATGCGCTTTTTGCGCCGGTCAGAACTGCTTGGCATCGTCGATCTCCCTCCTTCCGATCTCCCGGATGCGCTGCACCAGGGACACGATGACTCCCAGGGCCATCACCGCCGGGACGGCGATAAACACCGACAGCAGCGGCAGGGGCGGCGCCCCCGCCGGGTCCGTCTCAAAGGCCCAGAGGAACAGCCAGATGAGGCCCAGCATCAGCAGCACCATCAGCACCGTCACCACCACCGGGGCCACATACCGCACCCGGATGTCCTGGGACTGCTTGTTTTGGAAGGTGGTGCCGGACTGCTCCATCTCCGCCATCTGTGTCAACAGGGCGTCGGCGTCCAGGTCGGCCAGCCGTTCCTGGCAGTCCGCCAGCTCGCCGCAGAGTTTGGCGGCGGCGTCCAGATTCTGTCGCTCCCGCTCCAGCGTCACCAGATGGCGGCGCATCCCGTCGCCCACCGTGTGGGCGCCGGAGAGCATCTGCCGGATATCCTCCAGCGGCAGGCCCAGCTTCCGCATCAGCTTGATGCGCTGCAGGGCTGCTACATCTTCATCTCCGTAGTCCCGGTAGCCGTTTTCACTGTTCCGCCGGGGGGCCAGCAGGCCCTCGGCCTCATAAAAGCGGATGTTCTTCTTTGTGATGCCCACCAGGGACTCCACTTCGTTGATTTTCAAGCCGCTCACCTCGTTTCTGCTGTCAGCATACACCTTCCAGAAAGGGGAAGGTCAAGAGCTTTTTCAAAAAAACTTTCGGAGGGGTGCAAATCCCCCGCCGGGTGTGATATGATAATACCATGGAACGACGAGAGTTGACAACTGAAAACGTGCTGGCGGCCCTGCCGGGGCCGCTTTTGCGGTGGTTCCGGGAAAACGCCCGGGATCTGCCCTGGCGGAAAACGGAGGACCCGTACCCCATCTGGGTGTCGGAGATCATGCTCCAGCAGACCCGGGTGGCGGCGGTGCTGGGCTATTATGCCCGCTTTTTGGACGCCTTCCCCTCGGTGGAAGCTTTGGCAAACGCCCCGGAGGACCGCCTGATGAAGCTGTGGGAGGGCCTGGGCTATTACAGCCGGGCCCGGAACCTGCAAAAGGCGGCGAAGCTGGTGACTGATATGGGCGGCTTCCCGGATACTTACGACGGCCTGCTAGCCCTGCCGGGTATTGGGGACTACACCGCCAGCGCCATCGCCTCGGCGGCCTTCGGGCGGCGGGAGGCGGCGGTGGACGGCAACGTCCTCCGGGTGGTGACAAGGCTCACCGACTGCCACGACGACATCCTGGACCCAAAAACGAAGAAAGCTGTCCGGGAGCTGGTAGCCGCCGTCATGCCGGAGGAGACGGCGGACATCCGTATCTTCAACCAGGCCACCATGGAACTGGGGGCTACGGTGTGCGTGCCAAACGGCCCGCCCAAGTGTGACGCTTGCCCTGCCAGGGAGTTCTGCCTGGGCCGCATCCGGGGCACGGCGGAAAACCTTCCGGTGAAGAAGCCAAAAAAGGCCCGGAAAATTGAGGAGAAAACGGTGTTCCTCCTGCTGCGGGAGGATAAGGTGGCCCTGGGCCGCCGTCCCGACAGCGGCCTTTTGGCGGGGCTGTGGGAGTTTCCCAACGTGGAGGGGGCTTTGGACGAGCAGGTTGCGGCGGAGGCGGTCCGGGCCATGGGCCTGACAGCCGTGGAGTGGAAGAACAAGCTGACGGCGAAGCACATTTTCACCCACGTGGAGTGGCACATGACGGGCTATACCCTGTCCGTGGCCGGAGACGGCCCGGCGGAGTGGGAGTGGGTCGATTTGGAGGGATTGGAAGACCACGCCGTCCCCTCGGCCTTTGCCAGATACTACGCCGAGGCGAAGGAACAGATGAAAGGATAGAGATCATGGGATGGTTAGTAGGCCTGCCGCTGGGCATTTTCCGGCTGCTGCTGGGCTTTTTGGCACTGGCCCTGCGGCTGGCGGTGCCTATTGCGCTGATCGTAGTGCTGGTGATGCTGTACCGCCGGAGCAAGGGCGTTTCTGCGGAGCAGACCGGGCAGGAGAAGCCCAAAGAGCCGGAATTTAAGGGCCCGGTATACACCGTGGATTATAAAGAAGTGGACGAAGATGAAACTCATTAACATTCTGCTGATCGCCCTGCTGCTCCTGCTGCTGCGGAAGCTGGCGTGGTGCCTCAGGTGGCTGTGGTGCTATTACCACGGCAAAGAGACCCCGGAGCCGATATCCTTTATCCCCCGGCGGACCGGGGAGACCTTTGAGGGACACATCCGCAAACCGGATGACGAGGAGGACTGACCATGGCGTTTTGGAACAAGGGCGAGGACCCCTGGGACGTGAAGCCGAAGCCGGGTTCCATGCCGGACCCGGACCGCGACGGGGAGCCGGACACGCTGCTGGACTCCTTGAAGGCCTGGAACAAGGAGAGGAAAGAGGAGAAAGCGAAATGGGAGACGCCTCTGCCGTCCTTTGTCTGCCCCTGGTGCGGGAAAGAGATGGAGGCGGGCTACATCATGGGAAACCGGGGAATCTGGTGGGCCCCGGGGCGGCCGGACGCCTGGGCCAAATGGGCTGGCGCTGGGGAGGCTTTTGGCGCCGTGCAGGTGGACACCGAGGGCGGGCTGATGGCTTCCTACCGGACGGCCTGGGTCTGCCGGGACTGCGGAAAAATGGTGCTGGAGCTGCCGGATGTCCCGGACACCCCGGAGAGCCGCACCCAGCAGGAATATGAGGACGAGCTTCGCGCTTACGCGGAGCAGACGAACAAAAGAGAGGGAGAAAACTGACCAATGGCACAGCTTTATTTCAAATACGGAGCCATGGGCTCCAGCAAGACGGCAAATGCATTGATGGCCCGGTTCAACTATGAGGAGCGGGGGCAGCAGACGCTGCTGGTGAAGCCCCGGCTGGACACCCGGGACGGCGACCACATGGTGGTCTCCCGCATCGGGCTGAAATATCCCTGCATCTACTTCGACGAGATGCAAAAGCTCACCATTATGGAGCTGCAGCAGAACGCCTGCATCATCGTGGACGAGGCTCAGTTCCTGACGAAGGAGGAGGTCATGTACCTGGTCTACATCGTGGACGACCTGGGCATCCCCGTCATGTGCTACGGCCTGCGGGCGGACTTCAAGGGCGACCTGTTTCCCGGCAGCGAGGCGCTGCTGGTGATGGCGGACAAAATTGAAGAGGTCAAGACCATCTGCTGGTGCGGCAAAAAGGCCATGTTCAACGCCCGGTTTGACTCCAACGGCAAGGTCCTCAAGGAGGGCGAGCAGGTGGTGCTGGGTGCCAACGACCAGTACATCGGCCTGTGCCGCAAGCACTGGCGGGAGGGCAACCTGGGCCCGGACTTTGACATCACAAAGCTATGATCTGCAATTTGTGTCCCCGAAACTGCGGGGCGGAACGGACAGAGACAAAGCGGGGCGGCGTGTGCCGCCAGCCCAGTGTCCCGGTGGCCGCGAAAGCGATGCTCCACCAGTGGGAGGAGCCGTGCCTCGTGGGCGAGCATGGCGCGGGAACGGTGTTTTTCTCCGGCTGCAATCTGCGGTGCTGCTTCTGCCAGAACGGGCCTATCTCCCAGGGGGAGGTGGGCAGGCCCATCACGGCACAGCGCCTGCGGGAGATTTTTCATGAACTAATTGACCAGGGCGCCGCCTGCCTGGACCTTGTGACGCCTACCCACTTTGCACCTGTTATCCTGGAAGCACTGGGGGACGAGCCCTGGCCGGTGCCGGTGGTGTGGAACTGCGGCGGGTATGAAAAGCCGGAGACGCTGCGGCTGCTGGAGGGGAAAATTCAGGTGTACCTGCCGGATTTGAAATACGCCCTGCCGGGGCCGGCGAAAAAATATTCGGCGGCGGAGGACTACTTCGACTGGGCCAGTCAGGCCATCCTGGAAATGTTCCGCCAGACCGGGCCGTACCGTATGGAAAACGGCCTTCTGACCCGGGGCGTTCTCATCCGCCACCTGCTTCTGCCGGGGGAGCTGGAGAACACCCGGCGGGTGATCGACTGGGTGGCGGAGACCTTCCGCCCCGGCGACGTGCTGTTCTCCCTCATGAGCCAGTACACCCCCCAGCCGGGGGCGGAGGGGAATCTCGCCCGCCATGTGACGAAGGCGGAGTACCGGGCGGCGCTTCAATATATGGAAAACTGCGGCATCACCGACGGCTTCACCCAGGAGCGGACCTCGGCAAAAGAGGAATACACCCCGGATTTTGACCTGCGGGGAATTTGAAATCCCTCTTGCAAACCGCCAATAACAGCATATAATAAGAGGGCTGTCCGTTTTGGACAGCCCTGATTTTTACATATCTGAGGCTTTTTCGACATGAAACTGGAAAATAACCTGGGGACGGACCCCATCCGCTCCCTGGTCTGGCGCATCGCCATCCCCAGTATGCTGGCCCAGTTCGTCAGCGTGCTGTACAGCATCGTGGACCGCATCTACATCAGCAACATCCCGGAGGTGGGGGACCTGGCCCTGGCGGGGGTGGGGGTCTGCGGCCCCATCGTGACCATGATCGCGGCCTTCGCCTCCCTCATCGGCATCGGCGGAGCCCCCCTCATGAGCATCCGCATGGGGGCAGGCAAAATGGAGGAGGCCCGGCGCATCCTGGCAAACAGCTTTCTGCTGCTGTGCGTCTGTGCCGGGGCGCTGATGGCGGCATCGTTCCCCCTGCGGCGGGCCATGCTGCTGGCCTTCGGCGGCAGCGCCGTCACCTACCCCTACGCCGAGGGTTACTTCACCGTCTACCTCTGGGGCACGGTGTTCAACCTGCTGTCCCTGGGCATGAACCAGTTCATCATCTGCCAGGGCTTCGCCAAAAAGGGCATGGTGTCCGTGATGCTGGGGGCGGTGCTGAATATCGTGCTGGACCCGGTGTTCATCTTTTGGCTGGACATGGGCGTCCGGGGGGCGGCGCTGGCCACGGTGCTGTCCCAGCTGGCAAGCTGCGTGTATGTGCTGGCGTTTCTGTTCAGCCGGAAGGTGCCCATCCCCATTTCATTTGGCGGCTATGACAAGCGGCTCATGGCTCGCATCCTGGTCACCGGCATCACGCCCTTCCTGATCATCGGTGTGGACAGCGTGATGATCATCGCTATGAACGCGGTCCTCCAGCAGTACGGCGGGGCGGAGCTGGGAGACCGGATGGTCACCTGCGCTACCATCGCCCAGAGCTTCATGCTGGTGGTGACTATGCCCTTGGGCGGCATCTCCGGCGGAACGCAGACGATTCTGGCCTTCAATTTCGGTGCCCATGAGCGGGAGCGGATCTTGCAGGCCCAGAAATACATCCTGCTGATGTGCGTGGGCTACACAGCCATCCTGTTCGTTCTGGCCCGGCTGGCAGGGCCGTTATTCGTGAGATTGTTCACCCGGTCGCCGGACCTGGCGGCGGAGGCGTTTGCCGCCATCCGTGTCTGCACCCTGGCCATCATCCCCCTGGGGGCGCAGTACGAGCTGGTGGACGGCTTCACCGGCATGGGCCAGGTGCGGCTGGCCCTGCCGCTGTCGGCCTTCCGCAAGACGGTGTACTTCCTGGCCCTGTTCTCTCTGCCGGCGGCCTTCGGCGTCCGGGCAGTGTTCTATGCGGAGCCCATCTCCGACGTGCTGGGTCCGTTGGTCAGCGCCATCGTGTACCGGCTGAGCATCAAAAAGCTGCTGGCTTTCCCGGAGGAAAGCGCATAAGAAGAATCCCTGCAATGGCTTCCTCGCTGTTCCACTTGCTTCCTTTCCGCAAAGACGCGCAGATAGTATGATCCCGCATAAATATGTCCTTGACGAAATGGAAAGGATTCTGTAAAATAAGCTGAATTTATCAATGCTGCGAGTAAGCAATCACATACCAAAGATGATTTGGTATCTCCTGTGAGATATCAGAATGAGGAAATTCGGTGGGAATCCGAAACGTGCCGGCACACTGTAAGCGAGAGACTTGGCCTAAACGCCCGATGGGCGCTGAACGTGAGTTCGTCATTGGAGAGATCTGAGAAGGTGGGCAGTAAGTCGCGGGAGATATTTCTCCCTATCGTAAGTCAGGAGACCTATTTTTGGAAATTAGGCAGAGGCGTGAGTACTCCGCTGTCTTTTGCTGCGGGAATAACGGCCACGGCAGTCCTTGGGGCTGTCGTGGCCGTTTGCTTTGTGCGCCCGGCATGGGCGAAATCTAACGGGTGAAAGTCCCGAGCGCGCCCGGTGGTGGGAAGCGCATAGCCGAACAGCAAGGGTGTCCTCGGTGACGGGGAATCTGAAGGAAGCTGTAGGCAAACCCTTGGCCTGACGAA
>JAGBDS010000020.1 GCA_017937405.1 Oscillibacter sp.
TTTGTAAGCTTTTGTGGAAAGGCTTCAGGTTCTATCCACATAGGGGCGATTTGGCTCTGCAATGTGTGTCCTGCTGGCTACACCCGTACTCTCATTTTCTACGTTTTGACGATTCAATTTTTACCCCTGCTGAACAGTTACTTTGAATCATTTTTGTCAGGGCGTGTACTTGAAAAAATTCCCAGACCCAGCCGCCTTGGGCGGCGTTCACCAGTGACGCGGCGTCACTGGTGGTGGGGGTTCTCAAGGGGGAGCCTGCTCCCCCTTGAAATTGGCCGCAAGGCCAATTAGCCCGGAGGCCAGGTCATATCCCGGCCGGACAGGACGTGGAAGTGCAGGTGGAACACGCTCTGTCCCGCCTGTTCGCCGATGTTGGAGACCACACGGTAGCTGTCCATTCCCTTCTCCTTCGCCAGCCTGGCGATGACCTCGAAAATATGGGCCACCACGGCGCTGTTGTCCCCATTCACCTCGGACACGGATCCGATATGAGCCTTGGGGATGACCAGGAAGTGGGTAGGTGCCTGGGGTGCGATGTCGTTGAAGGCATAGCACAGGTCATCCTCGTAGACCTTGCTGCTGGGGATCTCCCCGGCGATGATCTTGCAGAATAAGCAATCGGACATGGTTCAAACCTCCCCTTTTGAAAAATCAGATAAAACGATTATGAGCGGGATCGTAGTGATAGTCAAGCCCTGCCAGCGCATCGCGGACAGCCGCTTCGTCGGTGTCCAGCGCGGCACACAGCTCGGACAGGCTGGCGTATTCATCCCGGAGCTTTGTATTGATGAAGCTCAATAAGATCACAGGGTCCTTCGGTAGCATGGGCAGTCCTCCGTTACGCTTTCTTTTTCCCGGCGGTCTGGCTGATCTCAGGATGGACCTCCGCCAGCCAGGACTGGAACTCCGCCGCTGTGCCGACGGTGAAATCCTGCTTCCGCAAATACAGCAGCCCCGCGTTATTACGGAAGACTAAACGCAGCCATGTGCCCTGATCCTCCAACCGCTGGAAAGTGGACCAGTCCACCTTGGCCGACTCCCGGCCATCGTCCGACATTTCGATGCCGTCCTCGGAGAAGCGCACCACAGACTCCCAACTGTCTTTTCCAAAGTGGGCGGCCAGCTGGCGGTATTCCTTCCGCATCCGGTACCACCCCAGGAGGAAGCCACGGACCAGGCATACCAGAGCCGCGATACCGCAGACAACAGCATGGCCCACGGAGCCTTCCCTGGCAGTCTGCACCGCCAAGATCAAGCCCACCGCCGTCAGTCCGCTCCACAGGGTCGTGTAAGCAGGGGCCGTGGCCAGGGTATGCCAGTAAAAGCGCTTGGTAAACGCCCAGTTATGAAGATGGCGGTGTTCAAACTGTGCCATAGATTTAACCCAGCTTGGACGCCACGAAATCGTCCACGGAGGCCAGGGCGTCATCCAGCTTCATCATATCCGTGCCACCGCCCATGGCGCTGTCGGGCTTGCCGCCGCCCTTGCCGCCGCAGATGGCGCAGACATTCTTCACCAGATCGCCAGCCTTGATGCCCTTGGCAACAGCATCCTTACCGCAGATGGCCAGGAAGGTGATCTTTCCATCGTTGACGGAGGCCAGAACAGCCACAACGGCAGGCTCCTTGTCCCGCAGGAAGTCGCCCATCTGGCGCAAAGCATTGGCATCCATGCCGCTGCGGGTGGCGGTCAGGACCTTCAGGCCGCCCACGTCCTTGGAGGACATCAGGAACTGGCGGGCCTCACCCAGGGAGGCCTCCGCCTTGAATTTATCCAGGGCGTGGCGCATTTCCTTCATTTCGCTGAGCTGCTGGTCGATCTTGTTCTCCAGCTCGCCGGGGTTGGTCTTGAGCATCTGGGCGGCGTGGAACAGCACCTGCTGGTTGCGGTTCACGGTCTCCAGGGTCAGCTTGCCCACGGTGGCCTCGATACGCCGCACACCGGAGGCAATGGACGCCTCGCTCTTGATGCGGAAAGGTCCGGCCTTGGCGGTGTTGTCCAGGTGCGTACCGCCGCAGAACTCCATAGAGAAGTCGCCCATCTCCACCACGCGGACCACGTCGCCGTACTTCTCGCCGAACATGGCGACCGCGCCCTTCTTCTTGGCCTCCTCGATGGGAAGGACCTCGGTGACAACGGGATAGCCCTCCAGGATGGCGTCGTTCACCAGAAGGTCGATCTCAGAAAGCTGGTCGGGAGTAATAGCCTCAAAGTGGGTAAAATCGAAGCGCAGGCGGTCGGGCTCAACCAGGGAGCCTGCCTGATGGACATGGTCGCCCAGGACCTTCTTCAGTGCGGCGTCCAGCAGATGGGTGGCGCTGTGGGCACGCATGATAGCCTTGCGGCGGTCCGCGTCAATGGAGGCAGTGACGGTCTGGCCCACCTGGAACTCACCGGAGACCACCTTACCGTAGTGCATGAACTTGCCGCCCTTGTTCTTCAGGACGTTGGTGACTTCAAACTTGGCATCGCCTGAAGTGATGACGCCGTGGTCGGCCACCTGGCCGCCCATCTCGGCATAGAAAGGTGTCTGGTCCAGCACCAGAATGGCCTCGGCGCTGGCCACCACCTCGTCCCGCAGCTCCTCATCGGCCACGATGGCCAGGACCTTGCCGTCAGACTCGGTGTGGTCATAGCCCACAAACTCGGTGGCGGGCATATCGCTGCCGAACTCAATACCGGCCCAGCCCAGGTCGCCCAGGGCCTCCCGGGCGCGCCTAGCGCGGACCCGCTGCTCCTCCATCTCGTGGTCGAAGGCGGCACGGTCCAGGGTCATGCCCTCGTCCTCCACCATTTCGATGGTCAGGTCGATGGGGAAGCCGTAGGTGTCGTACAGCTTGAAGGCGTCGGCACCAGAGAACACGGTTTCGCCCTTGGCCTTGTGCTCAGCCAGCAGCTGGTCGAAGATCTTCATGCCGCCGTCGATGGTCTTGGCGAAGTTCTCCTCCTCGGTGCGGATGACCTTGGTGATATAGGCCTGCTTCTCCCGCAGGTCGGGATAGGCAAACTCGTTCTCATGGACCACGGTGTCCACCACTTCGAACAGGAAGGGCTTGTTGACGCCTAAGAGCTTGCCGTGGCGGGCGGCCCGGCGCAGCAGGCGGCGCAGCACATAGCCCCGGCCCTCGTTGGAGGGAAGCACGCCGTCGCAGATCATCATAACAGAAGAGCGGATATGGTCGGTGATGACACGCAGGCTCACGTCGGTCTTGTGGCTCTCGCCGTAGTGGGCATTGGTGATCTCAGATACCTTGTTGGTGATGTTCATCACGGTGTCCACATCGAACAGGGAATTCACGTTCTGGACCACGCAGGCCAGACGCTCCAGGCCCATGCCGGTGTCGATGTTCTTGTTCTTCATCTCCTCGTAGTGGCCCTCGCCGTCGTTGACGAACTGGGAGAAGACGTTGTTCCACACCTCAATGTAGCGGTCACACTCGCAGCCCACGGTGCAGCCAGGCTTGCCGCAGCCGTGCTCGGGACCACGGTCATAGTACACCTCAGAGCAGGGGCCGCAGGGACCGGCGCCGTGCTCCCAGAAGTTGTCCTCCTTGCCGAAACGGAAGATGTTCTCAGCAGGGATACCGATGTCCTTGTTCCAGATCTCGAAGGCCTCATCGTCGTCCAGGTAGATGGAGGGATACAGGCGGTCCTTCTCCAGGCCAACCACTTCGGTCAAAAACTCCCAGCAGAAAGGAATGGCTTCCTTTTTGAAGTAATCGCCAAAGGAGAAGTTGCCCAGCATCTCGAAGTAGGTGCCGTGGCGGTCGGTCTTGCCGATGTTCTCAATATCGCCGGTGCGGATGCACTTCTGGCAGGTGGTGACGCGGTTCCGGGGAGGCTCTTCCTCCCGGGTGAACCAGGTCTTCATGGGGGCCATGCCGGAGTTGATCAGCAGCAGGGACTTGTCGTTCTGGGGGATCAGGGAAAAGCTGGGCAGGCGCAGGTGACCCTTGCTTTCAAAGTAGCTCAGGAACATCTCGCGCAGTTCGTTTAGCCCGTAGTAGGGATGTGCCATTTGTTTCTTCCTCCTATTATTTTTTTTGAGAATCCTGTTTCAATACTCCCGCGACTGAGCGGAGGCCACGGGAACCGCGCGTCAGCGCGTTTTTGAATCTGGCTTTTGTGCGTGTAACACAAAAAAGCCTTCGCCCCGGTTTAGGGGCGAAGGCTTGCTTCACGGTACCACCCTAATTATCCCCTTTACAGGGGCATCTTAGCCATCCGATAACGGGGATGAACCGTTCCGCTCGTCGCGGACCGCTCCAAAGTGGCTGCCTTGCGGCGTGGGCAAGGGGCTTTCACCGTCTCCCCTCTCGCTCCGGCCGGTTTCGCAAAGCTGGCTTTGTCATTGCCTTTGGTATATAAACCAAAGTTATTATATCCTTTTTGTGCCGTTTGTCAAGACGGAGAGTTCCCTTTTTTCGCCGCTTTTTTCTTTGTCATGACACACTCGCCGGTATGTGCGCATTGTCCGCAGCCGCAGCATCCTACGGTCCCGTCCTTTGGGTCATGGAGTTTTCCGCAGAGCCACGCTGTTCCGCCGACAATAATCGCTAGTGCCACCCAACCATACCAGACCATAAGAGCGCCCTCCCGTATTTTTTGAACAGGTTACCAAATACTTCTGCCATCTGTCAGTGGCATCTGCAACAAGTACAGGCCCAGTAGCGGCAAAAGTTCTTCCGCCGGGGCGGGCAAGCTGCCAAGCGGAAGCTCCTGCGGCTCTACCACGCTGCCGTCAAGTCTTGGGAGCGTCCGCTGGACGCACAGTACCGGCGCTTCCAGGCTGGATAGTGTCAGGCTGTCCCTGCTGGAAAGGCCATAGGTAATGAGGCATTCCGCATTTGCCAGAGATACGAGTTCTGGAGGACTGCCCCCGGGAAGCAGTAGGATGCGGCAGCGCAGAAGGCCCTTTTCAAGCTGCAAAAGACCTGATGGCGTCAGGGCCAGCAGGTCCCAAACCGCTTGCGCCAGTTCCTCTTCCCTCTCCAGCCCCCGGACGCAGGGAGGAAGCCAGGGTCTCCATGCTGCCGGACAGTCAAAGAGCGCGCACTCCATCCAAACCACCTCCTGTCTAGTTTGACGCACTTCCCGGTTTCCATGCAAATTTTCCCTCGTCTTTTTTGGGGAGATGTGTTATAATACAGAAAGATTTTGGTATCGGGGTGACTGTTCTTGCATATCTGGGCACATCTGAAAACTGTCCACCGCCACCGGGCGCTGGTGCGGAAATACTGCTTCCGGCTGGGACTGTACTGGCAGGGCCTGACCCACGACCTGTCTAAATACTCTCCTACCGAATTTTGGGCTGGAGCGAAATACTATCAGGGGGACCACAGCCCCAACGACGCCCAGCGGAAGGTGTATGGGTACAGCGCCTCTTGGATGCACCACAAGGGCCGGAACCGTCACCACTTCGAGTTCTGGACGGACTACGCCCCCAACGGCTCTGGTATTTCCGGCGTGGAGATGCCGAAAAAATATGTGGCTGAGATGTTCTGTGACCGCCTGGCCGCCAGCAAGGTCTACCGTGGCAAGGATTTCGACCCCGGCGACCCGTATAAATTCTTCCTCCGGGGCAAGCAGCGGCGTTTGCTGCTCCACCCCAACACGGAGGCATTGCTGGAGACGATTTTACTCATTCTGAAAGACGAGGGCGAGGACGCCGCCTTTGACTATGTGCGGCGGGAAGTTCTTGGGAAATAAGCAGGAAGCACATCTGCCGGATGTGCTTCCTTTTCATTTACCCGATACAGGCTCCCAGTGCGCTGAAAAAGTGCAGCAGGGGACGCCACAGAGTCGGATGATGGCTCATAAGAAAGGCTTCGACCTCCCCCCTGTTCAATCCGTTGCCGCAAAGAAGGATGTTGGCCCCGGCGGCCTCCCGGCCCACGACAGTCTCTCCGCTGGCGGCAAGGCCCACGGCGATCTTCATGCCGTTGACCGCCGCACCGGCGGCATAGACTCCGGCGGCGCTGAGGCCGATGGCCAGATAACCGACGGAGACCATTCCCAGTGCCAGAAGTCCCAGGGAGATCATGCCCACGGAAAATATTCCGGCGGAGATCAGTCCCAGGCTGATGACACCCATGGAAAAGTTCCCAATGGCAATGATACCCACTGCCAGGCTGTTCCGGGAGGGATAGCGGTCCCGGCCAAATCGGACGGATACCAGCGGCAGGCCAAAAATCCGGGTCTTACTGGTGTATTGATAGTAAGGTCCCCAGTTCCTGTGGTAGTCGCTGGCCAGGGCATCCAGTTTTCGCTCGATGCGGGCAGTGTCCGCCTCCTCTGCTGATGTCTGTTCCGGTTCTTCTATGTAGTCCTTCACCAGATAATCCACGCTGACACTGAACATCTCTGACAAGGTAATTAGCTTTACGAGTTCAGGGAACGCCGTTCCGCCCTCCCATTTGCTGACAGACTGGCGGGTGACGCCCAGGCGGTCCGCCAGCTGTTCCTGAGACAATCCCGCTTTCCTACGGAGGGCTATCAATTTTTCTGAAAACTCCATATGAAACACGCTCGCTTTCTGTTTGGATGGCCTGATGATAAGCCACCCGCCGTGTTTTAGCAAGAACGGGTTGGGTGGAAGTTTGTCAACCACAGGTTGCATCCCTTGCGCCGCAAGGAAAAACCGCCGGGAGATCCCAGCGGTTTTGTATTCCCTTGGATCAGCCCTCTTCGGCGATCTTGCGGCCCATGAGAGTGCCCATGACAGAGGCCATCATCAGGCCCCGGGTCCAGCCGGAGCTGTCGCCCAGGCAGTGGAGGCCCTGGAGGCTGGTGTTGAAGTCGGTGTCCATCTTCACCCGGTTGGAGTAGAACTTCAGCTCGGGGGAATACAGCAGCGTCTCATAGGAGGCAAAGCCGGGAACCACATGGTCCATGGCCTGAATGAAGTTGATGATGTTGATCATGGCCCGGTAAGGCATGGCGGCGGTGATATCGCCGGCCACGGCGTCCGGCAGAGTGGGCCGGATGTTGGACTGGGCCAGTTCCTTCTGCCAAGTGCGCTTACCGTCCAGAATGTCGCCGAACCGCTGAACCAAAATCTGGCCGTTGGCCAGCATATTGGTCAGCTCGCCCACTTTCTGGGCATAGGCGATGGGCTGGTTGAAGGGCACGGAGAAGTTGTGGGAGCAGAGAATGGACAGGTTCGTGTTGTCGCTCTTGAGGTCCTTGTAGGAGTGGCCGTTGACCACCGCCAGATTGTTGTCGTAGTTCTCCTGGCTGACAAAGCCGCCGGGATTCTGGCAGAAGGTGCGGACCTTGTTCTTGAAGGGCCGGGGATAGCCCACCAGCTTGGACTCGTACAGCACCCGGTTCACCATCTCCATGACCTCGTTGCGGACCTCCACCCGGACGCCGATGTCCACGGTGCCGGGAGCGTGGGCGATGTTGTGCTCGGCGCACAGCTTCTCCAGCCAGTCAGCGCCCCGGCGTCCGGTGGCGACAACGGTGTGCTTGGCATAAATCTCCAGGTCGGTCTTGCCGTTGGAGATGGAAACGCCCTTACAAACATCGTTCTCCAGAATCAGATTGCTGCACTCGTAGCCGAAGTACATCTCCACACCATTCTTCTGGAGATATTTCTCGATAGCCAGATAGATGGCCTGGGCCTTTTCCGTACCCATGTGGCGAATGGGGCAGTCCACCAGCTTCAGACCCGCCTGGATAGCACGCTTGCGAATCTCCTTCCGCTCCTCCTCGTGCTCCAGGCCCTCGATATGAGTGTCCGCGCCGAATTCCAGATAGATCTGGTCAGCGTAGTTGATGGCCTCCTGGGCCAGGTCCTCGCCGATGAGCGTAGGCAGGTCGCCGCCCACCTCATAGCTGAGGGACAGCTTGCCGTCGGAAAACGCGCCCGCACCGGAGAATCCGGTGGTGATGTGGCAATAGGGCTTGCAGTTCACACACTTGCGGGTCTTGTCCTTGGGACAGTGGCGGTTCTCTACCGCCTGGCCTTTTTCCACCATGATGATCTTCTGCTTGCTGCCCTTTTTGATCATCTCCAGGGCGGTGAAAATACCGGCGGGGCCGGCGCCGACAATTACGACGTCTGCGTTCATACTTTTCTCTCCTTATCTTTTATCCGTTTGGCGTTTATTTGGCTGACAGTTCCACCGCATGGCGCACCAGCGTAAAAGGCGGCACCTGACACGGCAGCTTCATATGAAATACCATCTGCGGAGTCTGGGGCTCGTCCACGGGGAGCCCCTCCCCATCCGTCATCTCCGGCACGGTCATGGCGAAAGGCCGCAGATCAGGGCCTACCAGCTCCACCGTGTCTCCGGTGCGGAACTTATTCCGCAGAGAGAGGGTCGCGTTGCCCTCGGTATCGCAATCTGTGACAAGTGCTACGACTTGCCACTCTCTGATGTACCTGGAATTGTTGTAATACTGGCCGGGAGGACCGTAGTAAAATCCCGTGGAATATGGCCGATGGCTGACATGCTCCACTTCATCCCGCCAGACCGGGTCCACGGGCCTGCCCTCCCATGCATCGTCCAGTCCGTGGCGGTAGGCGCCTGTCACGATAGCCGCATAGTAGGCAGACTTGGCCCGACCCTCGATCTTCAGGCTGGAAAGTCCAACATCGATCAGGTCATTCAGGTGGTCGATCATACACATATCCCGGGAATTGAGGATGTACGTACCCTTTTCATCTTCCTCCACAGGGAAATACTCACCGGGCCGCTTTTCCTCCATCAGGGCGTACTGATAGCGGCAGGGCTGGGCGCAGGCGCCCCGGCTGGAGTCCCGTCCGGTCATGTAATTGGAGAGGAGGCACCGGCCAGAGTAGCTGACGCACATGGCGCCGTGGACAAAGGCTTCGATCTCCAGTTCAGGAGGCGTCTTTTCCAGAATGGTCCGAATTTCCTCCAGCCCAACCTCCCGGGCCAGGATGACCCGGGACGCGCCCAGGTCATACCAGGCCTGGGCGGTCTCGTAGTTGCAAATGCTTGCCTGCGTGGAAATGTGCCGCTGGCACTTGGGGGCGTACTTCCCCGCCAGGGTGAAGGCTCCCAGGTCCGCTACGATCAGGGCGTCCACTCCGGCGTCGTTCAGCAGCTCCAGATGCTCCGGCAGGCGGACGATCTCATCGTTCCGGGGCATGGTATTGATGGTGCAGTGGACCCGGACGCCGTGGCTGTGGGCGAAGCGTACCGCTTCCCGCAGCTCCTCCGGCGTAAAATTCCCGGCAAAGGCCCGCATCCCGAAGTCGGTGCCCGCCAGATAGACTGCATCGGCTCCATACAGCACGGCCATTTTTAACCGCTCCATATCTCCTGCCGGAGCAAGCAGTTCAGGTTTTTGTCTCATATCAGTTTCCAATATAATCGCCGCTGTTCAGGAAGTTGTTATGCTCCTGAAGCGTGGTGGAGTAATGATGCAGCTTATTCTTTCCCAGAGCGTAGTAATAATAATCAGTGGTCTCCGGATTCAGTGCCGCCTGAATGGCTTTCAGACCAGGGTTTGCGATTGGCGTAGGCGGCAGACCGGCGTTCTTGTACAGGTTATAGGGAGAATCCACTGCTTTGTCCTCGTTGGTGATGACGCCCGTGTGCCCTGGTAGGGCATACAGCAGCGCCGCGTCGATCTGCAGCAGGCCATAAGTGCCACCCTTGTCACCGGGACCCTCTAAACGGTTGTAGATCACGGATGCAATTTTACCCTGGTCGGTGCCATCCGTTTCCTTTTCAATAAGAGATGCGATGGTAACGATTTTTTTCAGGTCATAGCCTCTGGCCTGAGCGGCAGCCAACTGATCGTCATCCAGCTTGTTGTTGAAGTTGGAAATCATCTTTGCCAACGCCGCACCGGGCTTCTTCATGTTCGTGTAGAACTCATAGGTGTCCGGGAAGAGGTAGCCCTCCAGACGGCTGATGTCCGTGGAATCATTATCAATGAAGCTGTAATCAAATTGGTAGGTCCGGGCAGCCTCCAGCAACGCCTCCTCGGTGCTGACATTGTTCTTTGCCAGCAGCTTAATGGTCTCTGCCACGGTATAGCCCTCCGGAATGGTGACCCGCACAGTTTCGGCGTTCATATTGCCACCGGAGCTGCGCATTCCCGTGATCAGGGCGTTGTAGTCCATATCCGTATTCAGTTCATAGCTTCCCATGCCGATTTTATCCTTGGCGTGGGCAACACCGGCAAAGGTTTTAAAAAACCACTTATATTTGATAAGTCCGGCATCATACAGCTTATCCGCCACAGTGGACACCGTGTCGTCCGCTGTGATCTCCACAGTCACTGTCTTCGGCGTTCCCCGGTTAAAGGCGCACAGGTCGCTCATCAGCAGCCAGCCCACACTCGCCAGGATAGCGGAAGTGGCTGCTACAAACAGGATATAGACCAGCGGGTTGATCCGCTTGCGGCGGCGCCGGCGGGTCGTGGGCTGGGAACGGTGCTG
This sequence comes from Oscillibacter sp., assembly GCA_017937405.1. GTDB lineage: Bacteria > Bacillota > Clostridia > Oscillospirales > Oscillospiraceae > Oscillibacter. The sequence continues at coordinate 10,425 of JAGBDS010000020.1, forward strand.
CTGACTGCGGCGCACCTGTTCCGTGTCCCAACTGGCTGTATCTCCTCTTTTGAAATCAGACATGGAACCCTCCATTTTCCCCGTCCTGACACTATCGGACGGTACAAATTGCGATTTTTCCCGCTTTACGGGATTTTTCAAACGGTCAGGCTCCCTCCGGGGGCCTGATGCATAGAATAGGCTCAAAGCGAGGTGAGATTCATGTGGTTCAACAACGGAAACAATAACTGCTCCTGCCTATGGCTCATCATCATCCTCGTCCTGATCTTCTGCTGCTGCGGCGGAAACTGGGGCGGCAACTTCTGCGACTGTGATCGCCGTCGCGACCGTGATGACAACTGCGGCTGCTGCTAAGGGTCCGGAACTGTGGGACGCTGGGAACGGCGTCCCGCATTTCAACGCAGTTCCCGGGACATGCCTTTCTTACAGCAGCTTCTTCACCAGTCGATAGACTTGCGCGTGGATGTCTTCCGGCGTCCGGGGATTGCCATCCTTTGCGCAGTTGAGCACGGACCAGCCGCACTCCTTCACGATCTCTTTAGCGTTTGCGCGGCAGTTCTTCAGATACGTCTCATCCTGCTCGTGGATGTCCGCATGGGTGCCGGTAGCCTGTTCACGCTGACGCATCATCTGCTCTGTGATCTCCGTGGGCATATCCAGATAAATGACCAGGTCGGGCTTTGGAAGGCCCAACTTGCCGTATTCCAGCTCAAACAGCCAGTCCAGATATTCCTTTCGCTCACTTTTCAGCAGCTTGGACGCCTGATGCACGGCATTGGAGGTCGTATAGCGGTCAGCGACCACCAGCCCTCCTGCTTCGTAGAAATCGCCCCAGTCCTGCTGATAGGACGCGTAGCGGTCCATGGAGAAAAACATGGACGCGGCATAGGCGTTCACGTCGCCGGGCTTCTTACCAAGATTGCCGTTCAGGTACTCCTGCACCATCGCGGCCGAAGGCTTTCCGTACCGGGGAAAGTCGATCTTACGGAACGGTATCCCCTCCGCCTCCAGGCGGCTGCAGAGAAGTTTGGATTGAGTGGCCTTGCCGGAACCATCTGTTCCTTCGAATACGATCAGTTTTCCGCTCATTTCTTCCGTTTCTCCTGTTTGACGTGTACCAAAAAGAGGGGCAGCTTCATCATGCGGCCGATGCGCTTCGGCTCCTTGCAGAGCCGGTAGAACCATTCCAGCCCGTGGTCGCACCAGAACTTGGGGGCCCGCTCCACCGTTCCGGCAAACACGTCCAGGCTCCCGCCCAGGCCGCACAACAGATGAGCGCCGGTGGCGGGGCCGTTTTTCGCCATCCAGAACTCCTGCTTGGGTGCGCCCAGGCAAACAAACACACAGTCGGCGCCGCTCTGGCGGATGTCCTCCACCACGGGGCTGTCCTCTTTAAAGTAACCGTCGTGGGTCCCGGCGATGACAAGGCCCGGATGCTTCTTTTTCAAATTTTCCGCCGCCTGCTCCGCCACGCCGGGCTTAGCGCCCAGCAGGTAAAGGGACAGGCCCTCCCCTGCCATTCTTTCCACAATGTGGGCAGCAAATTCGATACCCGGTGTTTTTTCTTTCAGCGGTGTTCCCAGCATCGCCGCACCCTTGATGACGCCGATGCCGTCTGGCAACACCAGGTCCGCACCGTTCACGGCGGCCATCGCCGCCGCGTTCTCCCGACAGGTCTCCACGATCTCCGGATTCGGCGTCACCACATAGTGGGCGCCTTCGCTGTGCAACAGGGACATCCCCCGCTCCACAGCCTCCGCCATCGTCACATTATCAAAACCAACGCCCAATACGTCGATCCGCATGGAACCACCTCGCAACATACTCATACAATTTTATATTATATCATATAGGTCAGCCTTTGTCCAACCCAAAATGAAGCGGGGATGCCGAAGTTTGGCCTCCCCGCTTTATCTCAGATTTTGCTTTCTGTTGTTTTGGGTGCTCTTTCAGGAAGCTGAGCCAAAACCACAGCTACCAGCATCAGCACACACCCCAGGTACTCCTTGCCGCTCATACGGTCATGAAGAATGACGGCACCCGCCAATACGGCGAACACCGACTCAAGACTCAGCAGCAGGGACACCACCGTGGGATTGGAGTCCTTCTGTGCCAGAATCTGAAGCGTATAAGCCACGCCGCTGGAGAAAATACCCAGATACAGAATGGGCCCAATACACATTTTCAACGCTTCCACGGAAGGCGTTTCCGCGGCCAGCATTCCGATGGCGGACAGCACTGTCACCACAAAGAATTGGACACAGGACAGCTCCACGCCGTCTACTTTCTGCGTAAAGTGATCGATCACAAGAATATGCACCGAGAAGCAGAGTGCACACAGCAGAATGTAAAAATCACCGCTTGTGATGGTGAAATCCTCCGTGATGCACAGGCAGTACAGTCCCGCCACCGCCAGAACCACGCTGAGCCAAATAGCGCGGGGCGCTTTTTTCTTCAGAAAAATACTGAGGATGGGCACAATGACAATATATAGCGCCGTAATAAATCCTGCTTTTCCGCTGGTCGTGGTCTCCAAGCCCTTTTGCTGGAGGTTGGTAGCCACTGTCAGCGCTACGCCGCAGCAGATGCCGCCTACGGTCAGGTCCTTCCAGGACTTGGTTGCGCTCTCTACAACGCCTTTCTGCATCTTCCTGCGCACCAGGCAAAGAATCAGGAGAAACAGAAATGCAATGACCGAGCGGGCTGCGTTGAAGGTAAAGGGCTCCACATAATCTGCGCCCACGCTCTGGGCTACAAAGGCCGTGCCCCAGATAAACGCTGCCAGCACCGGCAGCACATTTTGACGAATACGATTGACTTTCATACGACTTGCTCCAATATCTATTCCGTGGTATACTTGCGACAAGAAATCGCAACAGTTTGGTATTTTAACACCGGGGTGAGAAAATGGCAAGACTTTCCCGTGAATTCTATGACGGCGATACCGTTGAGATAGCCCAGCGGATGCTGAGCAAGTATCTGGTGCGCCGCCTGGACGGCGAACTGCTTGTGGGGCGCATCACAGAGACGGAGGCCTATGTGGGCCGGTGCGACAAAGCCTGCCATGCCTATGGCTATAAAAAAACGCCCCGAACCTCCACCCTTTTCATGGAGCCGGGCCACGCTTATATTTATTTTATCTATGGAATGTACCACTGCCTGAACTTCGTCACGGAACCCGAGGGCGAGCCGGCCGCCGTCCTCATCCGGGCCATTCAGCCGGTGGCCGGAGTGGATACCATGCACCGTCTTCGGTTCGGAGACGCACCTATGACTGCTTATCGGCGGAAAAACTTTTCCAATGGACCGGGAAAGCTCTGTAAAGCGTTATACCTGTCCAGTTCTGAAAACAAGATGGATTTAACGGGTGATACCCTGTTCGTCTGCGACTCTTTAGCAGATATTGGCCTGCCGGAGACCCCGCTGCCTGCCGGAGAGATCCTGCGGTGCGGTCCACGCATTGGCATCGACTACGCGGAGGAGGCTCGGGACTTTCCCTGGCGCTTCTGGCTGGAAAAGGAGGAAAGTTGATGTTTCTATTTGATATGGACGGTACCCTCATTGATTCCAACGGTATCTGGAAAAACGTGGACCGGGAATTTCTGGCCCGCCGGGGCCTGCCCTACACCCATGCCTATTACGAGGGCGTGGCCCACACCATCTTCCCCCTGGCCGCTAAGTTCACCAAGGAATTCTGCAGTCTGCCGGAGAGCTGTGAGGAGATCATGGCGGAGTGGATGGAACTGGCAAAGGACCTCTACGCCCATGTATCTGTGAAGCCCGGCGTCCGGGCCTACTTGAAGCAGTGCAAGGCAGAAGGGCGCCGGATGGCGGTGGTGACCTCCAGCGTACCGGAGCACTGCCACACCGCTCTGAAAAATCTGGACCTGGAAAAATATTTTGAGCGCATCATCTTTGCCCAGCAGTTGGGGGTCGAGAAAAAGAAGCCGGAGCTGTGGCTGGCGGCGGCAAAGGAAAACGGCGTCCGACCGGAAGACTGTACTGTCTTTGATGACAGCCTGGCTGCCTGCTGGGGCGCCCGGGCCGCCAAAATGCGGGTGGTGGGCGTATACGACGGCTTCTTTGCCCAGGATGAAAAGGAAATGCGGGCATTCTGTGACGTCTATATTAAGAGCTTCGAGGAGCTTTTGTGGCTGCCGGAGCAGAAAGAGCGGCGGAAATAACGAACCATGGAAGCTTACTATTACCAACATATGACCCGGCCCTGGCAGGCGGCGTACCACGCCATGAAAACCGGATTCACTACTCTATCCTCCAGCTTTTCCGTTCCCCGGCTGGAGAACAAGGAGCTCAGCACGATTTTTTTCCAGCTGCGGCTGGACTGCCCGGAAATTTTTTATGTCACTGGTTTTACTTACCGCTTCGTTCCCGGCGCGGAGAATGTGGAGCTGCTGCCGGAGTATCTGTTCGACAAATCCAAAATCAAAGGCCACCAAAAAGCCCTTGCCGCCCGGGTGGAAAAGCTGGCCCGGCCCGCAAAGAATATGACGGCATTGGAAAAAGAGCGGTACATCCACGATTTTATCTGTCAGAACGTCCGCTATGACAAGCTGAAAAAGCCCTACTCCCATGAGATCATCGGCCCTTTGGGCCAGGGCGTCGGCGTGTGCGAGGGCACATCTCCAAATCCGTAAAAATTCTCTGTGACGCTTTGGGACTGTGGTGTATCATCGCCGTCTCCGAGGCTAACCCCGACCAGGGCATCAAGTACCGCCACGCCTGGAACATTTTAAAGCTGGACGGCCAGTATGTGCACCTGGACGCCACCTTTGACAACTCCCTCAGTCACGACGGCGTCATTCGCTACGATTATTTCAATTTAGACGATAAACGGCTGTTCCGTGACCATCAGCCGGTCATATATCCAGCCCCCGCTTGCGCTGCAAGTGACCGCTTTTATTACAGGGAAGCCAAACTATCTTTCACAAAGGTGGAGGATGTGGTCAAGCGTGCTCAAATGGCCATCCGCAAGGACATGCCCTTCGTGTTTCACTGGCGGGGCGGACCCTTTACGCGGGATGTGCTCTTACAACTGGTACAAGCTCTGGAGGAGGCCGCGCAAAAGCGGAACCGCCACGCCGCCGTGTCCTTTAACCGTTCCCAAGCGGTGCTTCAGGTTCGCTTCCCCACTGAGTTGCCTGGTGAGGCCGCCGAGGAAGACGCCAACGAGGGCGAGCAATACGAGGGAGTATAAAAGAACCGTCCGAAGCGTTTTTTGCTTCGGACGGTTCTTTTTACAGCTTTTTCATATGGCTTCCTGCGGATCTCAGCATCAGCTTCTTGGCTCCCACCTGGTCGAAGGCTACCTCCACCAGTGCATCGCCGCCCATGGGCCGGACAGACAGGACCATACCCTTGCCAAAAGCGGTGTGTTCGATCATATCTCCCTGCTGAAGCTGCATCAGCGGCGCGGCAGGTCCGGCGTTCTTCCGTACCGACTGCAAAGGCCGCTGGGCCGGCGTTTTGGAAGCGGTATCCCGGTAGCTGTGAACACCGCCGCTACTCCAGGAGGCGCCACTGGATGCAGGTCGTGCAGTTCGCTGGCCATAACCGTAAGATGCGCCGCCGAAGCCGCCCTCATAGCGGTCGCCGCCGAACGTATCGTCTCCGCCCATACCGCCAAAGCGGGGCTCCGGCTTGCTCTCCCAGCGCATGTTATCCTCCGGAATCTCGTCCAGGAACCGGGACGCTTTGTTGGCGCTGGTACGGCCGTACAGCATCCGCTGGCGGCAGTTGGTGAGGGTCAGCTTCTCCTTGGCCCGGGTCATGGCAACATAGCACAATCGCCGCTCCTCCTCCAGCTCCTCCGGGTCGTACTGGGCGGAGGAACCGGGGAAAATTCCCTCCTCCATGCCCACCACATACACCGCCGGGAACTCCAGGCCCTTGGCGGAATGGATGGTCATCATGGTGACGCAGTTGTCGTCGGCCTCCACACTGTCCAGGTCCGTGTACAGGGCGATCTCGTTCAGGAAGCCGGATAGGGTGGCGTCCTCCGGGTCCTGCTCCAGGAAGCCCAGGATGTTGGACTTCAACTCCTGCACGTTCTCAATACGGCCCCGGCTCTCCATGTCGTTCTTATCTTCCAGAGCCTTCACGTAGCCAGTCTGGTCGCAGACGGCGTCGTAGAACTCCGGCAGGGCCAGTTCCGCCCCCTGGCGGCGGAGGCCGTCGATGAGGTCCGCGAATTTCAGCAGCTTGGTAGAGGCAGCCTTCAGCTCCGGGAACAGGTCCGCGTTGCGGATGATCTCATAGAGAGACGCCCCTTGGGCTTCCGCCAGCACCGCCACTTTGTCCAGGGTAGTGGCGCCGATGCCCCGGGGTGGGTTGTTGATGACACGCCGCAGCCGCAGGTCATCCAGGGGGTTGTTCAGCACGCACAGATAGGCCAGCATATCCTTGACCTCGGCCCGGTCAAAGAACTTCATACCACCTACCACTTTGTAGGGAATGCCGTTGCGCTTCATGGCGTATTCCAGGGCGTTGGACTGGGCATTCATACGGTAGAGCACCGCCGTGTCCCGGAAGTTCCGGCCCCGGTTGACCCCCATCAGAATATCCCCTACCACATAGTTGGCCTCGTCGCTCTCGTTGAAGGTGGTCTTGACCGTCACCATGTCGCCGCTACCGTTGTCCGTCCAGAGGGTCTTTCCCTTCCGGCCCGTGTTATTTTTAATGACCGCGTTGGCGGCATCCAGGATGTTCTGGGTGGAACGGTAGTTCTGCTCTAGGCGGATAGTCCGGGCATCGGGATACTGCTTTTCAAAGTTTAGGATATTTTCGATATTGGCCCCCCGGAAACGATAAATGGACTGGTCGTCATCACCCACCACGCAGAGGTTCTTCCGTCCGCCTGCCAAGAGGCTCGTCAGCAGGTACTGCATATGGTTGGTGTCCTGATACTCGTCCACCAGCACATAGCGGAATTTCTGCTGGTAATATTCCCGCACTTCTCTCTCCTGCTGCAGGAGGGTGACGGTGTGGTAAATGATGTCATCAAAATCCAGGGCATTGGCGGCCCGGAGCTTTTGTGTGTACCGGGCGTATACCTTGGCGATGCGGGCCATCTTCCAGTCCATCTCGTTATTGTGCTTTGCCGCGAACTCCTCCGGGTTCTCATACTTGTCCTTGGAACTGCTGATGACGCTGAGGATGCTCTTGGGCTGGAAGGTCTTTTCGTCCAGATTCAGCTCTTTCAGGATGTCCTTGATGACCCGCTTGGAATCATCGGTATCATAAATGGTAAAATCCTTATCAAAGCCGATGCGGTCAATGTCCCGCCGCAGGATGCGGACACAGGCGGAGTGGAACGTTGAGGCCCAGATGTCGTTGGCCATGGGCCCCAGACGGGCCGCCAGGCGGTCCTTTAGCTCCCCTGCCGCCTTGTTGGTAAAGGTGATGGCGATGATCTCCCAGGGCCTGGGCACATCCACAGCGCAGAGCCGGTGAGCCCGGTCGACCTCCAGGGCATCCGGGTGCTCCGGGAAGTGCTCCAGGAATTCCAAGTCCTCCTGGGTCGCCCATTCGGGGACAAAGTCAGAGTCGCTGCCCCGGCCGTAGGTCAGCAGGTTATACACCCGCTGGATGAGGACCGTTGTCTTGCCGGAGCCTGCGCCCGCCAGCAGCAGCAGCGGGCCCTCCGTGGCCATGGCAGCCTTGCGCTGCATGGGGTTCAGCCGCCGCAGGTCCGCCGCAATGACGGCTTTCCGGGCAGCGATGTAGCGTGTATTGAAGTCAGTCATATGCTCACCAGTTTTCTATAATCTTGGAGACCATTTTAGGACAAAAACCCGGTGGGGTCAACCATGGTTTTATTTGACGGACACCTCCGGCTGTGTTACCTTGTAAAAAACACATCCCGGAGGCGCTTATGTCCTTTTATACACCAGCCAACCTTCTGACACTGGCCCGGATGCCTCTGGCACTGGGCCTGCTGTTCACAGCGCCCTTGTCTCCCTCATTCTTTCTGCTCTATACGCTGGCGGCCATCACGGATATACTAGATGGCCCTATTGCCCGGCGGACCCACACGGCAAGCAGGTGCGGCGCCCGGCTGGATAGCCTTGCGGATGTTGTTTTTCTGCTTGCCGCGCTTTTCTGCCTGCTGCCCGCGCTGTCTCTCCCGGGTTGGACCATCTGGGCGGTGGCGGTTATCGCGGTTCTGCACTGTGCCGCCTGGCTGGTCGGTTTCCTGAAACACCGCCGATTCACCGCTCTCCATACCATTACCAATAAGCTCACCGGAGCGGCACTGTTTTGTGCGCCGTACCTCCTGCCCTGGGTCGGTACGGATATGCTCTGCGCCGCCTTGTGCCTGCTGGCATCAGTCTCCGCCGGAGAGGAACTGGCGATCCAGTGCCTTTTCGGAGAGGCCGCGCCAGACTGCAAGTCCATATTTCACCTATTAAAATCCCATAGATGACACGGAAATCGCAAATCATTCTTCCCTTTTCCTCCTGATTCGGGTATACTGGTCACAGTTTTCCAAAATAGGAGGATCATTACCAATGAAACAGCTCTGTTTACTGGCGGCCCTCATCTGCTTCGGCATGGCGGCCATCAAATTCTGCACCGCCCGGATGAAGCCCAACAACCGTCCTGCTCCCGCCCCTGCTCCGAAAAAGGATGGCGTTCTCTCCCCGGAGGAGGCCAAAGCCCGGATAGATGCAAATCCGGACCTCATTCTGCTGGATGTGCGTACCCAGGCGGAATATGACGAGGGCCATATTCCCGGTGCCGTGTGCCTGCCCAATGAAATGATTGTCGCCGGTATGCCCTTCCCCTTCGGCAAGGACGCGGAGATCCTGATCTACTGCTTCTCTGGCCAACGCAGCGCCGAGGCCGCCAAAAAGCTGCGGGACATGGGCTTCGCCAATATTTCCCACTTCGATGGTATCATGGACTGGCCCTATGAGATTACTACTGACTGATAGAAAGTAAAAAGAACGCCCGGACGGGCCAATGTCATTAAGATAAACGCAGCGAGTTACAACAGGCAAAAGTGACAGGACCGGGCGCACCTCAAATAGGGGTGGGCCCGGTTTTTACAGGGGAAAATAGGCATGGCAAAAGAGCAGATGAGATCATCTGCTAAAAAA
>JAGBDS010000054.1 GCA_017937405.1 Oscillibacter sp.
AGGGCCGCTTTCGCTGACAAAAGTCAGTGAAAGCGGCCGCACAATTTTGTTCTTGTGTCAAGCAATTTCTTAAATTTTTGGCAAAAAAATCAAGGCCTCTCTTTCGAGAAGCCTCGATCCTCTTATCTTAATGACATTGGTGGAATCTCCACAGAGGATTTTTTGCGCGCTGTTTGGGGAGATGGGGCAAGGGGTGGGTCATTTGCCCTCCGGCTGTTCCAGGTCCATGACGAACAGGTCGTTGGGGGTACAGTCCAGCACCTGGCAGAGAATTTCGATGGTTTCAAAACGAATCCCCTTTGTTTTCCCATTTGCCATTTTGTTGAAGTTTTGATAACTCATGCCGCCCATTTGTTTGTAGAGCCAGTATTTTGTTTTGCCTTTTTGCTCTAACAAATTCAAAATATCTAATTTAACCATATACTATCTCTCCGTTATCTAATGTATACATACCTTATTTTATGGAGAGGTCTTCTTGATTATGCAGGTGTTTAAGTTATATAATGTAAACATCAGATATAAGGAGATGAGAGATATGCCCGACTGGAAAGAGATGTATTTGACCCTGATGCGCGGCACGGAGCAGGCGGTCCGTGTTCTGACGGAGGCCAGCAAAAGTGCGAGGAGCTATATATCGAGGCGGAGGAGCTGGCGCTGGTGCTCCTGCCCGGCGGGGCAGAGCCGAAGCGTGTCGAAGACCGGGGGAATGCAAACAATTCGTGAACCTTTGGCGAAACAGTTGACGGCGGCGGGAAATGTCCGTAAAATAGGAAAAAACAAGGAACCCCTCCGGCACATCCGGGGGAGGGAAAGGAGCGGTCCATGGGCAGATCAGGCGGTGGCGGCGGAGGCGGCTTCTCCGGCGGTGGTTTTTCCGGCGGCGGCAGGTCCTCCGGCGGCTTCTCCGGCGGCGGACGCAGCGGCGGCAGTTTTGGCGGCGGGCGCTCCGGCGGTCCCCGTCCGGGCCCCGGTGGCTTTGGCGGCCCAATGGGCGGCTTTGGCGGACCCCGGCCCATCCGCACCGGCCCCATCATCATCAACAACGCCCCCCGCTACGGCGGAGGCGGGAACAGTCCCCGCCAGCCTCGGAAGCAGGACTCCGGCAGGGGCATGGTCATTGCCACCATCTGCATCGCTTTGGTTATGATAGTGCTCTTTTTTGCTATTATAGGAGCAGTATCTGGCGGCGGTGACATTCAGAAGTCCACCTATGAGCGGCAGAAACTGCCCGCCTCGGCGGTAACAGAGACCGCCTACTATACCGATGAGGGCGGCTGGTTCAGCAACCGCGGTAAGCTGGAGAGCGGCATGAAAGCCTTTTACCGGGAGACCGGCGTGCAGCCGTATCTCTACCTTCTCCCCAACGGCTCCACCACTTCCACCACGGAGCTGACATCCTACGCCGAGGAGCTGTATCCCCAGCTCTTCACCGACGAGGGCCATTTCCTCCTGGTGTTCTGCGACGATGACCGGGGCTCCTACAACTGCGGCTATGTGGTGGGCAGCCAGGCCAAGACCGTCATGGACGACGAGGCTGTGGCGATCCTGGCGGATTATCTGGACCGCTATTATAACGATTACTCCATCAGTGAGGAGGAGATTTTCTCCAAGGCCTTTGAAGATACCGGCGAGCGCATCATGACCGTGACGAAATCGCCCCTGCCTACCGTCACAGTCTGCATCGCGGTGGTCGTGGTGGTGGCGCTGGTGTTCGTCACCCTGAAAAAGCGCCGGGAGCAGCGGGAGCGGGAGCAGAAGCGGGCCGAGGAGATCTTGAAGACCCCGCTGGAGAAATTCGGAGACAAAGAAGTGGAAGACCTGGCGAAGAAATACGAGAAACAGGAAAAACCGTAACTATATTTGAGAGGAGATACAACGATGGCAATTCTGGAACGTTTCACGGACATTATCAAGGCGAATATTAACGAGCTGCTGGACAAGTGCGAAAACCCCGCCAAGATGATCGACCAGTACTTGCGGGACATGACCGAGGACCTGGCGGAGGTAAAGAAGGAGACCGCCGCCATCATGGCGGAGGAGACCCGTGCCAAGCGGATGCTGGATGACAACGATGCCGAGATCAAGCGGTACGAGGACCTGGCCCGCAAGGCGCTGACCGCCGGGAACGAGGGCGACGCCCGGGTGTTCCTGGGCAAGAAGCAGCAGCTTGCGGAGAAGGCCACCAGCCTCCAGGCTACATACGACGCCGCACACGCCAACGCTCAGAAGATGCGCCAGATGCACGACAAGCTGGTGAGCGACATCGAGACCCTGAATGGCCGCCGGGAGATGATCAAGGCCAAGGTGGCCGTGGCAAAGACCCAGGAGAAGGTCAACAAGCTGGGCGCCAGTGCTGACAAGGCCGCCGGAGCCATGAGCGCCTTCGAGCGCATGGAGCAGAAGGCCGACCAGATGCTGGACAAGGCCAACGCCATGGCGGAGCTGAACACCGCTCCCGTGGACGAGGCCGCCGCGCTGGAGGCCAAGTATGCCGCCGATGCCGGCAATGCCGCTGTGGAGGACGAACTGGCAAAGTTGAAGGCTGAAATGGGCCTGTAAAGCGATCAAAAAAAGTACCGCTGTCCAAACCGGACAGCGGTACTTTTTTGATGAAATCAAGCCAGGAAGCCCTTCAGGATGCAGTCCTCGGCCTCCTCCTCGGTGAGACCCAGGGTCTCCAGCTTCAGAAGCTGGTCGCCTGCGATCTTGCCGATGGCGGCCTCGTGGACCAGCTGGGCCTCGGTGCAGTTGGCGGTGATGGCGGGGATGGACTTGATCTTGGCATTCCCCATGATGATGGAGTCGCACTGCACATGGCCGAAGCACTGGGCGTTGCCCACCATCCGGGGATAGAACACCTGGCTGGACTCGTCCTGGGCCACGGACCGGGAAATGACCCGGCCCTTGGAATCCTCGCCGTCCAGCACGATCTCCATGTCGCTCTCGGCGATCTGGTCGCCGTGGGTCAGCAGCCGCTCGGTGATGATGGCCTCGGCCCCCTTGCCGCACACGATCTTCGTGTTCCGCTTGGTGGAGTCGATGCCCCGGATCTGGGTGGTCTCCATCTGGATGGTGGCGCCCTCCTCCAGGTAGACGATGGTCTGGGGATTCATGATCTTGCCGCCCTTGCCGTCGCCCTCGCCGTAGTGCTTTTCCGTGTACTTCACATGGGAGTTTTTCCCCACATAAAAGGTATGGACGCCGTCGTGACGGCTGGCCTGGTCGCCGCAGTTGTGGATGCCGCAGCCCGCCACGATGTTCACATCGCAGTTTTCCCCGATATAGAAGTCGTTGTAGACCATTTCCTCAATGCCGGGTTTCGTGATGATGACGGGGATGTGGCAGGTCTCGCCCACGGTGCCGTCCTTCACCCGGATGTCGATGCCGGATTTGCCGTCGGTCTTGCTGGTGATCTCAATGTGCTCGGTGCTCTGACGGCCGTCGCAGCCGCTGTCCTTGCGGATGTTGAAGGCGCCTACGGGTTTTCCCAGCATGTCCGCGATTTTTTCCAGAAGCTCGCGGTCGATCTCGTTCTCCATCATTGCGCCTTCACCTCCTTCGTCAGTACGGGGCAGCCGCCCAGAGTGTCCGCCAGAATTTGGGGCAGGATGTCTTTCGCCGTGCCCCGGTGGCGGATGGCACCGTCTCCTACCACGATGACCTCATCCGCCAGGGAGATGATGCGCTCCTGGTGGGAGATGATGATCATAGTGGCGCTGCCGGTCTCGTGAATTTGCTCAAAGGTCTCCGTCAGCCGGGCGAAGGACCACAGGTCGATGCCGGCCTCCGGCTCGTCGAAGATCATGAGCTGGCTGTTCCGGGCCAGGATGGTGGCGATCTCGATGCGCTTCACCTCGCCGCCGGAGAGGGACACGTCCACCTCCCGCTCCAGGTAATCGTTGGCGCACAGGCCCACCTTGGTCAGGTACTGGCAGCACTTGTCCTTGGACAGCTTCTCGTCGCCGCTGGCAAGGGTCAGCAGGTTGCGGACGGTCAGGCCCTTGAACCGGGGCGGCTGCTGGAAGCCGTAGCTGATGCCGAGGCGTGCCCGCTCCGTGATGCCCAGGTCCGTGATGTCCCGGCCGTTCCAGAGGATGCGGCCCGCGGTGGGCTTCACCAGGCCCATGATGATCTTGGCCAGGGTGGTCTTACCGCCGCCGTTGGGGCCGGTGAACACCACCAGCCGGTGGTCGTCGATGGTGAGGGAAATATCATTCAGAATACCCAGCTCCTCGTCGCCCTCCCGGACGGCGTAGCTGATATGCTGCAATTCCAGCATAATGGGGACCTCCTTTGATGGAAAAATGCTCAAGCTTAATTATTTTATCAGAATCGGTCGGAAAATGCAATCATTCCCCGGCGGGTTTCAGGGTTATTTTATCCCAACCATAGAAAAAATACCTGTTGCGGGTGCAACAGGTACGCCAAGAGCCGCGTTTGCATAGACTGGGGGGAAAAGGAGGCGACCGTGATGGAACAAAACCTGCGTACCCCGGAACCCTACGATTACCGTCAGTATGACCGCATCTGGCAGCGGGTGGCCCCGACGCTGGAGCCCTATCCTCCCGTGGAGGATGCCGCGCCTGCTTCCCAGCCCCCATCCTCCCAGCAGGAGCTGACCCCGGCCCAGGTCCGGCAGGAGAGCCAGCTGCCCGGCGCGGTGCCCAATCCCTGCTGTATGGGCACCGCGGCGGCGGACATGATGGATGTGCTGATGGGCTTCCTGGAGGAGGCACTCAGTGATAGGCGGCACTATCTGGCCATGTCCCGCCAGGCGCCGGTGTGGGCCCGGCAGCGGCTGCGGGATATCGCCGCCGGGAAGCTGGAGCACGCCCGGCACCTGCTGGCTATCCACTACCTTGTCACCGGGGAGTGCTACCAGCCGGCGGTGAATTGTGAGCGCATCTATGTAGGCCGCTGGTGCCCCGCCCTGCGGGAGCGGTATCATGCCGAGGCCTGCAACGGCCTGAATTACGCCCGGGCGGCGGACGGCACCACCGACCCCTGCCTGGTTCGCGTACTGAACGGCATGAGCGCCGACGCCTACCACTGGGCCAGGGAACTGATGGTCATGCTGGAGCGGGGCATTCAAGGTGAAAAATAAGTTGTAACCGGCCGAAGGATGTGGTAAAATACCTCCCAGAAAATGCCGCGGTCGGCGGCCACAGGGGGCAATTACATGGATAAGATCATTACCATCAGCCGGGAATTTGGTGCCGGCGGCCATACCATCGGCAAGCGGGTGGCCCAGGAACTGGGCATCGAGTTCTATGACCGGGACATCGTCCGGGAGACCGCCAAGGCCAGCGGCTTCGACCCCGAGCTGATCGAAACCGAGGGGGAGGACGTCTCCCGCACCGATTCCATCCTCAAAACTATCTGTTCTGCGTCCAGTCTGCAGTTCCATGATACCCAGGAGGTCATCCACGACGTTCAGCAGGCCATTATCGTGCAGCTGGCGAAGAAGGGCCCCTGTGTGATCCTGGGCCGCTGTGCTGACGAGATCCTGCGGGCGGCGGGCATCGACAGCCTGAACGTGTTCATCCACGCCGATGACATCCACCGGGCCGTCCGGGCCAGCGAGCTGCTGGGCACCACCAATGCCACGGAGATCCAGAAGATGATGGCGAAGAAGGACAACAGCCGTCATACGTATTATACCCACTATACCGGCAAGAAGTGGGGCGACTGCCACAACTACCACCTGACCCTGGACAGCGGCATCCTGGGCTACGACCTGTGCGTGAAGATGATCGTGGAGGCCGCCAAGAGCTGCGAATGAGCACCCACCGGCCCGGGCGGAGCCCGGGCCGGTTTCACGAAAACTAAGGAACCTCTGAATAAATCCCCACGCGCATCTTCACACCGGAAATCTCCGCTGAACTTCGTCAGAAAAGCTTGAAATACACAAAGTATTTTCGCACTTTTCTTCCTTGTCAGCGAAAATTTCCGACGCAAATCTGCACGTGTTGATTTAATCAGAGCTTCCCTAACGGAGGAGACCCATGTTTACCGGATTTACCGACGAGACCGTGGACTTCATGTGGGGCATCCGCTTCAACAACGAGCGGACCTGGTTCGAATCCCACAAGGAGACTTACCTGACCCAGCTCTACCAGCCCATGCGGGAGCTGGGGGACGAGTTGTATGACTTCCTCCGGGACAAGCGCCCGGACGGCGGATTGATGTGCAAGGTGAGCCGCATCTACCGGGACGCCCGCCGCCTCCATGGCCGGGGGCCCTATAAGGACCACCTGTGGATCGGCATCCGGCAGCCTGCGGATGAGTGGACCGCCCGTCCCACGTTCTGGTTTGAGGTGACGCCGGACGGATGGAGCTACGGCATGGGCTATTGGATGCCCAAGCCCGTCACCATGGCCAAGCTCCGCTCCCGCATCGACCGGGACCCCAAGCCCATGGAAAAGCTGACCCGGGCCCTGAGCAGGCAGACGGAGTTCATCCTGGAGACGGTGGATTACAAAAAGCCCCGGAGCCAGGCACCCTCGGAGCTGCTGGCACCCTGGTATCAGGCCAAGTCCTTTTCCATCTGCCACGAGGATAAGCTGACGGACGAGCTGTTCTGCCGGGATATCGTGGACCGGCTGAAAACGGGCTTCGAATTCCTGCTGCCCTATTATGATTATTTTGCCACCCTGGACGGCGACCCCGACCCCAGGGACGCATGAAAAGGAGATCAAACGTATGAAAACCTGCCCTGACAGAGAGACAGCCCTGGCGCTGCTGAAAAAGTACAATGCCGAGCCCTTCCACATCCAGCACGCCCTGACGGTGGAGGGCACCATGCGCTGGTACGCCGACGAGCTGGGCTACGGCGAGGACGCCGATTTCTGGGCCACCGTGGGCCTGCTCCACGACGTGGACTTCGAGAAGTGGCCGGAGGAGCACTGTAAGAAGGCACCGGAACTGCTGGCGGAGATCGGCTGCTCCGACGAGTTCATTCACGCCGTCTGCTCCCACGGCTTTGGGCTTTGCTGCGACGTGGAGCCCACCCATGAGATGGAAAAGGTCCTCTTCGCGGCGGACGAGCTGACGGGCCTCATCGGCGCGGCGGCCCGGATGCGCCCCAGCAAGAGCTGCCAGGACATGGAGGTCAGCTCCCTGAAGAAGAAATTCAAGGACAAGAAGTTTGCCGCCGGCTGCTCCCGGGATGTCATCAAGGAAGGCGCCGAGCGTCTGGGCTGGACTCTGGAGGACCTGATGGAAAAGACCATCCTGGCGATGCGGAGCTGTGAGAATGCAGTCAACGATGCCGTGGAGGCGCTGTAAAGTTGTAAACAAAATGTCCGGGCCGATTGGCCCAATGTCATTAAGATAAGAGGATCGAGGCTTCTCGAAAGAGAGGCCTTGATTTTTTTGCCAAAAATTTAAGAAATTGCTTGACACAAGAACAAAATTGTGCGGCCGCTTTCACTGACTTTTGTCAGCGAAAGCGGCCC
>JAGBDS010000021.1 GCA_017937405.1 Oscillibacter sp.
ACCTGATCTTGGCTGACAGGCCCTGCCTGGCAGTCTGAGTTGGTGCGCCCTGCCAGGCGAACTGAGGGGATAATACTGGCTGCCCTACAGACGAGCTTACTATGGCTCTCCCTATACGCTATTTGTGCGGTGTTGCCTTAAGAAATTTCGATCATCTCCGCATCCGCCTTGCGTACACTTAGCTCATAGCCCCGGACGTTCAATTCCATAGGGTCTCCCAGAGGGGCAACCTTGCGGACATAAATCTCCACGCCCTTGGTAATGCCCATGTCCATGATGCGGCGCTTCACGGGTCCCTCGCCGTGGAGCTTCGCCACGGTGACACTTTCGCCTACCTTCACATCCTTCAATGTTTTCATGTTCGCTCTCCTCCTCAAATCATCATACGGTTTGCCATGGTCTTGTCCAATGCGATCCGGCTGTCCTTCACCTGTAAGATCAGATTTCCGGCGATCTCGCTTACCACCGTCACATCGCTGTCCACCACGAAACCAAGCTCCGCCAGATGCTGGCGCACTTCGTCCTTGCCGGTGATCTTGCGGATGGTGACAGTCTCTCCTGTTTTTGCCATTGCCAGCGGCATCATACTATCGCCTCCTCATGAGAGTTAGCTAAAACTAACTCTTTTTTGAAAAATATTGGTTAGCGAAAACTAACCGTTAAATCGCTGTCAGTTTAACACCACAAAACGGAGGTGTCAAGAGTGTTTGATAAAAAACTTGCAATTTCGGTTAGCTTGTGCTAATCTTAGCCCAAATACTTGATGATGCGGCGGGAAGCTTTATGAATATCCACGGATCCGGGGAGGATTCCCTGGAGGGTCTCACGGAGCTCCGTGACGAAATGCCCACAGTCATACGAATCACCAATGAAAATGCAATATATCAAAAAACGAGGAGGGTATATTAATGAGTCAGCATTTGCCCCTGTCCGTTCGTGTTCCCATCGAGGCGGATAACCCAAGCATCTGCAGAAATGAAGAACTTTGCATCAAGTGCGGAATGTGCAAGGAGGTTTGTACACAGCAGATCGGCGTGCATGGTACATATACGTTGGAGGAGACTGGCGGAAAGGCCATCTGCATCCACTGCGGCCAGTGCGCCAACGTCTGCCCGCCCGCCAGCATCACCGAGGTATACGAGTACCCGGCGGTCCGGGCCGCCGTAAAGGATCCGGACAAGGTGGTCATCGTCAGCACCTCTCCCTCCGTCCGCGCGGCGCTGGGCGAGGAGTTCGGGATGCCCAAGGGCTCCTTTGTCCAGGGGAAAATGGTGGCCCTGCTGCGGGCGCTGGGCGCCGACTATGTGCTGGACACCAGCTTCTCCGCCGACCTGACCATCGTGGAGGAGGCCAGCGAGCTGATCCGGCGCATCACCACCGGGGACAAGCCCCTGCCCCAGTTTACCAGCTGCTGCCCCGCCTGGGTCAAGTTCGCGGAGACCTATTACCCGGAGCTGCTGCCCAACATCTCCACCGCCAAGAGCCCCATCGGGATGCAGGGCCCCACCATCAAGACCTACTTCGCCCGGAAGATGGGCATCGACCCGGAGAAGATCGTCAACGTGGCCCTGACCCCCTGCACAGCCAAGAAGTTCGAGATCCGCCGCTCCGAGATGAACGCGGCGGGCAAGAAGCTGGGCATCCCCACCATGCGGGACATGGACCAGGTCATCACCACCCGGGAGCTGGCCCTGTGGGCCACGGAGGAGGGCATCGACTTCGCCTCCCTGCCCGACAGCGACTACGACCGGCTGATGGGCGAGGCCTCCGGCGCGGGCGTCATCTTCGGCAACACCGGCGGCGTCATGGAAGCCGCCCTGCGGACGGCTTACGCCTTTATCACCGGCCAGCAGCCTCCCGAGGCCCTGCTGGACCTCCAGCCTGTCCGGGGCTACGACGGCATCCGGGAGGCCAGCCTTGACATCAACGGCATCACGGTGAACGTGGCTGTGGTCTACGGCACGGCCAACGCCCGGAAGATGATCGAGCGGGTGAAGTCCGGGGAGAAGCAGTACCACTTCATCGAGGTCATGACCTGCCCCGGCGGCTGCATCGGCGGCGGCGGTCAGCCCCGGGACATCATGGCGGACGCGGATGAGACCCGCAAGGCCCGCATCGACAGCCTGTACCAGCGGGACGCAGGGATGCAGCAGCGCCTGAGCCATGAAAACCAGGAGATCAAGCAAATTTATGAGGAATTCTACGGCCAGCCTTTGAGCGAGCTTGCGGAAAAAATGCTGCACACGGCCTATCTGGACCGGAGCGGCGACTTAAAACAAGGAGGAACCAAGAATATGGCAAAGTGGAAGTGCAAGGTATGCGGTTACATCTATGAGGGCGAGGAACTGCCCGCCGACTTCAAGTGCCCCATCTGCAAGCAGCCCGCATCTGCCTTTGAGAAGGTGGAGGAGACTCCCACGGCGGGAACTTCTCCCTATGCGGGCACCAAGACGGAGAAGAACCTGGAGGAGGCCTTCGCAGGAGAGAGCCAGGCCCGGAACAAGTACACCTACTTCGCGCTGGTTGCCCAGCGGGAGGGCTATGAGGAACTGGCGGAGCTGTTTTTGAAGACCGCCCGCAACGAGCAGGAGCACGCCCGCGTCTGGTATCAGGAGCTGGGCCACATCGGCACCTCTGCTGAGAACCTGCTGGCCGCCGCCGAAGGCGAGAACTACGAGTGGACCGACATGTACGACCGCATGGCCCGGGAGGCAGATGAAGAGGGCTTCCACGACCTGGCGGACCGGTTCCGCATGGTGGGCGCCATCGAGAAGCGCCATGAGGAGCGCTACCGCAAGCTGCTGAATGACGTGCAGATGAAGCAGGTCTTTGAAAAGAGCGGCCAGACCATGTGGGAGTGCCGCGTCTGCGGCCACATCGTGGTGGGCACCAAGGCCCCCGAGGTGTGCCCCGTGTGTAAGTACAGCCAGGCGTATTTCGAGGTACATAAGATTTGATTGGCCTGGATCGAAATCTGATGGGAGTCAAGAGTATATCTCGTAACGCCTGACCCCAGCGGTTTTGGCCCTCAGACAGCAATTCTGCGGTCTTATCTCTAAAGAACGCTCTTTTTTATTCTCCAACGGCCCGGCTGCCTCCGACTGAGGCAGCCGGGCTGTTTCCCATTTCGGTTCAAAATAATGTAATTAAAAAAGAAACCTGCCAATTTCTTTCTGGGTGTTGCTGTCAGAAAGAATAGAACTCAGAGGGAGGGCCAGATCAGCAGAAAAACGGTATTATGAGATGCTGTCACATCTACATGAAAATCCACCGTGCAGTCCAGACAAATGAGCAGAAGCAGCTGGCACGGCGGAGCGTAACAGACCGGACGATCGGTGCTTTTGCCGGCATGGCCCGCCGGATGGATCAGCATCAACGTGCGGGGCGCAAAAAGGAAAATGGTGGACATACGGATGCCGGTATGGCGGTCATGATCTCTTCAATTACGCGGGGACGCCAAAGGCGGAGGAGCAGCACCGCATTGAGAAAGCGCTGGAAACGCAGGGCTCCGAACAGGTGAGAAAGCTGCTGCCTGAAATTTTTCGCTTGATCCCCGGTTCTTGACGGAAGAACAGCGGCAGGAGTTCAGGGAGCTTCAGGCTAAGAAGGATATTTTTGACATATTGAGGGATGGGAATGATTGCAAATTCCAATGACGAGTTCTTCCGGCCGGAGAGCCGCCTCTATATCAATAAGCAGGCGATTGCGGTGCTCCGGAATCACCCAGCCCATCGGGCGGAAAACACCAGTTTATTCAAGAGAACATAGGATAGGTTACACAGTCCCTGGCTTCTGCCGGGTTCTGTGGAATGAATCGCAAGGAGACCGATCCCATGCTGGAGTTATCAGCTTATCCCAGCCCCGGACAGCTCCGGGTCTATGATATAGAAGCGATTTCCCTTCCCATCGTCTACAACAAATTTGGGGATCACGCTCCCAACGGGATGCTGTATGTGCTGAAGCAGGACTCCCAGCGCATTCAGCGGGAGGCCAGAAAGCGGTTTGAACTTCCTGTTCCCCAGCCCTATGAGGAGGTGCAGCCCCTGGTCATCCGGGCCAATGTGGGCGACACCGTTCAGATCAACTTTGAAAACAAGCTGGGCCGACGGGCATCTATCCACATGCAGGGACTCTCCTACAACGTGCTGACCTCCGACGGCACGGATGTGGGATACAACCCCGACTCCACCACCAGCCGCCGTATCTGCTACACCTGGCAGGCAGATCAGGAGGGTGTCTCCTGTTCTCCGACATGGCGGACACCCGCAGCGGCAAGGACGGCACCAACGTCCACGGCTTGTTCGGGGCCATCATCGTAGAGGCGGCAGGCTCGGCCTGGTACGACCCGGTGACGGGCGACCCCATGGACAGCGGCCTGTTTGCCGACATCTACCACCCGGCCAAACCTGCCTTCCGGGAATATGCCGTGTTCTTCCACGACGAGCTCGAAATTCTGGACAAGGACAATCAACCGCCGGTGGACCCCCACACAGGGCTCCCCAACGGCACCACCGCCATCAGCTACCGCTCCGAGCCCATGCGGAACCGGCCGCCTCTGGCGGGCCACCACGCCGACCCCGCCGATACGGCGGAGGACATCTCCATGAGCTCCTGGGCCTACGGAGACCCGGCGCCCCCATCCTCCGGCCCTATGTGGGGGACCCGTCCAAGATCCGGCTCATCCACGGCGGCGTGAAGGAGACCCATGTGTTCCACCTCCACAACCACCAGTGGCGGCTGGAGCCGGAGGACCCCAAGTCCACCATCATCGACTCCATCTCCATCAGCCCCCAGGAGTGCTACACTCTGGATATTCTCTACGGCGCGGGCAGTCTCAACGGGATGATCGGGGACGCCATCTTCCACTGCCACCTGTACCCCCACTTCCACGAGGGAATGTGGACGTTGTGGCGGGTGTTCGACCGCTTGCAGGACGGCGGGGCCACCTACCCCGACGGCACGCCCATCGCCCCCCTGATGCCCCTGAAAGACCGCCCTCTGCCGCCTCCCAGGGACGACCTGCATCCCGGCTATCCCAACTTCGTGGAGGGGACCTTCGGAGAAGAGCCCCTTCAGCCGCCCCTTGGCGTCCTGACGCCGGGTGGGCAGCCCACCGGCAGCCCTCCGTTCTGGAGAAAGCCAACTTCGTGGAAAACGCTGTGCCCGGGGCCCTGTACACGGACACCTGCCCCTGCGTCGCGGAGAAAAATGTAAAACGCTTTGATATCGCCGCGGTGCAGGCAAATATTGTCTACAACGACTACGGCTGGCATGACCCCCAGGGCCGCTTTTTTGTCCTCAAAGAGGACATTGAAAAGGAGGGAACCCTGGACGACTACCTTGCCAAGGTGGAATGCGGTGATATTCGCCCGGAACCGCTGGTCCTCCGGGCCAACGCCGGGGACTGCATCGAGGTGCGGCTCACCAACTTCCTCCCCGAGCGCATCAAGGCCAGCGCCTTCCAGCTGGAGACTATCACCGATATCGTGGGCTACCACATCCATCTGGTGAAGTTTGACACCATCGTGTCCGACGGCGCCGCCAACGGCTGGAACAACATCTCCGGGGCCCAGCCGGATGATCCCTTCACCCGGGTCATCCCTGTGCAGGGAGCCGTCAGCGTGGGCAATGTATTCAATATCGAGCCGGAGCGGACGAAGTGCCCCGGCGACTATCTCTACCGCTCTGGCTCCCTGCGCTGGGACGTGGAGTCCGGCATGTGGGGCATCTACCGGGTGGTGAGCCGGGGTATCCGCTACCACTGCGAGACCGCTTGCCGGAGCGTCAAACAGTGGTGGGAGAAAAAGTGGTGCGAAAAATGAGAAAGAGAAGCCGCTCCATGCTTTGAATCTACGGGAGCCTTCTCTTCACTCACTTTGCGGCACGAACAATGATAACGTTCAAAAGGACACGGGCGCGGAAATTCCGCGCCCGTGTCCTATGGAGGGACTTCTTCTGCTTGCTGGTGCATATCATTATGCCACTGCCAAGTTGTTTTCAAGCTTCCAGAAAATATTTGGCCCAATAACAGTCTTATCCTTGAAAATGCTGATGATTTTGTGAGCCCGTATAACGCAGCACGGATGAAAAAAGCATCCGGCGCCTGGATGAGAGAAAGTGGTGGAACGCTGCAAAACGCCCCACCACTTTCGATTTTTAATAATTCTGCTTTGGGGCAGGCTCCTCCGGAATTTTTGAAAAGGGAATACCAAAGTGCTCCTTCTGATTTAGAAGCTGGCCAGACGGCCCCGTCCGGTTTCCTTTGCCTGATACAGTGCTTTATCCGACGCTTCATACAATTGGTTGAAAGTCGCTTCCGGCTGCGCAACGACCATTCCCATGGAGATCCCTGTTCCCTCGCCGGCGGCCTTCAGCCGCATATTCACCTGGTCAAAGATCTGCTGGGCCCGCTCCTGAATCTGCGCATCAGAGGTATCCTTGTCAAACACGAGAATCGCCGCGAACTCATCACCGCCCATACGGCAGGCGCGCTCCTCCTCCCGCAGGGAGGACAGCAGCGTCTGGGCAATCAAAACCAGAAGCTCATCGCCATTATGATGGCCAAATGTGTCATTATATTCCTTGAATTTATCCGCATCCATCATCAGCATCGCGATTTTTGATGTTCCCTCCAGGAGCTTCAATTCCACGTCGCTTCGGAAAGCGGCATGATTCAAAAGCCCTGTCAGAGAATCTCTGCGGTAGGTCAGCTCCCAGTATCGCAGCCTGCTCTGAGCCTTGTGCTGCTCCGCATCCATCAGCATCTTCATCGAATAGGTATTGGTGACATCCGCGATAATGATCTCCGACCGTTCCGCTCGGACTGCGGAATCGTAATATACTCTGCCGTAACAGAATACATAGATATCGGTGCCGTCCTTGCGGCGCAGCTTATGCTCCTGAAAGACCTGGGGGTTCTTGGACAGGCTGGCGGCAGTCTGACACAGATATTCCGTACGTTCCTCCTCCGGGATCAGGTCCGCCTGGCACATGGGACTCTGCCGGATGTCATCCTGGGTATATCCTGTCAGCGTCTCGAAGTTTTCGTCCACAGATACGATCATCATGGCGTCGTCCAACAGATAACGGCTGTATGGCACCGGATGCACGCTGTGGCTGTTCAAGGCCTGTTTGTTGCTTGGGGTGCTGCTGGATTCTGTACGCCCATTTTCCGGCTTCTCAGCAGTGTCGTCCTGCTTTTCTTCCTCCGGCCGGGTTTCTTTCAGCATCCCGAGGAACTCCGATACGATGAAGGGGTCAAATTGACTGCCCGCACACCGTTTTAATTCCGCGATCGCTTTGGAGACGGGCATAGCGGGCCGGTAAGCGCGGTCATTGGTCATGGCGTCGTAGGCGTCCACCACCGCGATGACTCTGGACAGGAGGGGAATGCTCTCTCGGCTCAGGCCGTCGGGATAACCGTTGCCGTCCCACCGCTCATGGTGATGCAGGATATCTTCCGCAATTCCCTTGAGCTCGTGATTGCTGCTGGCGATCTCGTATCCCTTTTTTGTGTGGGACTGCAGGATCTTCCACTCCTCGGCGGAGAGCCTGCCCGGTTTATTCAGGATCTCCAGGGGGATCCCGATCTTGCCGATATCGTGGAGCAGACAGAGCAGAGACAGGTTGCTCTGCTGGATGTCCGTCAGCCCGATACGCCTTCCCAGCTCCGCCCCCATGTTCTGCGTGCGGCGTACGTGGTGCTCTGTGTCGCTGTCGCATTCCCGAAGGGCCCGAATCAGGGATGTCAGCATTTCGGAGTGGATAGACCCCCGGTCCAGCAGCTTCTTTGCCCGCATTGCCTTGATCGCCGTCCGCATTGCTTGCAGGACGTCCGGCGTTTCCTCTCCGGCCACGCTGACCGCATACTGTAATTGACCGGGGAACTGCTCCTTTACCTTCACCAGACAGCCCTGCATCTCGGCTTCACTGCTGTGGCTGCGCAGGGCGAAGAGGGTGGCTTCCGGTCCCCGTACATAATAGGTCTGCTTGGGGAAGCACTGCCGCATGGTGTCCGCCAGCAGTTTGATCTGCTGGTCTCCCGCATGGTTTCCCACGGTGCTGTTGATCACCGACAGGCGGTTGATATCACAGATCGCCACTGCCACAGGACTGTGAAAGGCGGCCTGGTCCTCCTGCGCAAACAACTGGAAGCTCTCCCAGTTCTGGAAGCCGGTCAGCAGATCGGTCTCCAGCACCGCGTCCGAAAAGACGAACAGCTGCCCCAGCTTCTGGCCTTTTTCATTTTTCAGGGCGCGGATATCACACCGCAGCGGCCGCTTCTCCCCGTCGTGTTCAATATAGCACTGCTGGGAAAAACTCTCGCTTTCTGCCCAGTGGTTGGAAGCGATATCGTAGCAATCCACAAATTCTTTCAGGGTCGTGCACTGCTCCAGACGGAGCTTTCCAAGGAAAGCATCCGCTTTCTCGTTGTGCAGGATCAGGTTATCGTTATAGTCAAACAGGACGATCCCCTGGCCGATGTTTTCAAAAATGCTGGTTTTCAGGGAGTTGAGCATACCATGCGTGGAGTAATTGAAGCAGCTCCAGTACAGCAGGAAAGCCGTCAGGCTGTAGCCGCAGATGGAGTAGTCCAGCAGGGTATAGACGGCTTGGCCCGGCCAGAACAGAAACACGCCGTTTACACACACGATGACCAGGATGCCCAGGATCACATAGCCGTACTGCGCCCGGTATTCCCTGGGGATCTTGTACATTTTCCGGATCAGCAAAAGCAGGATGATAAGCACCAGCATATAGGTAAACACCAGATGCATCCAGTAGAGGGGCTCCATCTGGTAGCTGTACCTTGCGATAAATGTATCTCTGCGTACGTAGTGGATGGCGATCTCATGGAAGGGATTGATCGCAAAGACGATGACCTCAAACAGCGCATACAGGATACCCAGCTTCAAAGCGGTCCTTCCCAGCTTTGTGAAGCTGCCTTTGGTAAAGTACACGGTGAAGATGAGCAGGCAGAGCAGCATGAAGTCTATGGTGACAAAATAGATGCTGGACATGACAGACATACACAGATAGCTGTCGACCAGGATGCTGACCAGATAGCTGATATCCACCACAGCCGATCCCAGGTAAGCATAGCATAAATACCGTCCGGTGGTCTTGTTTTTCTGGAAGGATTGCCAGGCCAGGATCACATCGACAACGGCGATCAGGATGGAGATCTTCGTATATACATCCAAAAATATCATTTCGTTCATCCAGTATCCCGCCCTTCCTGGCCTCTTTCAAAATGCTTCTTTATTATGCATAATTTTTTAAAGCGTATCAATCACCCCCCAAGCGGATATTGCGAGAAACTTATAAAAATTATCGGATAGCTGTGAAGCCATCATCGGGGAATAGGCGTCAGCAGTTTTGATAACCATCATATTTCCGCTCATCACCATAACATGAACTGTAAACGGCCCACCCTTTGTTTTTAAAACAAAGGGTGGGCCGTTTTTCACAGACCGAAATAACTCTTATGAGATCGGGAACCTGCCGGATGCGTTACTCCTGCTCCGCCATTTTCTGATAGGACTCGTACCGGGCCTGGGCCTCCTGCTCCGCCTGGGCGAACAGCTCCTTGGCGTTTTCAGGGAAGGACTTGTGCAGGGAGGCGTAGCGCACCTCGCCCTCCAGGAACTCCTGATAGCCCATGGTGGGCGCCTTGGAGTCCAGGGTAAAGGGATGATCCTTCTTGGCGGGGTTGAAACGGTACAGGGGCCAGTAGCCGGCGTCCACCGCCCGCTTCATCTCCGCCTGGACCTGGTCCATACCGGCCTTGATGCCGTGGTTGATGCAGGGGGCGTAGGCGATAATGAGGGAGGGGCCGGGATAGACCTCGGCCTCGGTGATGGCTTTCAGCAACTGGTTGGGGTCCGCGCCCATGGCGACGGAGGCCACATAGCAGTTGCCGTAGGCCATCATCATCTTGCCCAGGTCCTTCTTGCCGGTCTTTTTGCCCGCGGCCTGGAACTGGGCCACGGCACCCAGGGGCGTTGCCTTGCTGCTCTGGCCGCCGGTGTTGGAGTAGACCTCCGTATCCACCACCAGGATGTTGATGTCCTCGCCCATGGCGATGACGTGGTCCAGGCCGCCGAAGCCGATGTCATAGGCCCAGCCGTCGCCGCCGTACATCCACACGGGCTGCTTGGCAAGATGCTCCGGATGGCGTAAAATCAGCGTCTTGAGCTCATCCGCCCGTCCGGTGAGGTCCGTGGCGCTCAGGGCAGCGTACAGCTTCTCCGAGGCGGGCATGGAGGCATTCACGTCCGCGAAGGTGTCCAGCCACTCGGCAATGGGCGCCTCCAGCTCGGGCACCAGCCCCCGCAGCTCCTCGATCCAGACCCGGGCCTTGTTGCGCTGCTGCTTCACGGAGAGGTACATGCCCAGGCAGAACTCGGCGTTGTTCTCAAAGAGGGAGTTGGACCAGGCCGGGCCTCTTCCCTCCTTGCTGACGGTGTAGGGGATGGAGGGCATGGCCGCGCCCCAGGCCTGGGAGCAGCCGGTGGCGTTGGCCCAGTACATCCGGTCGCCGTAGAGCTGGGTCAGCAGCTTGGCGTAGGGCGTCTCGCCGCAGCCCGCGCAGGCGCCGGAGAACTCGCACAGGGGCTGGCGGAACTGGCTGCCCTTGACGGTCTCGGCCTTGAAGGCCTTCTTGTCGGTGATGGTCAGGCCGTATTCCCAGGCAGGGGTGAGGGAGAGCTCGCCGGTGACAGTCTCCATCCGCAGCGCCTTGCCGCTCATGGGGCAGGAGGCCACGCAGCTGCCGCAGCCAGTGCAGTCCATGTCGCTGATCTGCAGGGAGAACTGGTATTCCTTGGCACCCTTGGCCGGGACGGTGACGAAGCCCTCCGGGGCTTTCTCCACCTCCTGGGCATCCAGCAGGTAGGGCCGGATGACAGCGTGGGGGCAGACGAAGGAGCAGCGGTTGCACTGGATGCAGGCAGTGCTGTCCCACACAGGAATACGGGTGGCAATGCCCCGCTTTTCGTAGGCGGTGGTGCCCAGAGGCATGGTGCCGCCCTCATAGCCGATGAAGGTGGAGACGGGCAGGTCATCGCCTTTCAGAGCGTTGCAGGGCCGCAGGATGTTGCGGATGAAGTCGGGCTCGTCGGCGTTCTCGGCCTTGGGCGCGTCAACGGCGTCCTTCCAGTTCTCTGGGATAGTGACCTCTACCACATGGTCCACGCCCTGGTCGATGGCCGCCAGGTTCATCTGGACAACCTTCTCGCCCTTCTTGCCGAAGGACTTCTCCGCGGCTTTCTTCATGTAAGTGACCGCTTCCTCAATGGGGATGATGTCCGCCAGACGGAAGAAGGCGGACTGCAGCACCATGCTGGCGTGGTCGCCCAGGCCCAGCTCCCGGGCGATGGCGTTGGCGTTGATGATGTAGAATTTGGCGTGCTTTTCCGCAAGGCCCCGCTTAACGGCGGCGGGCAGCTCGCACTCCAACTCCTCCGGCGTCCAGCGGCAGTTCAGCAGGAAGGTGCCGCCGGGCTTCAGCTCGGAGACGATGTCGTACTTATCCAGGAAGGACTGGTTGTGGCAGGCCACAAAGTCGGCTTCCTTCACCAGGTAGGAGGAGAGGATAGGCTCCTCGCCGAAGCGCAGGTGGCTCCGGGTGATGCCGAAGGACTTCTTGGTGTCGTACTCGAAGTAGGCCTGGGTGTACATATCGGTGTTGTTGCCGATGATCTTGATGGAGTTCTTGTTGGCCCCCACGGTGCCGTCGCTGCCCAGGCCCCAGAACTTGCAGCTGACCATCTTTTTGTGGACCAGGGGCAGGCTGTCGCCCACGGGCAGGGAGCGGTGAGTCACGTCGTCCTCAATGCCCACGGTGAAGCCGGAGAAGGGCTCGTCGTCCAGCAGGTGGTCGAACACCGCCTTGATCTGGGCGGGGGTGGTATCCTTGGAGGAGAGGCCGTAGCGGCCGCCGCAGATGAAGGGGGCGTCCTGGCGGTTGGCGTAGGCCGCGCAGACGGCCAGATACAGGGGATCGCCCGCCGCACCCATCTCCTTGCAGCGGTCCAGAACGGCGATCTTCTTCACCGTCTTAGGCAGGGCAGCCCGGAAATGCTCCTTGGAGAACGGGTTGAACAGATGGACCTGGAGATAGCCCACCTTCTCGCCCAGACCGTTCAGATAGGCGACAGTCTCCCGGGCGGTGCCGCTGACGGAGCCCATGGCCACGATGACCCGCTCGGCATCGGGGGCGCCGTAGTAGTTGAACAGGTGGTAATCCTCACCGGTGACATCGTTGATCTGCTGCATGTAATCTTCCACGATGTCGGGCAGGCCGTCATAGAAGCGGTTGTTGGCCTCCCGGAACTGGAAGTACACGTCCGGGTTCTGAACGGTGTTCCGCAGGGAGGGGTGATAGGGGTTCAGGGCGGATTCCCGGAAGCGGCGGACCGCGCCCCAGTCCAGCATCTTGCCGAACTCCTCATAGGGGATGGCCCGGATCTTCTGGATCTCGTGGGAGGTGCGGAAGCCGTCGAAGAAGTGGATGAAGGGGATGCGGCTCTTGATGGCCGACAGGTGGGCCACACCGGCCAGGTCCATGACCTCCTGCACGCTGCCGGTGGACAGCATGGCAAAGCCGGTCTGACGGCAGTTCATCACGTCGCTGTGGTCACCGAAAATGGACATGGCGTGGGTGCCCACAGTACGGGAGGCCACATGGAGCACCGCGGGCTGCCGGGTGCCGCTGATGCGGTGCATGGTGGGGATCATCAGCATCAGGCCCTGGGAGGAGGTGAAAGAGGTGGCCAGGGAACCGGCCTCCAGCGCGCCGTGGACCGCGCCGATGGCGCCGGCCTCGGACTGCATCTCCACCAGGTTGACCGGCTGGGTGAACAGGTTCTTCCGCCCGTTGGCGGACCACTCATCCGTTTTCTCCGCCATCGGGGAGGAGGGGGTGATGGGATAGATGGCTGCGACCTCTGTAAAAGCGTAGGCCACATACGCCGCGGCTTCGTTTCCGTCCGCTACCATGATCGTTTCTTTTCGCATCGTTCATTGACCCCTTTTCTTCGTTCAATTTTGCAAACAAACCAGCACAAATATATCTAAACAAATTGTAATAATACGTGAACGTATTGTCAATGCCTGCGTTGTCATACAACTGACGAAAAATTAGACAACTCGTTGTGCAGATAGCCAGTCTCAGTGTCGAAAAAACCTTTTTGGCAAGGGTCCGTGTTGTTTTTCCATCGTGGAGATGATACAATACAGACAAACCTGAAGAGCGGGGATGAAAGCGAAGATGGAAAGTGCGGAGATGTTCAACCACTTGTGTGAGATCGCGAAAATGATCTCGGAGACCTTCGGCTATCATTGTGAAACGGTGATCCATGACTGTGAGCATTATGAGGACTTTATCGCGGCGATCTATAATGGACATGTATCAGGCCGCAAAAAAGGGGACTGCGTGTATATCACGGGGGACCCTGTTCCAAAGGACGCTTTTCAGAATATCGACCCGGGCACGAATTACATGAACTGCCAGGTCGTGACAACGGGGGGCAAGACCATCAAATCCTCCACCATCTACTTTAAAAGTGAAAACTACCACTATGGCCTGGGCATCAATTTCGATATCTCCCAGTACACGGGGATGCGGGACGCACTGGACAAGCTGATCTCCACTTCCACGAAACTGGAAGAGGAGCTTTATTCCCGCCAGAGCATCAACCAGATCATGAATGAGTGCATCGGCAGCGTAGGCGTCCCTGTGGAAAAAATGGGGAAGTACGACCGTATGCGGATCATCCAGCTATTATACGAGCGCAATGTGTTTCAGATGCAGAAAGCGGTCCCCTATGTGGCGGAGCGTCTGAACATCTCCCGGTTCACTGTCTATAATTATTTAAAGGAACTGGGCGTGAAAGAATAAATCACGCTTCCACAAAGGCGTGGAAGTCCATATCCGCATGGTACGAACCGTGTCCGCTGATGTTTTAAGAGGAGAACAGCATGAAACAGACACTTGTTGTGATGGCCGCCGGCATTGGTTCCAGATATGGCGCCGGCATCAAACAGTTGGAGCCTGTTGGCCCTCATGGTGAGATCATCATGGATTATTCCATCCACGATGCCATCCGGGCAGGTTTTCGTAAGATCATTTTTATCATCCGCAAAGAGATCGAAGCGGACTTCCGGGAAGTCATCGGCGACCGTATCGAAGCGGTCTGCGCCAAGCTGGGTGTGGAGGTCCGGTATGCCTTTCAGGCGCTGGACGATCTGCCGGAGGGCGTCACCCTGCCGGAAGGGCGGAAGAAGCCCTGGGGAACGGGACAAGCTGTCCTGGCCTGCAAGGGCCTCATTCAGGAGCCCTTTGCCGTCATCAACGCGGATGATTATTACGGAAAAGACGCCTTTGTACATATCCATGAGTTCCTGGGGCAGTATACGCCGGAGCGCTCTCACGATTTCTGCATGGCAGGATTTATCCTGAAGAACACCCTCAGCGAGCACGGCGGCGTGACCCGGGGTATCTGCCAGGTGGATGGAAACGGGTATCTGACGGACATTGTGGAGACCAAGCATATCGTCAAGACGGCGACAGGCGCCGCGGCGGACGGCAGAGCTGTGGATGTGGAGTCCCCGGTGTCCATGAATATGTGGGGCCTGACGCCGGAGTTCGTGGACATGCTGGAAGAAGGCTTTGCGGATTTCTTTGAAAGCATGGATGGCGATGAACTGCAGGCGGAGTACCTTCTGCCCACTTACATCGGCCAGCTTCTGGGGCAGGGGCGCGTGTCTGTCAAGGTGCTGGAGACGGATGACAGGTGGTTCGGCGTCACCTATCACGAGGACAAGGCCGCCGTGGTGGAAGCCTTCAAGGAGCTTTACCGGCAGGGCAGCTATGGCGATGACCTGTATGGGGATATGGGCATCAAGAATCTATAACGACGGAGGACCCATTTCGTGGAAATGGACAGAAAGTTAGAGAAGATCGGGAAAGCCTTCCGCATCGAGGGCAACTACCTGGGCTATGAGAAGATCAAAGTCGGCAATGTGAACCAGACCTACAAGGTGACCTACCGCCAGCCGGACGGTTCTCCCAAAAGCTACATCGTGCAGCGGGTGAATACCTATGCCTTCCGCCAGCCGGAGGAGCTGATGCATAACGCGGACCTCATCACGGAGCATATCCGCTCCAAGAAGCAGGAGGGGGTGGCGCTGCATTTTCACCACACGAAAGAGCGCAAGACCTTCGTCTACGATGAGGAGGGTGGCTTCTGGCGCCTGACCAATTACATCCCCTCGGTGACTTACAGCGGCAGCACTGATCTGGATATCCTGCGGCGCACCGGCGAGGCCTTCGGAGCCTTCCAGCGAAAGCTGTCCGATTTCCCGGTGACCGGCCTGTATGAGACCATTCCGAACTTCCACAACACGCCCAAGCGGCTGGAGACCCTGTTCGCGGACGGGTCACGGGACCCGGTGGGGCGGACGGCGGAGGTCCGGGAAGAACTGGCCTACATTGCGTCTGTCCGGGAAGAGGCGGAGACGCTGACCCGGCTGTACGAGGCGGGGAAGCTGCCGCTCCGGGTCACCCATAATGACACCAAGATCAACAATGTGCTGTTCAACCGGGATACGGACGAGGCCCTGGTCATCGTGGACCTGGACACCGTGATGCCCGGCCTGGTGGGCCATGACTTCGGCGACGGCGTGCGTTTCGCCGCCAACCGGGTGGCGGAGGACTGCCCGAATGCGGAAGAGGCGGAATGTGATATGGAGCGCTTCCGGGCGTTTACGGAGGGCTTCCTCTCCCAGACGGCGGACCTGCTGACAAAGACGGAGCGGGATACGCTGGCGCTGAGCGTATTTGACATCACAGTGGAACTGGCCAGCCGCTTTTTGGACGATTACATCGTGGGAGACAAGTATTTCAATATCGACTATCCCACCCATAATCTGGTCCGTGCCCGCTGCCAGATCGCACTGGCAAAGGACGTGCGCAAGAAGCTGACGGCCATGCAGGCGTTTATTGACGGATGCTGCTGAGAGCACAGCGGGGCGGCCTTCCTTTTGACTGCATCAACACGGCGGAAAAGGGAAAGCCCGTTTGCAAATTCGTTGATAATAAGGGCGGATCAACCGACTGACAAAGAAAAAATCAAATTTGTTCGAGGAGGAAAACATCATGAGAATCTATATGGAAGCCGACTATGATGGTATGAGCCGCCGTGCGGCAAATCTGATTTCTGCCGAAGTGATCCGGAAGCCTGATTGTGTACTTGGCCTGGCAACGGGCTCCACCCCTGTCGGCACCTACAAGCAGATGGTCGCCTGGCATCAGCACGGCGATTTCAGCTTCAAGGAAGTGAGGTCTGTCAATCTGGATGAGTACCGCGGCCTGGCTCCTACCCATGACCAGAGCTACCGCTACTTCATGCAGACCAATTTCTTTGACCATATCGATATCCTGCCCGAAAACACAAACGTCCCTGATGGACTTGCCGCCGATCCGGAAGCGGAGTGTGCCCGCTATGACCAGCTGATCCGCTCTCTCGGCTATGCGGACCTGCAGCTGCTGGGTATGGGCCGCAACGGACACATCGGCTTCAATGAGCCCGGCAAGAACTTCGTGAAGGAGACTCATGTGGTGGACCTGGCCGAGAGCACCATTGATGCCAACGCCCGCTTCTTCGCAGCGAGAGACGATGTCCCCCGGCAGGCGTTCACCATGGGCATCGGCTGCATCATGGCTGCCCGCCGCATCCTGCTGCTGGTCAGCGGCGCCGACAAGGCCGATGCCGCCTATAACGCCTTCTGCGGTCCCATTACCCCGGAGTGCCCCGGCTCCATCCTGCAGCTCCACAACGACGTGGTGCTGGTGGGCGATAAGGCCGCGCTGTCCAAGCTGGTAGACGCAGGCGTCAAGGTTTCTGAGTGACCGGTATTCAACTCCTTGTACTGAGCCATTGATCTCTATCATAATAAGACAGGAGCGCCGCGGATTTTTTCATTCCGCGGCGCTCCCTTTTTGGAAGGCATCAAAACGCCTGCGCCGGGCCTCAAACGCCCTGCGCGATCCAGCTGGTGATGAAGCGGACGGCCTTGAAAAAGCCGCCGGAGTAGTCCGCCTTGTCCAGGGCATCCCGAAGCATGATGGGGTCGTCGGTCAGAATGCCGTCCACGCCGCAGTCCACCAGATACTGCACATTTTCTTCGCTGTTCACCGTCCAAGCGAAGCTTTCTTCCGGCCTTGTGGACATTGTCCACCAGCGTTTTCGTCACATTGCCCTCTTCAATGGTGAAGTAATCGGAGAATTCCGTGTCCTCGATGTGGCCCCAGGCGAAAAACATGCTGTAAGCGGTGGGGATGGTGGGGGCCAGCTCCTTGATCCGTTTCAGCGGCCCCGGCTTGAGACAGGTGATCATGACCTGATCCTGCATATCGTTTTTGTAGACCGCCTGGAGGACGTGTTCCTCCAAATCCACATCGTAGCCGGAGGGCTTGATCTCGATCTGGAGCGGGATATTGTCCTTGCACAGCTTCAGCACCTCGTCCAGTGTGGAGAGCCGCACGTCGGAGAGCTCCTTCCGGAACCAGGACCCCACATCATAGGTAAGGAGTTCGCTGTACGTCAGCTCGTGGACATACAGCTTCTGCCGGGCCACCCGGCTCAGGTCATCGTCGTGGCTGACCACGATGACGCCGTCCTTCGTCTGGTGGACGTCCAGCTCGACCCATTGGGGCTCTTCCTGCAGCGCAAGCTCAAAGGCCGGCATGGTATTTTTCGGCGCTCTGGTGGAATCCCCCCCGGTGGGCGACGATATCAGGCCGGGAACTGGGAGAGCGGATGTCTTTGACGGTGTCACTGTAACGGTAGATGCTGTATCCGCAGAGCACCAGAAGGACGCAGCCCACTGCCGCCAGCAGCGCGGTGTTGGCCTCCCGGTCGTTGAAGGCTCTGGGGGAAAACTCCGCGATGGAGCCATCCTGTTGCTCGTGGTATTTGAAGAACAGGGAGGCGACAGCACTGACCGGAATATGCGCCTGGCCCTGGACTGGAACTTTCCGTCCCATTGTGCAAAAGCTCTCGCCACGGCCTTGGCGATGGATGCTTCTCCCTGGAACCACAAGTCCGCCTTGCTTCGGAGATGCTGGTGGTGAGCGCTGACTGGCAAACTTGCATCGGTGCGTGCGGGAACGGCTGTCTGCCCTGTGTGCGGCGGGCAGCTCAAAGCTGTACTACACATATCGGGGTGGCTTTTTCTATATTTTTTAGGAGTTCACACGGGAAAAGCCGTGCCCCACCCGCCCGATACAAATCATGCCCTTCCATGGCAGTGTGCAATATCGCCAAAAGCCTTTTTGTCAACCCGGCAAAACCCACGAAGTTTTTCGCTTTTTCTCTCTACCTGCGCATCTTGTGCGGCCAATGTTCCTGTGCTACCATATATCGGTGTTGAGGGGGTAGAGAACATGTGTTACACAGCGGAAGAAGCGGGATTGATCGACGGCGTCATCCAGTCATATTTTGCGCCGCGGTCTGTCAGCGAACAGGTGCGTCTGCGGTATTGGAAGACGCACCGGCATCTTCAGCAGGAGCAGCTGGACCAAGCTGATCTGCTGAATATCCGGGATGCACTGACGTTTTTGGCTCCGGTTTTCCGGGGGAGCCGTCAGACGGAAAAAGAGGTCTGGTCCATCATTGCAAAGACAGACGCGCTGCTGAGTGGGGCTGTCTGAGAAAAGTGAAGAAGCGTTGCCTGGGCCCTGCGCGCGGGACCAGCGCATATGCTCTGTATTGGAACTGAAACGCGGTCATGGCTTCCGTTTGCGGAAACCGTGACCGCGTTCATGCTGCATCGGAGCCACCGGCGGGCGCTGCTTTTTCCTGCCGGGAGTGCCCTGCCGCAGGGGCTTCAAGTGGTTGCGGGCGGTTCCACCCAGGAATGGAATATGTACGTCACCGGTAGCGGCTCCGAGGAGTACAATATGAACCTGCTGGCCGACGCCCTGGTGCCCTACCTGCTGTCCAACGGCATCCAGTATACCCGCAACACCCCGGATATGACCGCCGGAAGCTCCGTCCGGCAGGCCAATCAGGGCTACTACGACTTCTATCTGGCCCTCCACTCCAACGCCGCGCCGGAGGGGCGCTACGGCGAGGAGCGGGGCATCATCGCCTTCTACTACCCCGGCAGCACCGAGGGTCAGCGGGGCGCGGAGCTGATCGCGGAGGAACTGCGGAAAATTTATCCCCTGCCGGGCAAGGTGACCACCCGCGCCACCACCACACTGGGAGAAGTGCGGCTGTCCCGGGCTCCGGCGGTGCTGGTGGAGATCGGCTACCACGACAACTACGCCGACGCCGTCTGGGTGGAGGGCCACATGGACGACATCGCCCAGCAGCTTGCCCGGGCCCTGACCCGGCTGTTCGGCCTGCCCTTCATCTACCCCATGACCCCGGTAGGGGGGACGGTGAACGTGAGCTACGGCACGCTGAACCTCCGCAGCCGCCCCACGCCCACCGGGACCATCATCGCCAATATGCCCGACGGCGCCGCCGTCACCGTCTACGGCGAATGGCAGGGGTGGTATGTGGTGCATTATCAAAATTATGTAGGCTACGCGGCGGCAGCCTACATTGATACCTGATTCTTAAACTCCGCCGAAAAACCAGCAAAGCGTTTTTCGGCGGAAAAGAAGGAGCGGCGGAGAGAGGGAGCTTTCGCCGTAAGGCGGAAGCGAGGGATACGGAGCCTGCGACGACGCGGCTACGCGGCGGCATCCTATATCGACACCTGAGACACATCAATATCTTGTTGCGGCGGGCGCCTGAATTTTCAACTTCTGGGAATGAAATGCTTGACACTGGACCTGCAAACGATTAAACTAGACAAGGATAATCATCGGCAGGCGTAGGGGCGTTTGCCGGTCGTTTTCTGATGTAAGTTGATTGAAATACGATACCGAAGAACAGGAGGAAGCCGTGGAACCCATCACCATCATTCTGGCCCTGGTGGGCCTGGTGGTCGGCGGCGCGATCTGCTTCCCTCTCGGTATTCGCTACCGCAAAGCTGTTTCCGAGAAGGAGATCTCCAGCGCTGAAGAAGAAGGAACGCGCATCATCAATGAGGCCATCAAGAGTGCCGAATCCAAGAAGCGTGAGGCCCTGCTGGAAGCCAAAGAAGAGATTTTGAAGAGCCGCAGCGAGTATGAGAAGGAAGTAAAAGAGCGCAGAGCCGACCTGCAGCGGCAGGAAAACCGTCTGCAGCAGAAGGAAGAGAATCTGGACCGCAAGCTGGAAGCCATGGAGAAGAAGGAAGAATCCCTGGCCCAGAAGCACGCGGCCATCGACAAGGAGACCGAAGAGATCAAGGTCATCAAGCGCAGCCAGACCGAAATGCTGGAGCGCATTTCCGGCTTCACCGCCGAGGAGGCAAAGCAGTACCTCATCGACCAGGTGGAGGCCGAGGTGACCCATGAGACCGCCCTCAAGATCAAAGAGGTCGAGTCCCGCATGAAGGAAGAGTGTGAAGCCCGCGCCCGCGAGGTGGTGGCCCAGGCCATCCAGCGCTGCGCCGCGGATTCCGTGGCCGAAATGACCGTCAGTGTGGTTCCCCTGCCCAATGACGAGATGAAGGGCCGCATCATCGGCCGCGAGGGCCGCAACATCCGCACCATCGAGACCCTGACCGGCGTGGACCTCATCATCGACGACACGCCGGAGGCTATCACCGTCAGCTGCTTCGAGCCCGTCCGCCGGGAGATCGCCCGTCTGGCGCTGGAGAAGCTCATTGCCGACGGCCGCATCCACCCCACCCACATCGAGGAGATGGTGGAGAAGGCCCGCCGTGAGGTGGAGGCCACCATCAAGGCCGAGGGTGAGCGCGTGGTGTTTGAGTGCGGCGTCCGCAACCTGCATCCTGAGCTGGTGAAGATGCTGGGCCGCCTGCACTACCGCACCAGCTACGGCCAGAATGTCCTGCAGCACTCTGTGGAGGTGTCCCACATCGCCGGCATGATGGCCGCCGAGCTGGGCGCCGACGTCCAGGCTGCCAAGCGGGCCGGCCTGCTCCACGATCTGGGTAAGTCCATTGACCATGAGATGGAGGGCACCCATGTGGCTCTGGGCGTGGAGTTCGCCAGGAAGTACAAGGAGCGGGAGGACATCATCCACGCTATCGAGGCCCACCACAACGATGTGGAGCCCCGCACCATCGTCGCCTGCCTGGTCCAGGCCGCGGATGCCATTTCCGCCGCCCGTCCCGGCGCCCGCCGCGAGAACCTGGAGAACTACATCAAGCGCCTGGAGCAGCTGGAGACCATCACCGGCTCCTATCCCGGCGTTGATAAAGCCTTTGCCATCCAGGCCGGCCGTGAGGTCCGCGTGATGGTAAAGCCCGAGCAGGTCAGCGAGGACCAGATGGTCATCCTGGCCCGGGACCTGGCCAAGAAGATCGAGGAAGAGATGGAATATCCCGGCCAGATCAAGGTCCATGTCCTGCGGGAGACCAAAGTGGTCGAATACGCAAAGTAAAGAGCGCATCAAAAAATCCTCCGTGGAATCTCCCAATGTCATTAAGATAAACGCAGCGAGTTACAACAGGCAAAAGTGACAGGACCGGGCGCACCTCAAATAGGGGTGGGCCCGGTTATTTCACGGAAAAAAGGGCATGAGAAAAGAGCAGATGAGATCATCTGCTAAAAAA
>JAGBDS010000084.1 GCA_017937405.1 Oscillibacter sp.
ACCTGATCTTGGCTGACAGGCCCTGCCTGGCAGCCTAAGTTGGCATGCCCTGCCAGGCGAACTGAGGGGATAATACTGGCTGCCCTACAGACGAGCTTACTATGGCTCTCCCTATACGCTATTTGTGCGGTGTTGCCCTAAAGAATATCTGCTCCTGTTCAACGCAATGACCGATGCGGAAGAGGCCCTTTGCCAGCTTCGGGAGAGGTTGATCGATATACAGCGGCAGGCGGAGGAATTGTATCTGGAAGAAGAGGACGCCCCGGCTGTCCAGGATGCTTCCGCCACTTCGCCGGAAGCTCCGTGTTGCATTTGCCCGTGACAGGCAGCCGTTGGTGTGCTATGCTGGTTCCATCATAATCATCAGGAGGGAACCATGCTGCACATCGGATGCCACCTGTCCTCCTCCAAGGGCTTTGCCGCCATGGGGCGGCAGGCGCTGGAGTTGGGGGCGGATACCTTTCAGTTTTTTACCCGGAATCCCCGGGGGAGCAAGGCCAAGGACCTGGACAGCGCCGACGCGGCGGCGCTGGTGTCCCTGATGGAGGAACACCGCTTTGCCCCCATCATCGCCCACGCCCCCTACACGTTGAACCTCTGCGGCACGGAGGAGAAGAACCGGACATTCGCCCGGGAGACCATGGCCGACGACCTGCGGCGCATGGAATTCGTCCCCGGCCAGTATTACAACTTCCATCCCGGCAGCCATGTGGGGCAGGGGATGGAAGCAGGCATCGCCTATATCGCGGAGGGCCTCAACGCTATCCTGACCCCCGGCCAAACCACCACCGTCCTTTTGGAGACCATGGCGGGGAAGGGCAGCGAGGTGGGCGGCCGCTTTGAGGAGCTGCGGGAAATTCTGGACCGGGTGGAGCTGCAGGATAAAATGGGCGTGTGTCTGGACACCTGCCATGTCTCTGACGGCGGCTACGACATCATCGGCGACCTGGACGGCGTGCTGACGGAGTTTGACAAGGTGATCGGCCTGGACCGCCTGAAAGCCATCCACCTCAACGACAGCAAGAACCCCACCGGCGCCCACAAGGACCGCCATGCCTGTATCGGCGAGGGCTGCATCGGCCTGGAGGCCCTGACCCGGGTGGTCTGCCACCCGGCGCTGAAGGACCTGCCCTTCTGTCTGGAGACGCCCAACGAGCTGCCGGGGTACGCGAGAGAGATCGCCCTTATGCGGGAGCAGGCAGAGAAGTGACGCGCCCATTTTATGCGGAAACAAAGCGGCTGCCTTACGGCAGCCGCTCTGGCTGTCAAAAAAGTCCGTTGGACTCTTTCGGCAGCCTTCCCAATGTCTCGCTTTTCTGACCGCGCTGCGGCCAAAAAAGCTGCCGCTTCGCGGCGCAAACGCCTGCTGCGGCAGGCTTTTTGCAGACATTCGATCCGACACGAAGGGGCTCCCGCTCCCTCGTACTCCCCCTGCAGAGCAGAACCTTTCTGCATAAAACGGAGGTTTTTCGACAGACTGAGCGGCTGCCTTTCGGCAGCCGCTTTACTGTTTGATGGCTCAGATGTCCTTCAGATGCTCCATATTCTTGCGGATGCCCTCGCAGCAGTCGCGGAACTTGGCCTTCTCCTCGTCGGTGAGGGGCAGCTCGATGATCTGCTCCACGCCGTTCTTGCCGATCAGGCAGGGCACGCCGGCGAACAGGCCGGTCTCGCCGTACTCGCCGTCCAGCTCCATGCTGGCGGGCATGATGGCCTTTTCATCGTGGAGGACGATGTGGACCATCCGGGCGGCGGTGGTGCAGATGCCGTACTCGGTGCACTGCTTGCCGGCATAGGTGACCCAGCCGCCGCCGATGGACTCCTTCTGGAGGGCGTCCCGGTCGAAGCGGAACTTCTCGTCGGTCTTGGCCCACTCGTCCAGAGGCATGCCCCGGAAGCTGACGCAGGACCAGGGTGCGAACTGGAGGGCGCCGTGCTCGCCCAGCATGTAGGCGGTGATGGACTTGTGGTCGATGCCGGTCTGCCGGTTCAGGGCGGACAGCAGGCGGGAGGTATCCAGGCCGGTGCCGGTGCCAAAGACCCGGCCCTTGGGCAGGCCCAGACCCATAGCCAGCTCCCGGGTGACGATGTCGCAGGGGTTGGTGATGTTGATGAGCACGCCGTCAAAGCCACTGGCCTTGATCTTATCCACATAGCCCCGGACGGCGGCGATGGTGAAGTCCATCTCCGTCAGGCGGTCATGGGTCTCCAGCAGCTCGATCTTGCCCACGCTGTTGACGATGACGTCGCAGTCGCCCAGGTCGGCAAAGTCGCCGGGATTTACGGTGACGCGGTGGGGCAGATACGCGGCGGCGTCCCGCAGGTCCTGGACCTCGCTGGCCAGCTTCTGCTCCTTCATATCCACCAGCACCAGCTCGTCCGCAATGCCCTGAACCGCCAGGGAGTACGCCACATGGGCGCCCACATGGCCCAGGCCGATCACGCCGACTTTTCTCGTTTTCATAGGAAATTCCTCCATTATTTTATAAAAATCAATGAATTTTAAAATAGCACGTTTCCCCGGAGAATACAAGCCTCCGGGGAAACGTATTTGCTTTTCACATGCCGAAGTTGGGGAACAGCACCAGGGTGTAGACCATGCACAGCACCATGTACACGCACAGGACGATGGCGAAGGCCGCCAGGGTGCGCTTCATGACCTTGCTCTCGTTGCCCACCTCGCCCACGGTGGCGCAGGCGGCCACGGTGTTGTTGGGGCAGATGAGGTTGCCCAGGGAAGCGCCGGCGTTCTGTCCGGCGAAGACGGTGATGGGGTTCATGCCCAGGGCCGCGGCGGCCTCGGTGTGCATACCGGCGAACATGATGTTGGAGCCCAGGCCCGTGCCGGTGACGAAGGAGCCCAGAGAGCCGATCAGCACAGCGGCGGCGGGATACATCATGCCGGCCAGGGCGGCGATGTCCCCGGCGATGAGGCTCATCATGCCGGTGGTGCCGGACTGCATGATATAGGCCATGACCAGCAGGCTGCCCATGGTGATCATGACGGGCAGCACGTTGCCGCCGGTCACCCGAAAGATCTCAAACAGCTCGTCCTTCTTCACATGAAGGGTAGCGGCGCCCAGCAGGCCGCAGATGAAAATGACGCAGTCCACCCAGAAGATGTAGCCGAAGGTGCAGAGGAAGGCAAAGCCGGTCTTGGGCCAGATGGCGGGCACGCCGTAGCGGACCACGGGCAGCAGGATCAGCATATAGATGTAGGGAGACATGGCCCGGAAAGCGCCGTAGCGCTGCTTCACGTTCTTGGGAGCCTGATATTTGTACTCCTCGGGGGTCTTGATGGGGACCACCTTGACGAAGAGAACGCTGAGGAGGATGGCGATAAGGCCGGTGCCCATGGAGGTGACCTCAGGACCCACGAAGTTGCTCAGCAGGAACATGACGCCGCCGGTGGTGACGCCTGCGTAGCACAGGTAGGGGATGATGCCCTTGAAGCCCTTGCGCCCAAAGGCCATAGCCACCATGATAAAGGGGATGATGAGGGCGCCGAACATATGGATGCGGCCCACCATGGCGGAGTTCAGGGCGTTGGTGGAGATGCCCGCCTCCACCAGGGACGCGCCGCCGTTGATGGTGGTCAGGCCCGCGCCGCCCCAGGAGCAGGGCGTGGCGTCACCCAGCAGGGCCACGGCGATGGCGGTGATGGGGTCAAAGCCCAGGGCCACCAGGAAGGGAGCGGCGATGGCGGCGGGAGCGCCGGCGCCGGCGGCGCCCTCCAGGAAAATGGGGACCATCAATCCCACGATGATGAGCTGAACACGGCGGTCCTGACCGCTGACCCGGGCCACGGTGTTTTTCACATCCTCGATGGCGCCGGTGCGCTTCAGGGTGTTCAGGATGACGAAGGCGCCGAAGACCATGAACACGATCTTCAGACCTTCCTTGATGCCCTTCCACAGCAGGGCGTCGATGACGGCCACATTTTCCTTAAAGGCCAGGCCGGTGATGTTAAAGTAGGTAAAAGCCAGCAGCACGGTCCAGGCAAGGGCCACAGGGGCCACCTTCATGGCCGGCTTTTTCAGCAGCAGGATACCCGCCAGCACCAAAACAA
This sequence comes from Oscillibacter sp., assembly GCA_017937405.1. GTDB lineage: Bacteria > Bacillota > Clostridia > Oscillospirales > Oscillospiraceae > Oscillibacter. The sequence goes on from JAGBDS010000084.1 coordinate 4,070, forward strand.
TGGGGCTGACCGCCAGGACAAAGTTCAGAAATTCCATACGTAAGACCTCTCTTTTCTCTGCTTGGTATTATCAAAAAAGCGGGCTCCGTCCAAAAGACGAAGCCCGCTTCTTCTGATACGAAGTTATGCGAAGCGCGCGTCTTTCGGACCGGCGGCGAAGGGCCGCAAAATCAGGGACAGCAGGCGGGACAGGGACAGCAGAATGCTCCGCAGCCCCAAAATGCCCAGAATAGCAAAAACGGACGCCATAACGGCGTCCGGCAGCAAAGCCATATCAGCGCAGGAGAAGCCCTCCACGGCGTTGGCCGCGGCGGTCATGCGGGCGGTGGTCATCATGGCTCGCATACATACCTCTCCTTCTGTTGCCCCTCACTGGGCTGTCTGTGGTAATACCATACGGGACAGATGTTCAAAAGTCAATCCCAAATCTGTTTCAACGAATTTTTTCGGAATATCCCAAAATTCTTTATCGGTTTAAACCGCATTTTATTGTCGGTTTTTCACAGCACGAGGGCAGACAGCGCCCCGCGTTGTCTGCCCTCGCAAAGAGATGTCTCAAAGGGTCCCGCCTCTCAATGGCGGTGCTTGGTGATCTTCTGGTCGATGGTCAAAACCTCGCCCTCCGGCTCATAGTCCACCTTGATGTAGGTGCAGACCTCCGGCGCGCCGGCCCGGACCGCCACCTTCTGGCACTCCTTGGCAATGTCCATCAGCTGGTCCATGTCGTCGCCCTCGATGGCCGTCTCAAAGGGCCCCACCTCGTACCGCAGGCCGGTGCTCTTGATATAGTCGATGACCTCGTCCACGATGCGGACCAGCTCGTCCTTGTCGGTCACCTGGGGCAGAATTTGAATGGCAATGCTCGCTTTCATGTCGCTGTTCCTCCCATTTTTATCATATCCGCCGCCGCTTTCCAGTCCCGGACCGTCTCGTCCGCCAGGGCGGTCATTGCATCCCAGTGCTTGTCGCCGCTGGCATCCCAGACGCCCACGGTGTAAAAGCCCGCGTCCTTCGCCGTTTGAAGAGCGAACATGGCGTCCTCAAAGACCGCCGTCTCCGCTGGGGCGGCGCCCAGCCGCCGGGCCGCCTCCAAAAACACGTCGGGCCGGTCCTTACCGGAACCCACCGCGTCACAGCTCAGCAGGAACTCGAAGTCCTCCAGCACCTCTAGCCGCTTCAGGCAGGCCCGGGCCAGGGGCTCCGGCGTGGCAGTGGCCACACACAGCTTCCTCCCTTTGGCTTTCAGCGCGGCCAGATAATCCGCCGCGCCGGGCTTCAGGGGGATATCGGAGCGGTAGTGCCCGTCCATGACGGCGTTCATCTCCGCCATCACGCTCTCCGGCGTACCGGGCAGGCCAAAGGTCTCGATAAACAGGGCGGAGGACTCCGCCATGGTCATGGGCTTGATGCGCTCCAGCACCTCCTCCATGCCCTCGGTAACGCCCTGGGCCGTCAGGTACTCCCGGCCCAGCCGCTGCCAGTAGACCATGGAGTCCACCAGGGTGCCGTCCATGTCGAAGATGGCGAAAGGCTTATTCATGGGCAGCCACCATCTGCGCCGACAGCTCCCGCAACTCCGCCGTGGCCCGGCCGGGGTCCTCAGCCCCGAAGATGGCGGACACCACCGCCACGCCGTCCACACCGCTGCCGGAGAGCTTCAGCATATTCCCCGCGTTGATGCCGCCGATGGCGACCACCGGGATGGAAACGGAATTGCTGATGCGCCGCAGCAGCTCCGTCTCCATAGGCTTGGCGTCCTTCTTGGTGCTGGTGGGGAACACCGCGCCCACGCCGATGTAGTCGGCCCCGGCCTTTTCGGCGGCGATGGCCTGCTCCACCGTTCCGGCAGAGATGCCCAGGATTTTGTCCGGCCCGATCATGGCACGGATGTCCCGGCCTTTGATGTCGCTCTGGCCCACATGGACGCCGTCGGCGCCGCACTGCAATGCGACCTCCACGCTGTCGTTCACCACAAAGGGCACATGGTAACCATTGCACAGGGCCTTCAGCTTCTCGGACTCCTCCTCAAAGCTCTCCTCGTCCAGGTCTTTCTCCCGAATTTGCAGGAACGTGGCACCGTTTTGCAGCACCTTTTCCGCCACATCCACCAGGCTCTCGCCCTCTTTCAGCCACATCCGGTCAGTCACCGCGTACAGCAGCATGGACGAGCGAATTTCATCCTTCGTAAACTTCATATCGAACCCTCCCGTTCAGTTGTTCCTCCGTCAGATTGAATACCGCGTCGATCAAATCGGTGCGGAACGTGGCGTTTCCTGTGCCGTTTCGCAGCCGCCGCTCCTCCGCCAAATCGCCTGCCACGCCCATGGCGGCGATGGCCGCGCAGGTTGCCTCAAAAGGATGCGACCGGTCCGCGCCGCAGAAGGCTCCCAGCATAGAGGTCAGCATACAGCCGCTGCCGGTGATGCGGGCCATGGTGGCGCAGCCGTTCCGCAAAAGGATGGTCTGCCCGCCGTCCGTCACCACGTCGATGGGCCCGGACACCGCCACCACGGCCCCGGTCTGCTTTGCCAGCAGCCGGGCGGTCTCCACGGTGCGGGGCAGGGTGGCGTCGCTCACCGCGTCCTCGCCGCTGACGTCCACGCCGCTGCCCGTCAGCTCTCCCCGGGCCAGAGCCCGAATTTCCGAGGCGTTGCCCCGGATGGCGGCGAATTTCACTCCCACCAGCAGCCGGGCGGATTCCTGCCGCCGCAGGGCGGTGTTTCCGGCGGCCACGGGGTCCAGCACCACCGGCTTGCCCAGCTCATTGGCCGCCTTTCCCGCGGACACCATGGCATCCACCTCGGCGATGGCCCCTAGGTTGCACACCAGCGCGGCGGAGCCCCGGACGGCCTCCGCTGCCTCCCGCACGTCGTCCGCCATGGAGGGGGACCCTCCGGCTGCCAGAATGATATTGGCGCAGTCGTTGACCGTGACGAAATTCGTGATGCACTGGACCAGGGGCGCCCGCTTCCGGACCAGGCTCAGTTGTTTTCCAAAATCCATGTCGTTCTCCTTTCAGCGCTCCAATTCCTGCTTCATCCGGTTCAACACCCCGGTGCGCTTCAGGATCAGCAGCACCGCCACGCCCATGGACGCGCCCACCAGGGCGGAGGGGATGTAGAAGGGGATGAAATAGAACGGGGACTGGGCGTCCAGACCGTAGAACATCTTAAACAGCGGATAGGACGCCATGGCGCCGATGATGCCGGTGCCGATGATCTCGCCGATCCACACGGACCACCAGGTGCCGAACTTCCGGTACAGCAAGCCGCCTAAGATGGGGCCGAACATGGCGCCGGTAATGCAGCCGATATCCCGTCCGCACAGCATCCGCAACACACCGCAGAGGAAGCCCGCGGCGCTGCCGTACCACGGCCCCACCAGGGCCGCGGCCAGCACGTTCACAAAGTGCTGGAAGGGCGCCATGGCTGGGAAATACACGAAGGTATTCAGCACAAAGGCCAGACAGGCGAACATGGCCGTCAGCACCAGCTTGCGGGTGGCGGCGCTTCCGGCACGGGTCAGAGTGGTTTGTTTTTCGTTTGCGTTCATGGTTTCCATTCCTCCTTCGTCATCGCTCAGGAGCAGCTATTGCGATTTTGAAGAAAAAAGCAGAGCTTCCCCGCAAGGGAAACTCCGCTCAGCCTTCCATTCATCCACAAGTCCACGGCAAATCCGACAGTCTGTGGAAAAATATCCGATTTCCTTCGCATCCCTACGTTGGCATTACCCAAATCAGGTGAGGTCGAGGGAAAACACCCTCCTCTCAGCCCTCTTCCGAGAACTCCCTTGCGAGGCACAGTATATGCCGCCGTTTTCCGCTTGTCAAGCCCTGCTTACCCGAACAACACCCTTGACAGCCCGGATATCCGGTGCCATAATAGGGCAAAAGACAGGGGAGCCCACGGGCTGAGAGGAAGCGCTGCTTCGACCCTTTAACCTGATGTGGGTAATGCCACCGGAGGGAGTTCATACGGGACTTTGACGGTGGGTGCCCCAGGGGTATCCGCTGTTTTTTTAACTCTTTTAAACGAAAGGAGTGCATGGAAGAAACCATACCGGCGTCCCGGCCCAGCCGGGAGCGGACAGAGGGGGAGCGCCCTGTGTCCGGGCCATTAGACCATCCATGGATGGTAACAGCGATGGGAAGCCGTGTTCCGGCGTGAGAGGAGGCCAGTGAGCCTCGACCGCTTTTCCACACAGGCGTATTCCGCCTGTGACCTTGCCCTGCAAGGGGAAAACGCTGTTGGTATGCCGTTTTCTCCGTGCGATCCCAATGTCCCCTGTAAAAGGGGAAAACCGTTTGAAGGAGTTGTTTTTTATGCGTAAAAATTCCACGAAAAAGCTGGCTGTCGCCGGCATCCTGGTGGCTGTGGCCGTGGTGGGCAGCACCTTTTCCTTCCCTGTATTCGGCAGTAAGTGCGCCCCGGTGCAGCACATGGTGAACATCCTGTGCGCCGTGTTCCTGGGCCCCTGGTACGGCGTGGGCGTGGCCTTCGCCGCAAGCCTCCTGCGGAACCTTATGGGCCTTGGCAGCCTGCTGGCCTTCCCCGGCAGCATGTGCGGCGCCCTGCTGTGCGGTGTGGCCTACTGGAAGTCCAAAAACCTGCCCGTCACTCTGGCGGCGGAGGTCTTCGGCACCGGCATCCTCGGCGGCCTGCTGTCCTATCCCATCGCCATCGCCTTCATGGGCAAATCCGCGGGCGATATCGCCTTCTATGCCTATGTGGTGCCCTTCCTGGTGTCCACCGTGGGCGGCTCCGTCCTGGCGGGCATCCTGGTGTTCGCTTTGGAGAAGAGCGGTGCCCTGAAGCAGATGCGGGCTTCTCTGGAGCACTGAATATTTTGACCCGGGGAGTCTCTCCCCGGGTCTTGCATATCCCGCCTCTGCGGCGCATAGGTTGTCCCAGAGGTGAGGAAGTATGAAACGACCGCGCATCCCCCCCGGACTTCTGCGGCGGCTGGAGGCCATTGTATTAGCCGCCGGGACGCTCTGGGCCGTCAGCGTCACCGCCGGAAGCGACACCGCCGCCTCTGCCGTAAGCGCCCTGTGGGAATCCCTGCCCCTGAGTGCCCTGCGCTGGGAGCTGGGGGACCTGTGGCCCCGGGACGGCCTGTCCCCCGCGGCGGTGCTGACCATCGGGGAATCGCCCCTGCTGCTGGCCGCCCGCCCCGCCGTGGCGGAGCTGAACACACTGCGGGAGCCGGAGCCAACGGAGGAAACAGGGGAGGAAGAGGAGTTCGTCACCGTCCCGGTGGAGGAAACGCCGCTGGACGCCCCCTCCGCTGTGGATAACGGCGTGGCCTCCAAGACCCTGATCCCCACGGACCCCAGCGGCTACACCGTCTGCGGCAGGACCTACATCAGCAATTCCACGAACTACCCGTTATCCCTTTCGGATTTACAGCAGCCCTTTGCCACCCGATTGTCGGAGGACGGGCCCCAAATTCTCATCCTACACACCCACGGCAGCGAGGCCTACACCCCCGCCGGGGATGAATCCATCGTCTGGTCCGGCGACCACCGCACCACGGATACCCGCTGCAACGTGGTGCGGGTAGGGGACGAAATGGCGGAGGTCTTTGGAGCGGCGGGCATCTCCGTCCTCCACGACCGGACGCTGTACGACTATCCCTCCTACGCCGGGGCCTATGACCGCTCTCTCGTCGCCATCCAGAGCTATTTGAAGCAGTATCCCTCCATCCGGTTCATTCTGGATGTCCACCGGGACGCCATCGAGGATGGGCAAGGCAATCAATATAAGGTGGTCTCCGCCATTGACGGGGAGGGCACCGCCGCCCAGCTCTCCATCGTGGTAGGCAGCGACGGCAGCGGCCTGACCCACCCCAACTGGATGGAGAACCTGCGTCTGGCGGTGGCCATTCAGGAAAACGCCCTGGCCAAGTATCCCACCCTGATGCGCCCGGTGCTGCTGCGCAACTCCCGGTACAACCAGCATGCCACCCCCGGCTCCCTGCTGGTGGAGGTAGGCTCCGCCGGGAATTCCCCGGAGGAGGCGGTGCTGGCGGGGCGGCTCTTCGCGGAGCGGATGACGGAGGTCTTACAGAACCAAAGCAGCGGCGATTGACAGCAAACCCACGCCGTGGTAAACTTCCCCATATCCTGTGGAAAACACGGTGGGGAGGCGGATGTCCGGATGAAACAGGCCGAAAAGCGGGCGGTTTTCTGCGCCATCGCGGCAGCGGCCCTGTACGCGCTGAACTCCCCCGTTTCCAAACTGCTTCTGCATGAAATCTCCTCTACTATGATGGCGGCCCTGCTGTACCTGGGCGCCGGGCTGGGCCTGCTGGCGCTGCGGCCTTTCCGGAAAGGGAAGGGGGAGCGCCCCCTGACAAAGAAAGACCTGCCCTATACCATCGGCATGGTCCTTCTGGACATTGCGGCGCCCATCTGCCTGATGTTGGGCCTGACCCGTACCACCGCCGCCAACGCCTCTTTATTAAATAACTTTGAGATCGTCGCCACCGCCCTGATCGCGCTGTTTCTCTTTAAAGAGCAAATCTCCAAACGGCTGTGGGCGGCGATCTTCCTGGTCACGGCCTCCAGCATCCTCCTGACCGTGGAGGATGTCAGCAGTCTCTCCTTTTCCATCGGGTCGGTGTTTGTCCTGCTGGCCTGCGTATGCTGGGGCTTTGAGAACAACTGCACCCGGATGCTGTCTCAGAAAGACCCTCTAGAGATCGTCATCATCAAGGGCTTCGGCTCCGGGCTGGGTTCCCTGGTCATCGCGCTGGTGCTGGGGGAGTCCATTCCCGCCGTCCGGTTCCTCCTGGCAGCTTTGCTGCTGGGCTTCTTCGCTTACGGCCTGAGCATCTGTTTCTACATATACGCCCAGCGGGAGCTGGGCGCCGCCAAAACCAGCACCTATTACGCGCTGGCGCCCTTTATCGGCGTATTTCTGTCGTTTTTGATGCTCCGGGAGCCCCTCACTCTCTCTTTCATCATCGCGTTGGCGGTGATGGTGGCAGGTGCCTACCTGGCCGCCACAGACACACCTGCTTAAAAACGCAAAAAACAGCCCGTCCTGTCGGACGGGCTGTTGATGTGTTGCCTGTTAGTCGGTGACGTAGGGCAGCAGAGCGATCTGCCGGGCACGCTTGATGGCCTCAGTCAGCTGACGCTGATGCATGGCGCAGGTGCCAGTGGTCCGGCGGGGCAGGATCTTGGAACGCTCAGAGACGAAACGGCGCAGCTTGGCGGCGTCCTTGTAATCGATGCTCTCGCACTTCTCGGCGCAGAACTGGCAGACCTTACGGCGCTTGCCGCGCACGGGACGGGCGGGACGAGCTTCACGATCGAAAGCCATGAATGGTTCCTCCTTTAATCAAAATCAGTTAGAACGGCAGCTCGCCGTCCTCTTCGCCGATCTCGGCGAAGTCAGAGTGCCCGCTCATCGGGGCCGCCGCGGGGCGGCTGGGGGCACTGTACGCGGGGGCGGCGCCATAATCGCCGGCTCCGTCGCGCTTGGAATCCCCGAAATAGACGTTATCAGCCACGACTTCAGCGCTTCTGCGCTTCCCGCCGTCCTTGTCGGTCCAGTCGCGGATCTGCAGCCGTCCCTCCACCACGGCCATGCGGCCCTTGGTGAAGTACTTGCTGACGAATTCCGCGGTGCCGCGCCAAGCCACGATGTCGATAAAATCGGTCTCCTTCTCGCCGCTCTGGGACTTGAAGTCCCGGTCCACAGCCAGGGAGAAGGACGTGACGGCGGTACCGCTTCCGGTACGGCGCAGCTCGGGGTCACGGGTCAGACGGCCCATGAGGATGATCTTGTTGAGCATGGATGCCTCCTTATTCGCCCTTGCAGACGATCAGGGAACGCATGATGCCGTCAGCGATACGCAGCTTACGGTCCAGCTCACGGGGGAAGGAAGGCTCGCTAGTGAAGTTCATCAGCACGTAGTAGCCCTCGGTCTTGTAGTTGATGGGATAAGCCAGCTTGCGGCTGCCCCACTCTTCCACCTCAACGGCGGAACCATTCTGCTCAGCCAGGGACTTGAAGTTGGCAACGAGATTGGCGATGCCCTCCTCACCCTGTGCAGGGTCGATGATATACACGACCTCATAATTGGCAGTAACCTTTGCCATGTTTGCACCTCCTTTTGGACAGATGGCCCTCATTCAAAGATGAGAGCAAGGATATGCCCGCGAATCGCAGGCCCTATTATTATATAAGAATTCCGAAAAAAGTCAAGATAAACTTTTCTTTTTCAAAAAAACTATTCCATTTCACAACAAAATGTGGTATATCTGACCCAGAGACACAAGAAGGAGGCTTCTCCGCCATGAATTTTACACCCGGCATCGCTCTGTTTATCTTCTGCGCCCAATTTCTGGCCTATACGGTCAAGGGGCTGATCGGCTTCGGCAACCCCCTCATCTCGGCGCCCATCCTGTCCATGCGGCTGGACAACGTGGTCATCACCCCCGGCACGCTGCTGCTGGACTGCCCGGTAAACGGCTACATCACCTGGAAGAACCGCCGCAGCTTTCAGTGGCGGAAAATCGTTCCTCTGCTGGCAGCCAACCTCTGCGGCGTCATTCCCGGCGCGCTGCTGCTCCGCTTTTCCCTGCCCTGGGTCATCAAGACCGTGCTGGGCGTCGTGGTGGTGTTCCTGGGCCTGGAAATGGCGACCCGGAACCTGCGGCCCGTCCGGGCAGGTGAGGACCGGCTGTGGCTCCGCCTGGTAGTCTCCTTTTTCTCCGGTATCTGCTCCGGCCTGTTCGGCATCAATATGTTTATCGTGGCCTTTCTCCAGCGCACCGCCAAGGATTACAGCGAGTTCAAGGGCAGCATGTGCTTCCTCTTCCTGGGGGAGAACCTGTTCCGCCTGTGCACCTACGCCGTGAACGGCCTGCTGACGCCGGACGCACTCCTCTTCGGCGCTATCTCCGTGCCGGCGGCGGCTCTTGCCATGCTGCTGGCGGGAAAGCTGGGTCCCCGGCTGGACGAGGAGAAGCTGCAAAAGGCCGCTATCGTGCTGTTCATTCTGGGCGGCGTCAGCATCATCGTCAAATCGCTTTTATTCCACACTTGATTTGAGGAGGACATACTTATGAAAGAACATTATCAGGGCCTGGGCCACATCGCCATCCACGCGAAGGATATGAATGAGAGCATCGCTTTCTATGAAAAAATCGGCGGCGCCGTCCAGCAGCGGGCGTCCATTTCCACGCCTGACGGAGACAAGCTACTGGCTCTGGTGTCCTTCGGCGGCTTCACCCTGGAGCTCATCCAGTCTCCCGTCCCCGTCCCCATGACCGAGGGCAGCATCCCTCACTTCGCCGTGTATGTGGACGACCTGGACGCAGCCGCTGCCGCCGTAAAGGCCGCCGGGGTGGACACCTTCATGACACCGGAGAAAAAGGTGCTGCCGGACCTGTTCGGCGGGCTGGAGAACTGGTTCTTCACTGGCCCCTCCGGCGAGCAGATCGAACTTTTGCATATGCTGTAAAATCAGGAAAGCGGCTGACCGGATGACCCGGTCAGCCGCTTTTTTGATAAAACGCCGGAAAAGCAGAAAACTGCACAAAGGATTTCCGCAGGGATATTCTTTTTCCCTAATTGTAATGCTTGCTGGGTGGGGAAAAATATGGTATCCTCCCATTTGTTTGCGCAAAAATTGTGTGTTTCCGGAGGCTTTTTCATGTCCGCATTATTTACGTTATCCGTCTGCCTGCTGTCAGGCCTGCTGTTATCCCGCCTTGCCAAGAAGCTGGGACTGCCCGCTGTTACCGCCTATCTGATCGCCGGATTGCTGCTGGGACCCTTCTGCATCGGCTCCCTGGGGATCGGGGGTCTGGGCTTCACCTCCCTGGAGCAGGTGTCCGCCTACGATGTCATCTCCCAGGCCGCCCTGGGCTTCATCGCCTTTGCCATCGGCAATGAGTTCCGGCTGCAGCAGCTGCGGCAGATGGGCCGGGCGGCCATCGTCATCGGTATCCTCCAGGCAGTCCTGACCACCGCTCTGGTGGACGCGGTGCTGCTGGCCATCCACTTATGGAAGCCTCATCTGATCTCCGCTGCCGCCGCCCTGACCCTGGGCGCCATCGCGGCGGCCACGGCGCCCGCCGCCACGCTGATGGTGGTACGGCAGTATAAGGCCGACGGCCCTCTGACCCGGCTGCTGCTGTTGGTGGTGGCCATTGACGACGCGGTGGGCCTGGTGCTGTTCGCAGTCTCCTTCGGTGTGGCCTCCGCCCTCACCAGCGGCGCCGTCAGCGTGGTATCCGTCCTGGTGGAGCCCCTGGTGGAGATCGTCCTCTCCCTGGGACTGGGCGTCCTGATGGGGCTGCTGCTGGACCGGCTGGAGCGGTATTTCCACTCCCGCAGCAAGCGGCTCTCCATTTCCGTCGGCTGCGTTGCCCTGACGGTGGCAGTCTCCTCCGCGGAATTCACGGTGGGCACCGTTCACTGCGGCTTTTCGCTGCTGCTGGTGTGCATGATGATGAGCACGGTCTTCTGCAACATCTGCGATTTTTCGGAGGAACTGATGGGCCGTGTGGACGGCTGGACCACACCGCTGTTCGTGCTGTTTTTCGTCCTCAGCGGTGCGGAGTTGGATTTGACGATTTTGAGAAATCCGGCAGTCCTGCTGCTGGGCGCGGCCTATATCCTCTCCCGCTCCGCCGGCAAGTATCTGGGTGCCTTCGGCTCCGCCGCCCTCTGCCGCTGCGACCCGCAGACCCGGAAGTATCTGGGCATCACGCTGCTGCCCCAGGCCGGTGTGGCGCTGGGCATGGCCCTGACGGCCCAGTCCCTGCCCGGAGACGGAAGCATGGTGCGGAACATCGTCCTGTTCTCCGTCCTGGTCTATGAGCTGGTCGGCCCCACGCTGACCAAGTGGTCGCTACTGGCCGCCGGAGAGATCCGTCCGGAAGGCAAGACCTCCGCCAGAAAGAAAAACGCCTGAAACGGCTGCCGCCGGGGTATCCCCGGCGGCAGCTTGTCGAAAAAGTCTTTTCGACAAGCTGCTTGAGATTTCAGAACTTTCAAAAAGTTCTGAAATCTATTGATTTGAATGGCGCAGGGAACCCTTCCTGGGTTCCCCGCGCACACCCTTCCTTCCCGTTTTCCTACATTTCAGCGTTTATCGACAGTCTGCCGCCGCCGGGGTATCCCCGGCGGCGGTCTTTTAACGCGCGTTCACAAATCCGGCGCCGCCATCATATACTGTTGCAGCCCACCATGAGAGGAGAAATCGCTTTGATGGATCAGACAAGATATGTAACGTTGTCTCTGGAGCTGCACCTGTTCTTCGCCCGCATCATGAAGGAACACTCCCTGTTTCTGGAGGCGGGCTTCACCCCCGCCAACGGGGATTTTACCCGGAAGGCGGACTTCTACAAACGGGGCTTCGAGTCGGTACTGCGCCGGGCCATCGGCCTGAGCCACGGGATCACTGACAAATGCGTGCTAAATTCCGGCGAAATTTTCACCGAGTTTACAGCCAATGCCGAGCGGCAGACCCAGTGCTTCACGGGTATCCCTATTGACCGGGAGCTGACGGCCGCGGCGGCCCGGCTGCGCTGCGGCAACCCCTGCCGTGTTTCGCCTGCCCTGTGCCGCCAGGTCAAGCAGCTGAACCAGACCGCCCTCCGCCTGCTGGACGGGCTCATCGGCTTCAAGGAGACCATTTTGAAGCGGGTTCTCTGCTGCCGGATGTTCACCATGAACTACCCCCTGCTGATCGAACACATCATCCGGGAGGGAAAGCTCTACCGCACCCTCCTCCGGGACGCCGAGCGGGGGGACCTGTGCGGCCAGTCCATGAAGGAGACGGAGGTATTCTGGAACCAGATCATGATGGAGCACGCCCAGTTCATCCGGGGATTGCTGGACCCCACCGAGGACGCGCTCATCCAGACCTCCGACACCTTCGCCCAGGAGTACGCCACCCTGCTGGCCCGTGCCCGGGAGGCGAACGACAGATCCATGACCTGTCAGGAATCCCTGACGGAAACGCTGCGGTTCCGGGACTTCAAGACCGCCGGTGCCAAGGGCATCACGGATTGCAAGATACGCTCCGTCATCCTGCCCCTGCTGGCGGACCACGTCCTGCGGGAGGCCAACCACTATATCCGCCTGCTGAGCACCTGACCCACGAAAAACAGAACAGCGCATCCATCGGCAACGGGAATTGCCTGTGGATGCGCTGTTTTTCGCAATTTTTCTCAGCGGAATATCTTCCGGCCCAGCCAGATGAACAGGCAGGCGCCCATGATAATGGCACCTACCATTTGTAAATCCTCTCTTTATCTTTAATCTTCGATGTACTCCCGTACCCGGTAGATGGCGCCGATCTCGTCCTCGCAGATTTTGCGGCAGTTCTCGATCTCCTCCTTGGGGATGGTGTCCACCACGGTCATCATCACCGTGGGCACGTACTTCTGAATCTCCTTGGCAAAGGCCTTCATGGCCTCGTATGCCCCGGCCTGCTGGGGGTGGCACAGGGCATCGTACTTCTCCGCCGTGTCCGTGTTCAGGGAGATGGACACCATGTCGAACCGGCCCGCAAACTCCGGGGCGATGTCCCGGCCGTGAATGAGGGAGCCAGTGCCGTTGGTATCCATGCGGGTGAAAACCTTCTCGCCCTTGGCCTTCATCTGATCGATGACCCAGCAGATGTCCTCGATGCGGTAGCTGGGCTCGCCGAAGCCCACGAACACCAGTTGCTTGTATTTGGACAGGTCGTGGCTCTCGATGGAGGCGAGAATCTCCTCCTTCGTCGGCTCCCGCTTCAGCCAGAGGTTGTGGGTGTAGATGCTGCCGCCGGAGCCCTGGTTGTGCCGCAGGCAGAACTCGCAGTTGAAGTTGCAGCGGTTGGTGGGGTTCACATACAGATTGTCCCCGTATTCATAGGTGATGGTAAAGCCTTTTTCCATGATAGTTCACTCCTTAATGGCTGTTCAAATGGAAACCCGACAGGGTAAAAACGCCGCCGGCGTAAAATACATAAGCGGAAATATCCGCGACATACCAATTATAATAGCCATCCCCGTCCAGGCAAGCACTGCCGCTGAACCGGATATCCGCGCCGCGGGGCCAATCAGTGTCAAATCCAGCTACACTTCCCGTACCCAGCCCCCAAAGCACCTCCGGCTCCAAGTTCTCCGGAAGCTGCCGGGTGATGTCCACCAGCTCCTCGCCCAAAACGGCAAAGGTTCGCTCATCAGAGACTGCGGTATCCAGCAGGGAAGACAGGTCTTCCTGCCACAATTCCTTCGGGAAAGCGTAGTCTGTCAGCGTGCCGTCTTCGTTTTTCTCCACAATGTGAAGTTCTTCGATAGAAACGCCGGTGCCGCTACCAACATGGTTGACCAGCACGACTTCATCCTGCCCGTCATCATCCACATCCCAGCACCAGAGCCGGGGCTCCACGATCAGAGGTCCGCCAAAGCTCCAGTCAAATTCCGCCAGACTGCCGCCCCAGCGGAGCAGGGCGTGGTCATCTCCCCGATCGTCTCTGACTCCGTACAGCATCACATCCTGTTCCGGCAGCTCCGCCAGCAGTCCCACGGAATTTTGATTCCGGGTGCTGTTGTGCATCCATTCCGAAAAGCCATCCAGCGCCGCGGATAAATCATAGTCTTCTTCCAGCTCCCGCCCCTCCGTCACCACCGCCGGAGCGGAGATGGGCTGAGCCGGGGTGGTCTCCGGCAGGGAAAGGGCTGTTTCCCGGGCGCCGCATCCGGCCAGCAGCGTCAATGCCAGCAGCGCGGGCAGCAACCTTTTCATACCCTTTCCTCCAGCCCAAACAGCCGCAGGCCGTTTTCCCAGGTGATGTCCGTCATTTCCTCCGCCGTGACGCCCTTCCACTCCGCCAGTTTTTCCAAGACGAACGGCAGATACCGGCTGTCGTTCCGCTTGCCCCGGTAGGGGACAGGGGTCAGGTAGGGAGAATCCGTCTCCACCACGATGCGGTCCAGGGGCGTAATTGCCGCCACCTCCGGCGCTCGTTTCGCGTTTTTATAGGTGATAGGCCCGTCGAAGCCCAGATACCAGCCCCGCTTCAACAGCTCGGCGGCCATTTCGGGACTGCCGGAGAAGCAGTGGAACACGCCCCGTACTTCCGGGTATTCCAGAACGATGGCGAGGCTGTCCCCGTGGGCCTCCCGGTCGTGGATGATGACGGGCATATCCAATTCCCGGGCCAGTTCCAACTGGCGGCGGAACACCTGCTGCTGAAATTCCTTGGGCGGATTCTCCGCCCAGTAGTAGTCCAGGCCGATCTCGCCGATGGCGACCACTTTTTCGTGGCCGCACAGTTGCCGGATGGCGTCGAAGTCCGCGCCGGTACACCCGCCGCAGTCCTCCGGGTGGATGCCCACGGCGGCATAAACATGGGGATATTTCTCCGCCAGGGCCACCGCGGCCCGGGAGGATAGCACGTCACAGCCGGGGTCCACCACCAGTCCCACCCCGGCGGCAGGGAGGGTGGACAGCACCGCGTCCCGGTCGGCATTGAAGCCGCCGGAGTCGTAATGGGCATGGGTATCAAAAATGGGCATGGGGCACCTCCCTGATTTTCCGTTCTATTCTATCACACTTTTCAAAAAGAGATATGACCAAACCGTAACAATTTTATCCGCCCAAAAGGGTAGCAAAAAAGGACATCCCACCGGATGTCCTTTTGGCTCGACACAAATCAGCCGATCTTGTTCAGCTTCAGGGTCATAGCGCTCTTGCGGTGAGCGGCCGTGTTCTTGTGCAGAACGCCCTTGGCAACAGCCTGATCGACTTTCTTCACAGCAACCTTGTAAGCGCCATCGGCCTCGGTGCGATTGCCTTCTGCGGCAGCAGCCTCGAACTTCTTGATGGCGGTCTTCAGCTCGGACTTCGCGGCCTTGTTGCGGGCGTTTCTCACCTCTCCGATCAGAACGCGCTTCTTGGCAGACTTAATATTCGGCAAACCAAACACCTCCTTAGGCAAATTCAGTGGGATTTTCCACCGTGCAGAATGGTATTTTAGCAGAGAAGTTCCAAAAAAGCAAGAGTTTTTTTACAATTTGTGTGCATTTTTTGTATATTGTATCTTTTACCGCAAAACCTAGCAAAAAGACCACAAGATTTTGTGTCGGGAGGCAGGCAGTATGTTTCCAAAACGCACGGATCTGGCTCTGGAGGCCAGAGAATTATGGCAGGAATCGGCGGAAAAAACCACCCGCTTAAACGGCGTAAAGGCCACCAAGCAGCGCGCGGAGGGCTATCCGGTGACCCGGGTGGATATTCTGGACGAACGAGGCGAAAAGGCCCTGGGCAAGCCCCGGGGCACCTACCGCACCGTGGACCTCACCACCTTCTGGCAGCGGAAGTCCGACTTTTTCGAGCGGGCGGTCCGGGCGGTAGGCGGCCAGCTGAAGGAGCTGCTGCCGGGGAAGGGGCCGGTGCTGGTCATCGGCTTGGGCAACGGCGCCATGACGCCGGATGCGGTGGGACCTTTGGCGGCGGATAATGTGCTGGTGACCCGCCACCTCATCGCCGCCATGCCCAAGCACTTCGCCGGGTTCCGGCCCGTGGCGGTGTTCCGCACCGGCGTCCTGGGCACCACCGGCGTAGAGTCCGCAGAGACGGTCCGGGGCCTGGTGGCGGAGGTGCAGCCCGCTCTGGTCATCGCCGTGGACGCCCTGGCCTCCCGCCGGGTGGGCCGGGTGTGTGCCACGGTGCAGCTCTCCGACACAGGTATTGCCCCCGGCTCCGGGGTCGGGAACCACCGGGCAGCCCTGAACCAGGAGGCGTTAGGGATTCCGGTGTTTGCCATCGGCATCCCGACAGTGGTGGACAGCGCCACGCTGGCAGCGGACCTGCTGGAGGAATCCGGCATCACGGACTACGACGGAGAGGCTCTGCAAAAGTCCCGGCAAAACCTGATGGTGACCCCCCGGGATATTGACCAGCAAGTCCGGGACCTTGCCAAGGTGGTGGGCTACGGAATCAACTGGGCTTTGCAGGACTTGGAAATTGAGGAGATCAATGCCCTTTTAAGTTAAAAGTAGTCCCCGGGCCGTTGGCCCGGGGACTGCAGACTCCTCACTTCAATTTCGGCAGGGTGTTGGCGCCGTGGGGCAGGAGGGTGGCCCGCAGGTCCTTGCCGCCGTTCAGCTTCCGGGACAGTTCCAATGCCTCATCCAGGGTCTTTACGGCGTGAATCTTGGCGGTGCCGAACTGCTCCTGGGGAATACCGGTGACGGCGATCAGGTGGTACTTCTCGGCGCTCTCAGCAAACAGGTAGCCGATGAAGGCGCCGATGGAGAAGTTCTCCCGCAGGGCCTTTTCCCGGTCCAGCATGGTCTCGTAGCCTGCGATCTGGCGCTCGGTATCATCGTTGCCGAAGCCCTCGTCGGACTTCGTCACCAGGATGATGGTGCCGCCGTCCTCCACCACCTCCAGGGCGTTGCACAGCGTCTTGATGGTCTGGTAGAAGTTCAGATCCTTGGGATAGCCGCCGGCGCTGGCGATGACCATGGGTGTTTTCTCCTTGGCGGCCACGCCGTACATCTTCTCCACCAGGTCGCAGGCGGCCTTGTGGGCGGTGATCCAGTTACCGGCAAAGGCGCTGATGATCTTCTGGTTATCGTCCACCACCACGTTGATGAGGAAGGTGGGCTTCACCATGGCGCAGGCCTCCATCATGTCGGCGTGGACAGGGTTGCTGTCGGACAGGTTGGCGCTGCGGACCTCCGGGTTGGACCCGGCGCCCAGGCCGGGATTCAGGGCAAGGTTGTGGTTTTTCATGATAGTCTCACGCCCGGCAATACCCGGTAGGATACTCTTGCGGCCACCGCCGAAGCCGGCCATGAAGTGGTACACCACGCCGCCGGTGAGGATGATGTGGTCACAGTCCAGCGCCCGCTTGTCCAGCCACACGGGCGTACCCCGGGAGGTAGTACCCACATACTTGAGGTTCTCCTCGTCGGTGCACTGGTGGTCCACCAGTCGGATGCGGTCATACACCGCCTCCGTCACCAGGCCGATGTGCTCCTCCCTGGTCTGCTTCCGGTGGGTGCCGGTGGCGGAGATGATGAGCATATCCTCATCCCGGATGCCGGCGCTCTCCAGCTCCTCGATCAGAATGGGGATGTAGGTCTCCGGGGACTGCCAGCGGCGGGTCACATCGGAGATCACGATGCACACCGTCTCACCGGGCTTCACCAGTTCTTTCAGCGGTTTGGAATCAATGGGATGCTCCAGTGCGTAGTGGATGTGCTCCGGCACAGTCCGCCGGGGCAGGTCCACGCGGTTGGGCTCCAGTTCCGCTGCGATCAGCTCCGGGGGCAGCTTCACTTCAAATTCCTGCTGGCCGTATTTCATTGCTTCAGGCATGACAGACGCTTCCTTTCACACAGACCCGGGCGCTGTCATCCGGTGCCCGGCGTTTTATAATCGTCATACAACATACAATATCACGTCACATTATACAACGTTCCGACAAATTTTCATCTGGCATTTTTACCGAAAATAGGAGCTGCTTCGTTTAAATATCCAGCTCCAGCACCACGGGACAGTGGTCGCTGCCCTGGACCTCGCTCCAGATGTCGGCGCTGTTGATCTTGTCCTTCAGCCGCTCCGACACGATGAAATAGTCGATGCGCCACCCCGCGTTGTTCTTCCGGGCGTTGAAGCGGTAGCTCCACCAGGAATAGGCCCCGGTCTTATCGGGGTAGAGATAGCGGAAAGTATCCACAAAACCGCTGGATAAAAGCTGGGTCATCTTGGCCCGCTCCTCGTCGGAGAAGCCCGGGTTCATGCGGTTGCTCTTGGGGTTTTTCAGGTCGATCTCCTCGTGAGCCACGTTCAGGTCTCCGCAATAGACCACCGGCTTTTTGGCGTCCAGCTCCATGAGATAGTCCCGGATGTCGTCCTCCCAGGCCATGCGGTAGTCCAGCCGACTCAGCTGGTCCTTGGAGTTGGGGGTGTAGCAGCAAACCAGATAAAACGCCGGGTACTCCGCTGTGATGACCCGGCCCTCATGGCGGTGGCAGTCGTGTCCGAAGTCGTAGGTGACGTTCAGCGGCTCGGTCTTCGTAAAAATGGCGGTGCCGGAGTAGCCCGCCTTGTCGGCGCTGTTCCAGAACCGGGTGTAGCCCGGCAGGTCGAATTCCGCCTGCTCCGGGCGCATTTTTGTCTCCTGCAGGCAGATGACATCCGCGTCGGCAAAGGAGCAGAAGTCCAAAAAGCCCTTTCCAAGGCAGGCCCGCAGGCCGTTGACGTTCCAGGATACCAGTTTCATATCGTTCTCTCCCCATAAAAGCTGAGTTTTCCACATTGTACCCGATGTCCGGCCAAAAAACAATATTGCTCCGGCCCCAAAAAGGGAGTAAAGTAGAAATAAAAATGAAAGTCGATTGAGGAATATCAACATGGAACGTGAAAACGGCATGCGCAACATGACGGTGGGCAGTCCCGCCGGACACATTTTTTACTTTGCCCTGCCCCTGCTGGCAGGCAGCTTTCTCCAGCAGCTCTACAACATGGTGGACAGTTGGGTGGTGGGCAATTACGCCGGAGATGCCGCCCTGGCGGCGGTAGGCGTGGGCTTTCCCGTCATCTTCATGTTTACCTCTTTGTTTATGGGCCTCTCCAACGGCGGCACGGTGGTCATTGCCCAGTTCTACGGCGCCGGGCACATGGACCGGGTCCGGGACGCGGTGGACACCATCTACACCGCCTTCATGGTCTCCGCCATCCCCATCACAGCGGTGGCCCTGGGGCTGGTGAAGCCGGTCCTGCTGCTGATGCAGGTAAAAGCCGACGCCTGGGCCGAATCGTGGCTCTACCTGACGGTGGTGTCCGCGGGCCTCATCGGCGCCATCGGCTACAATCTGAACGCAGGCATCCTGGGCGGCCTGGGCAACAGCCGGACGACCCTGCTGTTTCTCGCCATCTCCTCGGTGATGAACATCGTGCTGGACCTGGTGTTCGTGCTGGGGTGCGGCATGGGGGTCCTGGGCGTGGCTCTGGGCACCATCATCTCCCAGGCGTTTTCCTGGCTGTTTGGCCTGTTCTACATCAACCGCCACTACCCGGACATTGCCATCCGCCCCTTCTGCCGCCGGTTCGACAAAACGCTGTTCCGGCAGATCATGGGCATCGGCCTGCCGGCGGGCATCCAAATGTCTCTGGTAGCCATCGGCGCCATGACGGTCATGAGCAAGATCAACTCCTTTGGCAAGGAGTTCGCCGCCGCCTACAACGTGGGCTCCAAGCTGGACTCCCTGGCCTTCCTGCCAGTACAGAGCCTGAGTAACGCCGTGACGTCCTTCGTGGGCCAGAACATCGGCGCCAAGCGGCTGGACCGGGCCCGGCAGGGCATCCGCATCACGGTCATTGCCTCTGTGGTCTGGTCGGCGGTGATGCTGGTGCTCATCCCCCTGGGACCGACCCTGGTGGGCTTCTTCTCCGATACCCCCGCCGTCATCCAGTCCGGGTCCGTGTATCTGAAGTGCATCATGCCTTTCTATTTCTTGTTCTCCGTCATGTTCTGCCTGAACAACGCCATGCGGGGCGCGGGAGACAGCATGTTCGCCATGCTGGATGTCATTTTCTCCCTCATTCTGGTCCGGGTGCCCGCCGTCTATTGGTTCGCTGACCACTACGGCCCGGATTATATGTACTACGGCGTGGGCGTAGGCTGGACCGTGGGCTTCACCCTGTCCGTCATTTATTACCTCTCTGGCCGCTGGAAGCGGAAGGGCAGTCTGGCGGAGGAAAATCCCGGTTGAAATGTTGTAATTTTGGGAGTTTTCCGTTATAATCAATAATTACGTGAATCAATACCGGCCCTCTTCCATTCGGAGCGGCCGTGAAAAAGGAGAAAACCCATGGAACAGAAAAAATTCTATATCACCACCCCCATCTACTATCCCTCCGACAAGCTCCATATCGGCCACACCTACTGCACCGTGGCCACCGACGCCATGGCCCGCTACAAGCGGCTGCATGGCTTTGATGTCATGTTCCTGACCGGCACCGACGAGCACGGCCAGAAGATCGAGACCAAGGCCAAGGAAGCCGGCGTCACCCCCAAGGAGTTCGTGGATAAGATCGTGGAAGGCCCCCAGGGCGTCAAGGACCTGTGGAAGCTGATGAACATCTCCAACGACCGCTTTATCCGCACCACTGACGACTACCATGTGGCCGCCGTGCAGAAGATCTTCAAGAAGATGTACGACAACGGCGACATCTACAAGGGCGCCTATAAGGGCAAATACTGCACCCCCTGTGAGTCCTTCTGGACGGAGAGCCAGCTGAAGGACGGTTGCTGCCCTGACTGTGGCCGCCCCGTGGTGGATGCCGAGGAGGAGGCCTACTTCTTCCGTCTGAGCAAGTACGCTGACCGTGTCCGGGACCTGCTGGAGAACACCGACTTCCTCCAGCCCCGCAGCCGGGTCAACGAGATGGTGAAGAACTTCATCGACCCCGGCCTGGAGGACCTGTGCGTCTCCCGCACCAGCTTCACCTGGGGC
>JAGBDS010000085.1 GCA_017937405.1 Oscillibacter sp.
CATGTAGCTGGAGCGGCGGGTGTCCTTGCCCACTACGATGCGGGCCCGCTCATTCCGGCCGTAGTACCAGCCCAAAAAGCGGCCGATCTCGTAGGCGTGCTGGGCGGTCAGGCCCTCGCCGGCCTTGCCCCGGAAGCCGTCCGTCCCAAAATATCTACCCATATCATTCACTCCAATTTCAAGTATTCGTATTAGTCAGTCCGTTGAAAAGACGCGGGAGTAAACTCCCGCGTCTATCATACCTGTTCCGGATACAAATGTCCAGCAAAATCCACTCACGCCCCCACAGGGTCATTCAAAGGACTGACGGAGAACTCTACTTGTTGAACGCCTGTCCCGGCACTGTTGCAAATCTCAAAGGCTACCTGAAATACGGTATCATTATTAACTTTAACAGGTTTGACCAAATCCAGCGTCTCCGTCTCTTTCACCAGATTTCTGACCTGCAGTCCTGCATAGGCGGCATCGCTCAGCAGCTTCTCATCATCGCCCACTGTTATCCGCCCGTCAGCTATTCCCACCGACACGCCCTCACCAAACGTATCGCTGGTAAAGCTTCCGTCATCCTGAATGTTCCTTGCATACCGCAGTTCGTCCATCAGCGCGGTAGACAGGGTGGAGGCCAGCATCTGGGCGTCGGAGGACTCCGTGGCCTGCCGGTACACCCGCAGGGACGCGCTGACGCCGGTGGCCACCCCCACCGTCACCAGGGAGAGAATGAGCAGCGCCACCAGTACCTCACTCAGCGTCATGCCCCGCCGGGAGCGCAGCTTATGCTTCATGGTGTACTCCCTCCCGTCTGCTTTTCATATCGGTAGGAATAGAGAGTGCCATCCGCATCGCTGTAATAAGCCACAGTGAAGTCCTCAGCAGGATTGCTTCCGATCGTTACCTGTACCTTAGAATCAGTCTCTCCAGTTTTTGCTTCGTCTGGCTGCGTTTCCACCGCCGTCACAGCATCACGCAGCTTCTCGTCCTGTTCCTTCGCCTGAACTCCCATCCGGGAGGCAGCACCGATCATGGACGCCAGTACCACACTGGAAAGCCCCACGATCAGAAGGGCCACCAGCGTTTCCGTCAGCGTCTCGCCCTTCCGGGAGCGCAGCTTGTTCCAACTCCTCATCCCAGCGCCCCCTTCCTGATAACCGGCTTGTCCCAAGTGACAGTGGTCTTGTATGTTGTGGTGACCTCTGTGTAGTGAGAATCTCCAGCATTCCAGCTCTTTGTGGAAACCGCGACCTCCGGCCCGGATACCTTCGGTGCAAACACCATGGTCATTGCATTGGAGGAAACACCATCCCGCTGGCTGTTCAGCTGCACTCGGATGGTATATCGCTCATTTCCATTTGTCTGAATCGTGAGTTTTCCTTCCACCGCAGGAATGTCTAACTCGTCATTCTCCTTAAATTCAAGGTCTTTCTCTAAGTTCTGTGTAGGTGCCGCACAAAGCAGTTCAGGCACTGTTGCATAATAGGTATCATCCAGTGATACGATCCCGTTGGTCAGCAACTTGCTGTTTTCATCGAGGCCGGTGCCGTCGCTGTTGCTCAGAGGGGCATTCCCATCATTAGCGTCCTTTTTGTACTCTGTCTTGTGCTCCGTGGTAGTCCAGGTAGTGACTTCGCCGGTCTCGGCATTTGTCGATTCATAGTAGGTAATGATCTCCGTATCGATCCGCCGGTAAGAACCGATAAAAGTCAGGCAGGGGTCGCCGGTGATGTCCTCCCGCAGCAGTCCGGCCGCGGAAGCCACCGCCAGGTAGTTCTGCTGCTCCTGCAGGTTCCGCTGGACGCGGCCCGCATTGGTGGAAGCGGCGGTAAGTACCACCGATCCCACCATCATGGCCACCAGGAAAAACAGCAGCGCAATAAGCATGGAGGCCCCCTGGGTACTGTTCAGTTTTTTCTCAATGGCTTGTCCCATCAGGCGTTCTCACATCCTCCTGCGGTTGTCTCTCTTATACCGAACCTTCTGCCTTAAATATCAGCTTAACCGTAACCGTTTTGCCATTCTCACCATTGATTGTAATGGGAACGCTCATATTCGTTTCCCATCCATCTTTGTTGCTGCCACTGCTCTTTTTGGGCGTTACCACAATTTGATACCAACCCTTCTTATCCGGAACCTCGTTGATTGTTATGCCTTCCTTTTGGAACACATTGCTCTTATCTATATCAATTTTATCTATCCTTCCGTCAGGTCCGGCATAGATATAAAACTTTTGTTCCTCGCCTTCTTTCACCACTACCTCAGTGATTTTTGTTCCCAAAATCTCGTCGTACGCGCCATCCCCCGGTTCCGGCTGGCTCGCCATGGGCCAGCTGCCGTAGTGGGGCATGTCCAGTCCCGGGAAGGGATACGCCTTCCCGTCCAGTTCCTTTCGGTATGGGTTCGTCATGGCGGCGCTCAGCGCGGAAGCGGGATCCGCCGCCAAAACATCGTAACTGGTCTTCCCCGCCTCGTTGCTGGCCGTCACGCCCACATCCAGATACCTGCAATTTCCGGCGGAGGGGGCGAACCCGTTGACCGGGAGCACGACCGTACCGTCTTCCTTGTTATAAGACACCGCGCAATAAGACCCGGAGAAGGACGTGCCGCTCCCGTTGGCAAACCCGCTGATGGTCTCGCCGGCAGACGCGATATTGCCCGCCGCGTAGCAGTTGTCAACTCTTCCGCCGCTCATATCACCAACAAACATAGCAGACTGGATGGTGCCGCTCAGGTTCTCCGCCGTGGCATAGCAATCCGTAATGGTACACCCGCTGGCGCTGCCGATAAATCCGCCAGCGGTACTTCCACTCACTTTGGACAGTGCCGAGAAAGAATTGGTAATTGTGCAGTCCGTGGCGCTGCCGGCCAATCCGCCAACAGTTCCACCTATGCTTATCGCAGTGAAGCCTTTTCCCAGTGTATCGAAATTACTCGTACCATCGGCATTCAAATCCACCGCGTATACCCAGCAATCGTTGATTTTAGCTTTTTTTGCAGTATTCGCCAGCGCACCCACATTTCCGCTTCTATTGATCACCGGATTCACAATTCGGATACCAGTCAATTCCATATTCTCAGCTGTGAAATCAAACAGTCCGTTGTTCAAGCCTCGAATCTCAAGACCATTGCCGCTGTAAGATGTAATGTAAGTGTTGCCGATAGACTGATAAGTAAGACTCGTTTCAGCCCAATCAATGTTTTCTGTCTGCTCAGCCTTGACCGCACCATCGCTGCTAAATCCAGAAAAATCGTCCTCCAAATTCTGCAAATGGCGCGCACAGGCAACGGACACAGTATCCCCGGTCCGCTCCGCGAACAAACTATTGGTCTCCTTCCACGCGCTGGCAGACAGATACTTGGTCCCGTCCGCCGCAGGAGACGCCGACAGCTTTGCCGTCACCCGGATATTCGCGCCGGGGGTGATGTCCTTGCAGACCTTCTTAAACTGCTTATTCGCATCCGTCAGACTGTCCAGCACCAGTTCATATCTTCCATCCACATTGAAATATGTATCCGAAAATTCCACGCTGTTTTCGGTGGGCGCACCGGTCATGTCCAGCTCCTCCACCACCACAGTCAATGTGACGCCGTTTCTCAAATATTCCAGCGTATGGGGCACCGTGATCTTCACGGTCAGTTCGTTCCCATTCACGATCTCCAACAAAGGTGGCAGCAGCTGCTCCACACTGTCCCGGCCCAGATCAGTATCACCATCGTAATAACCAATGCGCTTTTCCGCGCGCATATCCGCTGCATTTCGACTCTGGACCCTGCTGTTGGAATAGTCGCCTTTTTGGATATCGTCGGTGGCCCACTCACATCCCGGAGAGGCAAAGCTCCCACTCTTCTCCCCGTAATACACCTCCAGCACCATGGCGGAGTCGGCATGGTACAAGATAGCAATATGGTTCTCCGCCACAACAGGCTCCACGGTCCCGTCCGGTAGCAGAAATTCCGTGTCACCGTCAAACAGCCAACGCCAGCCATCCTGGCCCTCCACGGAATCCCCTTTGGAGTCGGAGAGCGTCCCATCCGCCTTTCTAGCCGTCAGCACATTCTGCGCCGCCAGAAAAATCTCCCGGGCGGTATCGTCCAGCTCCCGCATCTTCAAATTCCTGCTGATCGCAATGACAGCAGGGATCGCCACGGCCATGAGGACTGCCAGGATCGCCAC
This sequence comes from Oscillibacter sp., assembly GCA_017937405.1. GTDB lineage: Bacteria > Bacillota > Clostridia > Oscillospirales > Oscillospiraceae > Oscillibacter. The sequence continues at coordinate 4,166 of JAGBDS010000085.1, forward strand.
TACGGTCAGCAGCTCTGTCAGGGAAAATCCGCCTCTGCTCCGTTTCATCAGCTCCCGCCTCCTCAATAAGATGTCGATAATTCGTTATATTTTATCATATTTTGTCCCCGATGGCAAACAGCACTTCCCACGATCCCCATATTTTTTCATTTCCCCCCAGTTATGACAAAATCGTCATTTTTCACTGCGATTCCGCGAAAATCCCCGCCGAAAATTCTGTATTCTGCAAAACAACCGTCCTGAAACTGGAAAGAGGGCTTGATTTACCGAGGAAAAATGTGTATGATAGGTTCATGATAAAAGGCGAATTCTCAGGTTTTTTGAGATTTGCCCTCCAACACCCGCAGAAAGGGAGCATCCGATGGCATACAAACGTCTGGGCGACCTGCTGATCTCCGCCGGTCTCATCACGGATGAGCAGCTGGGACAAGCACTGGCGCTGCAAAAAACTTCAAAAAAGCGCCTGGGCGACGTGCTGACCGAGTCCGGCATCATCACGGAGCAGCAGCTGATCGAAGCGCTGGAGATGCAGCTGGGCGTGGAATTTATCGACCTCTCCCGGACCATCCTGTCCCCGGAGCTGGCCCAGGTGCTGCCCAAGAGCATCGCCAAGCGCCATAATGTGGTGCCCGTCCGGCTGGACAAAGACGAAATTTACCTGGCCATGAGCGACCCCCTGAACTTCATGGCGGTGGAGGATGTCAAGCAGGCCACCCACCGCCGTGTGGTGCCCATGATTGCTACAAGCGACGCCGTGGACCGGGCCATCATGACCCTCTACGGCAATGAAAACGCCGCCCGTGCCATCGAGGAGATGCGCCGGGAGGTAGGCGAGGACACCGCTCCTACCCAGGTCGCCTCCTCCACTCTGGGCGAGGACGACACCCACTCCGCCCCCACCATCCGTCTGGTGAACTCCATCATCGAGCGGGCCGCTGCCGAACGGGCCAGCGACATCCATCTGGAGCCCCGGGAGGGCGAGATGGCGGTCCGTATGCGGGTGGACGGCATCCTGCGCAACGTTCTCACCGTGCCCCGGAACCTCCAGGGTTCCGTCATTTCCCGCCTGAAGGTCATGGGCGGCATGAACACTTCCGAGCGGAAGATCCCCCAGGACGGCCGCGCCAACGTGCGGGTGAAGCAGAGCGACATCGACCTGCGTATCTCCACCCTGCCCACCATCTACGGCGAAAAAATGGTCATCCGCCTACTGGACAAGACCAACCAGATCCTCACGCCCCAGGGTATCGGTCTGGACGAACAGAACCTGGAGCGCTACCAGTACCTCATGCGCAGCACCAGCGGCGTATTCCTCATCGCCGGCCCCACCGGCAGCGGTAAGTCCTCCACCATGAGCACCATGGTCCGGCAGCTGAACACGGAGTCCGTCAACGTCATTACCCTGGAAGACCCTGTGGAATACAACATCGACGGCGTCAACCAGGTGCAGATCAACGAAAAAGTCGGCATGACCTTCGCCAGCGGCCTGCGCTCCATTCTGCGTCAGGACCCGGACATCATCTCCGTGGGCGAGATTCGAGACGGCGAGACCGCCGAGATCGCCATGCGGGCCGCCATCACGGGCCACCTGGTCCTCTCCACCATCCACACCAGCGACGCGGCGGCCACCCTGGACCGCCTGTTCGATATCGGCGTGGAGGCCTACCTCACCGCCAGCGCCCTGAAGGGCGTCATCGCCCAGCGCCTGGTGCGGAAAATCTGCCCCCACTGCCGCAAGGCCTACACTCCCACTGACGAGGAGTTGGACCTGCTGGGCATGGAGCGCACCCCCGATCTCCAGTTCTATAAAGGCGAGGGCTGCCCCATGTGTTTCCATACCGGCTACCGGGGCCGGACCGGCGTCTTCGAGATTTTGCTGGTGGACCGGGAGCTCCGCCGCCTGATCCTGGCCCGTGCCGACCGGGAAGCCATCCTGACCGCCTCCCGGAAAAACGGCTTCATCTCCCTGGCGGACCGCTGCCGTGCCCTGGTGACGGAAGGCGTCACCTCCGCGGAGGAAGCCGCCCGCACCATCCACTCCACTGACGACTGATTGCTGACCCCGGAGGTCTGTTATGTTCGTAGAAACGCTCATTGAAAAGGCCGCCGTCTGTAAGGCGTCTGACCTTCACATCGCCTATGGCGTGCCGCCCAAGGTGCGGATAGACGGTGAACTGCAGGACCTGGAGGGCTTCGCGCCTCTCACCGACCAGGACTGTGAGACCGTGGCCCAGGAGCTGCTGGGCGCCCCCATGCCCGCCCTGGGCGAGCGGGACCTGTCTCTTGAGGTGGCAGGCCGCCGCGTCCGTGTGAACCTGTTCCGGCAGAGCGGCCATGTCTCCGCCGCCCTGCGTATCCTGGCGGACAGCATCCCCGACCTGGACGCCTTGGGCCTGCCCCCGGCGGTGCAGGACTTTCCCGGCCTCCAGCGGGGCATCGTCCTGGTCACCGGCGAGACCGGCTCCGGTAAATCCACCACCCTGGCGGCCATTCTCCGCCGCATCAACGAGACCCGGCGGGACCATATCATCACGCTGGAAGACCCCATCGAGTATATCCACGCCCCGGTCCAGTGCCTCATCAACCAGCGGGAGATTGGCCGGGACACAGAGAGCTACGCCGAGGGCCTCTGGGCCATCCTGCGGGAGGACCCGGATGTCATCCTCATCGGCGAGATGCGGGACCTCATCACCATCGAAACGGCCCTCACCGCGGCGGAGACGGGCCACCTGGTTTTTGCCACGCTGCACACCAACTCCGCCGCCGACTCCATTGACCGTATGGTGGACGTGTTCCCCGCCGAGCGCCAGCGGCAGATTCGGATGCAGCTGTCCATGACGCTGCAGGCCGTTCTGTCCCAGCAGCTCCTGCCCCGCCGGGGCGGCGGCCGGGTAGCCGCCTGTGAGCTGATGGTGGTCTCCCCCGCCATCCGCAACCTGATCCGGGAGGGCAAGACCCCCCAGATCGCCAACGCGGTGGCGACCTCCGCCGATTTGGGTAGCATCACCATGGACAACGCCCTGGTCCGCCTGTTCAAGGACAAGCTGATCACCGCCGACACCGCCCGCGCCGCGGCCCACGACCCCGACTACGTGAAAAAGAACACCCTGTTCTGATTTCCCATCCCACCACACTCCCCCGGAGGTGTCCCCATGACCGCTTACAAGTACAAAGCCCTTTCCCGCGATGGCAGCAAGGTCAGCGGCGTGGTGGAGGCCTACGACGAATTTGAAGCCGTCGCCAAGATCAAGGAGGACTGCTCCGTCGTCCTGAAGATCGCCCCGGTGGCGGAGAAGCGCCGGGAGCGTATCGACCTGAACGAGCCCCTGTGGGTCAGTGACAAGGTCCTCTCCTTAACAGCCTCTCAGTTCGCGATCCTGCTGAAAGCGGGTATGCCTGCCGCCCGGACGGTGGAGATCATCGCCCAGCAGACCACGGACAAGCTGATGAAGCGCATCCTGACGCAGGTGGCGAAGGACGTGGCCGCGGGCTACAGCCTGTCCCAGAGTTTGGAGAGCCGTGGCAAAAAGATCCCCCTGACCTTTATCGAGACGGTCCGGGCGGGCGAGGAATCCGGTACGCTGGAGGAATCCTTCACCCGTCTGGTGACCTATTACGAAAAGTCCCACAAGATACGCTCCAAGGTCCGCAGCGCCATGATGTACCCCATCTTCCTGTCCATTCTGGCGGTGGTGGTCATTATCATCATCGTCAAGGTGACGGTGCCCGTGGTGTCGGAAATGATCCTGAGCGCCGGCGGCCAGCTCCCCCTGCCCACCCGGATTCTGCTGGGGGCCTATGACTTCTTCGGCAAATGGTGGTGGGCGTTCATCGGCGTCATCACCGCCGCGGTGATCTGCGGTATCCTGTACGGCAAGACGGAGGAAGGCCGCCTGCGGTACGCCAAGCTCTCCATGAAGCTGCCCATTCTGGGGAAGATCAGCCTGCTGAAAAGCGCCTCCCAGTTTGCCGGGACCATGGCGACGCTGCTGTCAGCGGGCCTGCCCATCACCCGGGCGCTGACCATCACCGGCAAGGTGCTGGACAACTACGCCGTGGGCCAGACGATTGGCGCCTGCACCCTGGGCATTGAGGAGGGCAAGCGCCTGGGCGACGTGCTGCGGACGAATCCCTACCTCCCGCCCCTGCTGACGGAGATGACCGCCGTGGGCGAGGAGTCCGGCGCCCTGGAGGGCACCCTCTCCACCATCGGCACGTATTTCGACAGCGAGGTGGAGCAGGCCAGCGCCAAAGCCCTGTCCATGCTGGAGCCCATCATTACGGTGGTCATGGGCCTGGTCATTGGTTTCATCGTCATTGCGCTGTATATGCCCATGTTCACCATGTACAACGCTATGTAACACAGGAAATGGGGCGGTATCGCCCCCAATGTCATTAAGATAAGAGGATCGAGGCTTCTCGAAAGAGAGGCCTTGATTTTTTTGCCAAAAATTTAAGAAATTGCTTGACACAAGAACAAAATTGTGCGGCCGCTTTCACTGACTTTTGTCAGCGAAAGCGGCCC
>JAGBDS010000086.1 GCA_017937405.1 Oscillibacter sp.
TGACTTCCTCAAGATCATGTCTTATACAGGCACGGCAAAGAAACAGGGAGTCAATCCCTTCCACGCCATCCTATTGGCTCTCTCCGGTCAGGCGAGGGCCTGTTGGTAGTGCTTCTGGGACCGGGGGTCCTGAATAGTTACGACAAAAGCAAGTTTTCCAACATGTTCTCTGGGTAATGTTTGCTTTTCCCGGGCAATGGTGTATAATCCCTGTGAAATACCCTGCCCGACCGGGCAGAAAGGCTGATATTGTGAAAATCGGAAGCATATTCCATAAAAATAATAAGACGGGCATCACACTTTTGCTGATGCTGGTGCTCATTGGCATGACCGTTGCCGTATCCTGGCGGATCAGCCGGATGGAGGAACAGGCGTGCTGGGAGGTCCTGCACCAATCGGTCCGCCAGCTGGGAGACGAGCTGGAGGTCCGCATCCGGGGCGATCAGGAGCTGCTGGACAGCATTGCGGATATTATCGCGGCAAGGGGAGACGTGGAGTCCGAGGGGGTACAGACCATCATTGATGGCTTCCGGCCCAACACCATGCTCTCCCACATTGCCCTGCTGCTGCCGGGAGACCGGGTCATGCTGCCGGGAGAACCGGTGCGGGACACGGGGGCGTACTGTCCTTTGAAACGGAGGCGGCCCTGGGACGGCATATTTCCGGACGCAGCGTGGACATCCGGGACGAGAACCGCTTGATCCTCCGCAGCTTTGTGCCTGTGGTCCAAAACGGTGAGACGGTGGCCATGCTCTACGGCGTGGTGGACTTGAAAGTCCTGTCGGAAAAGGTGGAGACGACTGCCTACGGCGGACAGGCTGCGGTGCATGTCGCGGATGGCGCTACCGGAGATTTCCTTGTGGATACCTGGCACGATACCCTGGGAATATCCGGGACCTTGGAAAACGGGAGAGCAAGTCCGGTTCCAGCCAGGAACAGCTCTGGGCTGACATGGCTGAAGGCCGGGCGGGCTATTGTTCGTTTGAGTCCAAGTCTGTCGGGGAAGACCTCTATTTTTACTATGAACCCGTCGCTTCCAGCAACTGGTCGGTGGCGCTCTCTGTGCCGGAAAGTTTGGCCTTCGCCGGAGCCAAGCAGATGAACACCCTGCTGGCCGGGTTCAACGTGCTGGAGATGCTGCTGCTGCTGGCCGCCTATTTCCTCTGGCTCATGCATGTCACGAAACAGGAACTTGCCGAAAAGCAGAGACTGGCGGAGCGGGACCTGCTGACAGGCCTTTTGAACCGCAACAGCTATGAGAAAAATGTCGGGGATTATCCCGGACGCTGCCGGAAGAGCCTGACATGCATCTATATAGACGCCAACGGTCTGCACGCCCTGAACGATTCCAAGGGCCACGCCGCAGGAGACGAGATGCTCCGGGCCGTGGCAGGCGCGCTGCGGGACTGCTTTGGCGAAAAGGATGTTTACCGTATCGGCGGAGATGAGTTCGTGGTATTTGCCCGTGACGAAGCTTTGGAGGGTATCTGGAACAAGCTGGAAGAGGCTCAAAACTATTTGAAAGAGCGGGGGTATCACGTTTCCGTCGGCCTATGCTGCCGGAAACAGCCCGTTGATATGGACAGCCTCGTCAAGGAGGCAGAGACCCATATGTACGCGGAAAAGGACCGCTATTACCAGGAAACGGGCGAGGTCCGCCGCTCCTGAATTCCTGCGTTGCAGTCTGAAAAAACATGGCCGCCCCGGAAGGGCAATGTCATTAAGATAAACGCAGCGAGTTACAACAGGCAAAAGTGACAGGACCGGGCGCACCTCAAATAGGGGTGGGCCCGGTTATTTCACGGAAAAAAGGGCATGAGAAAAGAGCAGATGAGATCATCTGCTAAAAAA
>JAGBDS010000087.1 GCA_017937405.1 Oscillibacter sp.
ATTCTCCAGGGCGGAGCGGGTGACCTTGGCGGGATCGATGATACCGGAGGCCATCATGTCGCAGTACTCTTCTTTGTAAGCGTCGAAGCCGAAGTTGGACTCGGTGGAGCTCTTGACGCGCTCCAGGATCACAGAGCCGTCCAGGCCGGCGTTGGCGGCGATCTGACGGATGGGGGCCTCCAGGGCCTTGGCGATGATCTGGACGCCGGTCTTCTCGTCGCCGGTCACAGTGTCCAGCAGGGCGGTGACAGCGGGGATGACGTTGACGAAGATGGTGCCGCCGCCGGCGACCACGCCTTCCTCAACGGCGGCGCGGGTGGCGTTCAGGGCGTCCTCGATGCGGAGCTTCTTCTCCTTCATCTCGGTCTCGGTAGCGGCACCGACCTTGATGACGGCCACGCCGCCGGCCAGCTTGGCCAGGCGCTCCTGCAGCTTCTCCTTGTCGTAGTCGCTGGTGGTGTTGGCGATCTGGGCGCGGATCTGGGCCACGCGATCCTTGATGGCCTGGGCGTCACCGGCGCCGTCCACGATGGTGGTGGTCTCCTTGGTGACCTTCACCTGACGGGCACGGCCCAGCATGGTGATGTCGGCGGTCTTCAGCTCCAGACCGACCTCCTCGGAGATGACGGTGCCGCCGGTCAGGGTGGCGATATCCTGCAGCATCTCCTTACGGCGGTCACCGAAGCCGGGAGCCTTGACGCAGACCACGTTCAGGGTGCCCCGCAGACGGTTGACGATCAGGGTGTTCAGGGCCTCGCCCTCGACGTCCTCGGCGACGATGACCAGCTTCTTGCCGGACTGGACCAGCTGCTCCAGGATGGGCAGGATGTCGGCGATGACGGAGATCTTCTTATCGGTGATGAGGATATAGGCGTCGTCGATGACAGCTTCCATCTTCTCCATATCGGTAGCCATATAGGGAGTGATATAGCCGCGGTCGAACTGCATGCCCTCCACGACCTCACTGTAGGTCTCAGCGGTCTTGGACTCCTCAATGGTGATGACGCCGTCGGCGGAGACCTTCTCCATGGCGTCAGCGATCAGCTTGCCGATCTCCTCGTCGCCGGAGGACACAGCGCCGACACGGGCGATGTCCTTGGAACCGTCCACGGTCTTGGCCTGCTTCTTGACCTCGCTTACTGCAGCCTCGACGGCCTTAGCCATGCCCTTGCGGACCACGATGGGGTTGGCACCGGCGGCCAGGTTCTTCAGACCCTCGTGGATCATGGCCTGCGCCAGCAATGTGGCGGTGGTGGTGCCGTCGCCGGCAACGTCGTTGGTCTTGGTGGAGACTTCCTTCACCAGCTGGGCGCCCATGTTCTCAAAGGGGTCCTCCAGCTCCACTTCCTTGGCGATGGTCACGCCGTCGTTGGTGATGAGGGGAGCGCCGTACTTCTTGTCCAGCACCACGTTGCGGCCCTTGGGGCCCAGAGTGACCTTGACGGTATCAGCCAGAGTGTTGACGCCGGCTTCCAGAGCCTTGCGGGCATCCTCGCCGCGCTTGATGAGTTTAGCCATAATTGCATTACCTCCAAAAATTTTTAAAGCGAGGGACTCCGTCCCCACTTTAGATTCCCCCTCGCCAGTTTGCGAACTGGCAGCGCCGCCCAGGGCGGCTGGGGTCAGGGTATTTTTGCCACGTACACGCCGCGGCAAAAATGATTTTCATGGTTTTCGCCTTCGGCGAAACGTTCGGTCAACAGAGATTATTCTACGATTGCCAGGATGTCGTTCTGGCGGACGACGACATATTCGATGTCCTCCAGGGTGACTTTGGTGCCGGCGTACTGGCTGGTGATGACCTTGTCGCCGACCTTCACGGTCATGTTGACTTCCTTGCCGTCCACCATGCCGCCGGGGCCAACGGAGATGACTTCGGCCACGGAGGGCTTCTCCTTGGCGCTGCCGGTGAGGATGATGCCGCCCTTGGTGGTCTCCTCAGTTTCGACCATTTTCAGGATGACACGGTCTGCAAGCGGTGTGAGTTTCATTTGGGGTTCCTCCTTATAATATAAAAAGATTAAACAAAAATCAGCGTTAGCACTCGACTCTTTTGAGTGCTAACGCTGTTATATTAGCGCAACCACATCGGTTTGTAAAGGGGATTTTGCGGAAAAGTTATGAAGAAATTGTAAAGGTTGGCGGCGGAGCCGTCAGCGGGCAGTGGCGTTGGGGCTGCAGCCCTTGGGGCTGAAGAAGTTCAGCCGCTTGTCCGACAGGGTCATGACCACCTCGTGGCCCCGGAAGCACTCGCCGTCCAGACAGGTGACCAGCTCCGTTTCCGACTGGATGCGGACTGTTTTGGCGGTGGAGACCCGAATGAGGTTTTGGGGCAGGGTGCGGTATTCGCCTGCGGAGTAGGGGGCGAACAGCCGGGCGAAGGTGGCCTTGCTGACGTTCTTGATCAGTACCGTGTGGAGCACGCCGTCATCCATCCGGGCCTCCGGCACGGGCATAGAGCCGCCGCCGTAGTACCGCCCGTTGCACATGGACACCAGAGCGTAATCGTCCTCCAGCACTTCGTCGTCCAGCCACACCTTCCAGCGGCGGCCGATGGGCCGGAACAGGAAGTTCATTGCCACGGAGGCCAGGTAGCTGCCCCGGCCACTGAGCAGGGGGGTGCCGCTGTACTGGTGGACGCTGTCCGCGATGCGGGCGTCGATGCCGTTGCAGGCAATGGTAAGGCACAGCTTCCCGTTGCAGTCGATGAGGTCCAGGGGGAATACATCGCCGTCCCACAGGTTGTCCGCGTCGGCGAATTTGGCGGCGTCTTCACCGAAGTTTTTCAGAAAGTCGTTTCCGGTGCCGGTGGGGATGCAGCTCATGGCGGCGTTAGGGAAGCCCGCGATGCCGTTTGCCACCTCATGGATGGTGCCATCGCCGCCACAGGCGTAGATGCGCAGCTCCTCGCCGGTCTCCGCCAGCTTCCGTGCCATGTCCATGGCGCCGCCGGGACGGTCCGTCAGCATACAGGCGCATTCCAACCCGTGCTCGTCCCGTAGGTGGTCCGCCATCCCGTAAATGCGGGAGGTCTGGTCCCGCTTGCCCGCGTAGGGATTGATGATAAAAATATGCTTCATGGGGCAAATTCCCCCTTTATCTCTTTACAATTCGTATATTTCGACAGAGAAATTACTTGCCGTACTGGAATACATCGCATTTCAGCATGCCGTTGTACAGCTTCCGCTTCTTGTCAGCGGGGCGGCCAAAGCACCGCTCGAACTCCGTGTGGGAGGAGAGCACCAGGATGCGCCACTTGGGAGGCATGGTCCGCATGGCGGCGCCGAAGGCCCGGTACAGGTCCTCCGCCTCCTTTTTCTCCAGCAGACGCTCGCCGTAGGGCGGGTTGGTGACCAGCTGGCCGTACTCGCTGTCCCGGTGAAATTTCCCGGCGTCCGCGACCTCGAACCGGATGCAGTCCTCCACGCCTGCCAGCTCGGCGTTGTGCTTCGCCAGCTCCACTGCCTGGGGGTCGATGTCGCCGCCCCAGATGTCGTAGCTGCCGTGGAACTCCTTGTCCATGGCCTCGTCGGCGGCGTCCAGCCACAGCTTCGAGTCCATGGACTTCCACTTCTGAGCGGCAAAGCTCCGGTCCAGACCGGGGGCACGGTTCTTAGCAATGAGGGCGGCTTCGATGGGGATGGTGCCGCTGCCGCAGAAGGGGTCACAGAAGGGGTCCTTCCCCCGGTAGCGGGAGAGGGTCACCAGAGCCGCCGCCAGCGTCTCCTTCAGGGGTGCGCCCATGTTCTGGGCCCGGTAGCCCCGCTTGTAAAGACCCTCGCCGGAGGTGTCCAAATACAGTGTGGCAATGTCCTTGATAATGGCGAACTGGATCTGATACCGGCTCCCCGTCTCCGGCAGAGTCTCGCAGCCGTAGGCGCTGCCCAGCCGCTTCGCCGCCGCCTTCTTCACGATGGCCTGGCAGGCAGGTACGGAGTGCAGCGTGGAGTTCAAGGAGTAGCCCTTCACAGGGAACTCGCCGTCTTTGGGGATGAAATCCTCCCAGGGCAGGGCCAGCACGCCCTGGAACAGGGCCTCGAAATCCTTGGCGGGGAAGCTGCCCAGCTCCATCAGCACCCGGGCACCGCAGCGCAGATTGATGTTCAGCCGGGCGATGTCAGCCATAGTCCCTTCACAGTGGACACGGCCGTTTTCTGCCCGGACATTTTTTAATTGCAGGCGCTTCATCTCGTCCGCCACCAGGGCTTCCAGGCCGAATAAGCAGGGGACCGTCAGGGTCATGGCCCGCACCTCCTCTGAAACTACATAAAATGACAATGATAGTATAACAGGAAACGGCCCGTTCCGCAATGGGATTTCCATACAGGCATCTTTTGTAACCGAAATGAAACTGTATTTCCCCTGCGTACTGTGGTACACTGAAACAAAATAGGCAAGCATAACGTCTTATATTGTAATAGAGAGGAGGAACTGCCTGTGAACTATATGATTTGGCTCTGGCTGGGCGCCATGGTGCTCTTCGGCATCGTGGAGGCTCTGACGGCGGGGCTGGTGTCCATTTGGTTCGTGGCGGGAGGCGCGGCGGCGCTGATCGGGGCGCTGTTGGGCGCAGGCATCGGCGTGCAGGTGGCTCTGTTCGTGGCGGTGTCCGCTCTGGCGCTGGCGGTGACCCGGCCCCTGCTGCGGAAGGTCATCGACGCCAAGGCCGTCCCTACCAATGCGGACCGGGTCCTGGGGGATTCCGGCAAGGTCACGGAGACCATCGACAACGAAAATTCCACCGGCGCCGTCTACGTGGACGGCAAGACCTGGACCGCCCGCAGTGCGGACGGCGCGGTCATCCTGGAGGGGGACATGGTGGAGATCCTGCGAATGGAGGGCGTCAAGCTCTTTGTAAAGAAAATTGAAGAAAAAGTGGAGGTAGTATCATGAGCTTTGGTTGGATCGTTCCCGCTATCCTGGTCATCCTGCTGCTGATCGTCATCATCAGCAACATCGTCATCGTGCAGCAGTCCCGGGCCTATGTGGTGGAGCGCCTGGGCGCGTTCCGGGCCGTCTGGAACGTGGGCCTGCACCTGAAGGTCCCCTTCATCGAGCGCATCGCCAAAAAGGTGTCCCTGAAGGAGCAGGTGGCGGACTTTGCCCCCCAGCCTGTGATCACCAAGGATAACGTCACCATGCAGATCGACACCGTTATCTACTTCCAGATCACGGACCCCAAGCTGTATACCTACGGCGTGGAGCACCCCATGAACGCCATCGAGAACCTGACCGCCACCACTCTGCGGAACATCATCGGCGACATGGAGCTGGACCAGTCCCTGACCAGCCGCGACGTCATCAACTCCCGGATGCGGGCCATTCTGGATGAGGCCACGGACCCCTGGGGCATCAAGGTCAACCGTGTGGAGCTGAAAAACATCATCCCGCCCAAGGAAATTCAGAACGCCATGGAGAAGCAGATGAAGGCGGAGCGTGAGCGCCGCGAGTCCATCCTCCAGGCCGAGGGCCAGAAGCAGTCTCAGATCCTGGTAGCCGAGGGCGAGAAGCAGTCCGCCATCCTGAAGGCCGACGCCGCCAAGCAGGCCGCCATCCTGAAAGCCCAGGGCGAGAAGGAAGCCCGCATTATGGCCGCTGAGGCCGAGGCCCAGGCCATCATGAAGGTGCAGCAGGCCATGGCCGACTCGCTGAAGCTGCTGAACGCCGCCGCCCCCAACGACCAGGTGGTGAAGCTGAAAGCCCTGGAGGCCATGCAGAAGGTGGCCGACGGCAAGGCGACGAAGATCATCATCCCCAGCGAGCTGCAGGGCCTGGCGGGACTGGCGGCCAGCGCCAAGACGGTGTTTGACACTGAGGCCCCCAAGGCGGAATAAAGACAAATCTGTTTTTACAGGACAGCCCATTCATTGGGCTGTCCTGTTTTTTGCTGGTTACGGAAACCACCGGCGCTGTCGGTGGTTATGACTGCGCAGCGGATGGTTTACACCATCCGTGGAATTTTTCCGTTATCTATTGCATTTTGCCGAAAAAGTGATTATGATAAATCTTGGAAATCATAAATGCGGCAGCCGCGGAGTGCTGGAACCACCCCACGGCCTGCGTAAGAGTGTTGAGCCCACTCGTACACAGCGGCCTTAGGCCGCACCGCAACGTTTATTATAGTGTCTTTGCCCGCTTTTGACAAGCGGAATCCGCAAAGGTGCTTGATTTCGTTGCGCACGTATCTTGTCTTTGACAGGCGCGGTGTATGAGGCACTCATACACCGCGCTTATGATTTCCGCCGGCGGCCGGGGGGAAAGTTTTCCCCCTGGGCCCGTCCCGGCGGAAAATTCCCCATTTTTCGACAAAAACCGATTGATTTTTACAAAAAAAAGGTATACAGTGGAGTTGTCAAATGGGGACAAAAAAGGGACAGGCCGGTCTGTCCCAATTCCCGAAGCCAAAGGCTTCGGGAATAAAGAACCTTGAAAGCGAATTTTATGAAAAAGGAGCGAGAAACTATGAAGAAAAGCAAACTTTTGGCAGTGTTGCTGGCGTTAGCTATGACTCTGAGCATACTGCCCGCTACGGCGCTTGCGGACGAGCCGGAGCCTGCCAACGTAGCCGCGGCTACGGAGTCTACCGCTGAGGAGACTTCTGAAGAGGAGCCCGCAGTGGCGCTGGCGGATGAAGGAAATGTTGCCAAAATTGGCACCACAGAGTATGCAACGCTGGAGGACGCCATTAACGCGGCAGGGACAGAAGATGTCGGCAATGAGATCACCCTGCTGGAAAATGTTCAAGTTGAGAGTTCTATCTCTGTCAATGACGGGAAAAATATCGTTCTGGACCTGAACGGACACAATATTGTCAGTAATACGCACTATGTGTTTAAGGTTTACAACGCAAAGTTCCATGTGACCGGTACCGGCACGATCTTTGAAAATATTAAAGATGGTTATGCACCTATTCTTGCGGCCGGTTCTAAGACCGATGTAAAAGATTACACGGTTATCACAATCGATGGGAATGTTACGCTGAAGGGTGACTATGCCGGTATTTTCGTAGCCAAGGATGATGCAGGTGAATATAATAACTACGGCCTCGTCATCAACATGAACGGCACCATTGATATGGGCGCGGTTGAAAATGGTGTTCATAGCCTTGGCGTTTATGTCAATGGCAGCAATACCGTTACCACCGGCAATGTGATGCAGATCAATCTGAGTGGTGCAACGATCAAGAATTGCGTAGAAGCAATTTATGCTGCCGGCTACGCGAAGTGGAGCGTCAAGAACTGCACCATGAATGCAGAAGACGCTGCGATTGAAATTCGTGCCGGTGAAATGACTATTGACGGCGGTACATACGAAGCAACAGCGGTGCCTACAAGTGTTGATACAAACGGAAACGGAACTACAACATCCGGCGCTGCGATTGCAGTTGCACAGCACACTACCAAGCTGCCGATTGACCTGACAATTCTCGGCGGTGAGTTTAGGGGATACACTGCATTGAACCAGAACAACCCCGAAAATCAGGCAGACAACGACATTGTGAAGGTAACTGTTTCCGGCGGTGACTTTACTGCAACGCAGGGAGGCACAAATGCTGTCAACAGTGTGAACAACACCGTTTCCATCACCGGCGGCACTTTCTCCGATCTGGAAACTGCTGTGAAGTATGCTGCTGATGGTGCGACGATCAAGCTGGCGGCCGATACTTCTGGCAACGGCATCAAGATTGATAGCAGCAAGTTTACGACTGGGCTGACCATCGATTTTGGCGGCAATACCTACACTGTGAATGGCACGACTGTTGGTTCCATCGGCACTGAAACACAGGCTTTCCAACTGCTGAAGGGCGGCAAGGTCACGTTTAAGAACGGCATCATTACCAGCACGACGGCAAAGATGCTGATTCAGAACTACTGTGATTTGACGCTGGACAATATGACGCTGGACGGCAGTAATCTGATTGGCGATGGCACTGCGTACACTCTGTCTACGAACAACGGGAACACGGTTGTAAAAGACAGCACCATTACCGCTCGTGCAACGAAGGGGATCGCGTTCGATGTCTGTACGTTTGCCGATTATACGGGCAATACGGTTACTATTCAGGGTACCAGCGTAATTAATGGCGATGTGGAAGTCAGTGGCTACAACGATGCCGTTACAAAGCTGACAGTTGCTGATGGCACGTTCAACGGCAAGATTAATGTGCTGTCTGGCAATGATGCTCCTAAGGCATTTACCGCTGAAATCACCGGCGGTACCTTCTCCACCAATCCCAGCGCTTATGTGAACAGCAATACACATAAGGTCGTGGAAGAATATAAGGTTGTTCCCAAGGAGAGCTACAAGGTGACCTTTGATGCCAACGGCGGCACCTGCAGCACAGAATCCGCTTATTCCCATGAGTTAGATTCTCTGCCCATTCCCACCTACAGCGGTAGCTATGTTTTTGCTGGCTGGTACACCACAGACGGCACTCAGGTGACTGCTCTCGGCCAGATTACTACAGACACTGCCCTGACCGCCCGCTGGAGCTACGTCGGCGGTTCCTCCTCCGGCGGTTCTTCCTCCGGCTCTTCCAACACTTCCACCAGCACCACCACCAATAAGGACGGCTCCACGACCACCACGACTACTAACAAGACCACCGGCACTGTGACTGAGGTCACTAAGGAGAAGGACGGCACGACCACCACCGTGGAGACCAAGAAGGACGGCACCGTCACCGAGACCGTCAAAACGGCTGAGGGCGTTACTGGCACCGTGGTCACCGACAAGAACGGCGACGTCACCGAGGTCAAGTCCACCGTTTCCTCTACCGCCGCCAAGGAAGCCGCCAAGACCGGCGAGGCCGTGACCCTGCCCGTGGAGGTCCCCGCTGTCAAGACCACTGAAGAGGCTCCTGCCCTGCAGGTCACCGTTCCCAAGAGCGCCGACTCCGTGAAGGTGGAGATCCCCGTTGAGAAGGTCACTCCCGGCACCGTGGCTGTCATCGTGAATGCCGACGGCACCGAGAAGATCGTGTCCACCTCCGTGGTCACCGAGAACGGCGTGGCCCTGACCCTGGACGGCAATGCCACTGTGAAGATCATCGACAATTCCAAGAGCTTTACCGATGTCCCTGCCGACAGCGTGTTCTATAACGAGATCAGCTCCCTGAGCGCCCGCGAGATCATGGTTGGCAAGACCGACGACAAGTTCGACCTGCACAGCAGCGTGACCCTGGACCAGATCGCCAACGTGGCTGGCCGCATTACCGGCGCCGTGGACGTGAAGGACTTCAACGCAGGCGTTTCCTGGGGTGCTGACAACGGTCTGAAGACCGGCAATCAGCCCGCTACCCGCGGCGACGTGCTGAAGGCGCTCTACATCGCGGCGGGCTCTCCCGCCGTGGAGGATACCAGTATCCTGAGCATCTTCAACGACAGCTCCGCCATCCCCGCTGACATGGCCGCTATCGCTGCCTGGGCGGCCCAGAACGGCATCCTGAAGGGCGGACTCGACGGTAACGCCAATCTGGGCGTCAACGTCACCCGCGGTCAGGCCTGTGCGCTGGCTGGCCGTACCATGGGTACTCTGGACTAAAACCGTAACCTTCAAAGCTAACGGCGTATAAAAATCTTGCCATCCCAATCATTGGGATGGCAAGATTCATTTTGGCGGCATTCTGCATTCTTCTGCAAACAGTCAATAAGTAAGCGTCAAATGTAGCGGCGGATTGAAGATCACCCGCGAAAATGAGAGAATACCACCGTATAGAACGTAAAGTCCACGCACTATGCGTGAACTCTACGCGAAAAACGGAGGTAGATCACAATGGGAGAACTTCGGCAG
>JAGBDS010000088.1 GCA_017937405.1 Oscillibacter sp.
GCAGCGCCTGGTATGAGGTCATTGAGACTGCCGCCGCCCACGACGTGACAGGGACCGATCCCTACTTCCGTCCCAACACGCCCATCACCCGGGGCGAGATGGCCGAGCTGCTGGTGCGGGCCTTGGGCCTGAAGGCCGTTGCCCGTGAGGCTGAAAAGAAAAACTCCTTGCCATTTTCGGATGTGACGGACCGGCAGGGCTATATCGCCGTTGCCTATGAGATTGGCATGACCAAGGGCACCTCTGCCACCACCTTCTCGCCCAACGCCACCGCCACCCGTGCCCAGGCGGCGGCCATGCTGGTGCGCATCTATGAGAAGCTCAGCCGGGAGACGGATTTCACCCACGGCTTCTACGCCATCTCTTCCTACAGCCAGCTGGAGCTGGGGCAGACGCTGGACGCTGTCAGCGCCGGCTGGAGTCGTATGACCTGGGACGGCTCCCAGGCCAAGCTGGTGACTACCCGGGACGGCGGCAACGAATACTATGTGCCAGACAGCTATCAGGAGGTGACGGAATCCCTGGAGGACCTGCACCTGAGTGTCTTTATGGACGGCCAGAGTCTGAAGGACATGCTGTCCACGGCGGAGGGCCGGACCCAGGCCATGCGCCAGATCATTCAGGAGATCTCCGTCAGCTATGACGCCATCGGCAAAAATCCCTACAAGGGCGTCACCCTGGACTTTGAGGGCCTGCGGGATGCCCAGAAGGCGGACTACACCGCCTTTTTGAAGGAACTGAGGCAGGAATTGGACCGGTTGAACAAGTCCCTGTACGTCTGCGTGCCTCCGGTGCTGTCCACCGGGACCTATTATGACGGCTATGACTACGCCGCTATCGGCCAGTTGGCAGATAAGGTCATTCTGATGGCCTACGACTACGACGCCAGGGACATGAGCGATTTTGTGGGCGGCTTCTATTATCAGACTGCCGCTACGGCCCCCATCGGTCAGGTATACCTTGCGCTCAAGGCGCTGACTGATAAGGTGGACCCTGCCAAGGTAGTTCTGGGCTTCAGCTGCAAAAACGTGGCCTGGCAGATCGACGAGGCGGGCAAGCTGGTCTCCGGCAAACCCATGTATCCCTCCACAGAAACGGTCCTGAAACGGCTGGCTCAGGAGGACACAGAGCTGGGCTGGTCTCAGGAGTACCAGCAGTCCTACGCCGTCTATACTACTGAGGACGGCAGCAGGTATTTCCTCTGGTATCAGGATGGCCGCAGCGTGGAGACGGCCCTGCGGGCGGCAAAGCTACTGGGCGTCACCGGCGTGTCAATCTGGCGGTTGGGCACCATCCCCATGGAGGACAGCTGGAGCTGGTCCGGTCTGCTGAACAAGTAAAACAGAGCAGAGAAGAGGCCCTGATCAAAAAAGCGGCAGCTCCGTTTTGGAGCTGCCGCTTTTTTGCATTTTATTGTTCCTTTTTTTTTGATTCGCAAATTGCAATAACAAGTTGGACACCCCGTGGTAAAAACCTTGCTCACGGATGGAGCCGCAGGATCTATCCGTGAGCGAGGTTGCCGCAGCCGTCAGGCTGCGTAGACAGCGTCCAGAAAATCCTCAAAGAGTTCCTCCGGGGTGCAGTATCCGAGTTTCTTCCGTGGGCGTCCATTCAGCTCGTCAGCAGCGGCGAGGATATCCTCGTCGGTGAAGCCCTCAATAGAAGCTCCCTTTGGGACAAAGGCCCGGAACAGGCCATTGTGTCGCTCATTCTGGGGACGCTCCCAGGAGGTGTACGGGTGGGCGAAGAAAACCTTGCTGCCCCAGTTCTCCACCTGGGCGAAGTCAGCGAACTCGCTGCCGTTGTCCACAGTAATGGTTTTAAAGACCTGAGAGAAGTGTTCTCTGTACTCATCATGGAGGGTGTTCATGAGATTCATCACCGCCTCACTGGTTTTGCCAGGGATACGGAACGCAAGGTAGGTTTCCGTCTTCTTCTCCAACAGGGAAAAGACAACAGCCTCCTTACCCGCTCGCTTGCCGACCACGGTATCGCCTTCCCAGTGGCCCTCTTCAAGACGAAGAGATGCAATCTCCGGGCGGCTGGAAATGCTTGTGCCGTAGCGCTTTTTGTTCTCTCGCACACGATGCTTCTTCGCTTTGCGCTTTAACGCCTCGGGCAGTTCCATTGGCTGGATGGAGAGGTGCCCTTTCCAGACCATGTTGTAAAGGGTACGGGAGCAGACCATCTCAGACGGCTCGAACAGGTCGTGTCGCTTGGCATATCCGCAGCAGGCATCCAGGGACCACTTGTGTTCCCGGATCTGCCGAACCACCCAACTGGTGAAGTCGCTGCAGACGCCCGCTTTCGGATGCCTGTGGCAGGATGCTCTGTTGGCTCTGTAGACAGCTTCTCCCAGCTTGGGGGAATAACCGGGATTTTTCCCCTTGTTGCTCTTGCGAGTTGGTGTGCCTCGCCGCAGCTCATTCGTAACGGTGGATGGAGCGCAGCCGATCTGTCTGGCGATGGCACGAGGGCCGAGGCCCTGCTTCTTGAGGACCTTGATGGCTCCTCGGTCTTCCATGCGAAGATGCTGTCCCTTCTTGCGTTCTGCGGATTCTGTGATACAATGATGGCAGTCCATAGTGATTGCCCTCCCTCTGTAGAAGTTGTGTGGTAACTTCATTCTACCACGGGGAGAGAAATCACTATGGATTTTTTACTCAAGTGTCCAACTTGATTTTACAATCAACC
>JAGBDS010000022.1 GCA_017937405.1 Oscillibacter sp.
TAGCTGTCCTCCAAGTGCAAGGTTTTTGCCTGATTCTTGCGTTTTTTGATACTCTTATTATATCACAAATCAGTCTCAACAGCTTGCACTGTAAGGATTTTTTAATTATTCAGCAGACATTACATAGCAAAAAGGAGAGGCGTAAGCCTCTCCTTTTTACTCGTATGCACTTAGCTGACCAATCCCCGGCCGTTCTTCCGCTCTAATACCAGCCGGTCCGCGATCATGGCGATGAACTCGCTGTTGGTGGGCTTGCCCTTGGTGTTGCTCACCGTGTAGCCGAAGTACTTCTGCAGCGTCTCCAGATCGCCCCGGTCCCAAGCCACCTCAATGGCGTGGCGGATGGCCCGCTCCACCCGGGAGGGCGTGGTGCCGAACCGCTTGGCCACCGCCGGATACAGCACCTTCGTCACGGCGTTGATGACCTCCATGTCGTCCACGGCGATCATAATGGCCTCCCGCAGATACTGGTAGCCCTTGATGTGGGCGGGCACGCCGATCTCATGGATGACAGACGTGACCAGGTTCTTTAGAGCGGAGGTCCGCTCCTCCGGCGTGACGGGCTGGGCGAACACGTTGCGCATCTGGTCCAGCAGTGTCCCGGTCTCACAGGGCTTGGGCAGGAAATAGCTGACGCCCAGCGCCATGGCGTCGCTCACCACCCGGTCGGTACAGAAAGCAGAGGTGATGACCACTTTGGGCAGCGGGCCCCGCTCCTGTGCCTGCCGCAGCAGGCTCAGGCCGTCCATCCCGGGAAGCATCAGGTCCAGCACCAGCAGATCAGGCTTGCGCTGCGTCAGGATACCCAGCGCCTCCGTGCCGTCTCCCACAGACCCCACCACCGTAAATTCCTCTGTTCTCTCTATCTCATTCCGCAGCATGGTGCGGAATTCCTCGTTGGCATCGGCCAACAAAACCGTTTTTCTGTTGTCCATATTACCCAGTCCTTTTCCGTATTTTCCGCTTTGTGACGGATTCACGACCCTTCACATTCGCTTTCCTATAAACTAGCATAAAGCAACAGTTTTTTCAATACGAAACTGTAAATAAATTCCAATAATCATTCGACAGGATTTTCCGGTTTTTCTTATAATTTTATAATCTTGGACGGAAAATCCTCCAATTTCGCGTTTAACTTGCGATAAATCCGCTCCCGCATCCAGGGCTCCGAGGACACCGCCGGAGCATCTGCCAGGGCAAACCACCCCACCCGGCTGTTCTCCTCCGGCCTGCACCGCACCGGCGCTGCGGGGTCGGCCTCCAACAGATAGGTCACGTTCAGGTGAAGGTGGGACGGGACATAGACGCCCCGCTTCTCATGGCCGTCCACCGTCAGGATCTCCACGGAATAAATGCTGGAAGACACAGGCCGCACCTCTGACAGGCCGCTCTCCTCTCTTGTCTCCCGCAGCGCCACCGCCAGCAGGTCCCGGTCCCCGTCGGCATGGCCGCCCAGCCACGCCCAGGAATCGTAGAGGTTATGGTAAGCCAGCAGTACCCGCTGCCGGTCGGGGCTCACCACCCAGGCAGAGGCCGTCAGATGGGCGGACTGGTTCTCCCGGCTGTACAATTCCTCCCCGCTTTTCAGCCGCCGCAGCAGCTCCGCCCGGTCCCGTTCCTCCTGTTCGTTCCAGGGCTGATAGGCTTCCAGTTCCTCTATCAGTTCCATTGTGTGCCTCCCCTTTCGACTTTGTTTTCTTTTCCATTATTATACACAGCACACATACAGTTGTCCACAAAAGAATCAGACGGGGAAATTCCCCGCCTGATCCTTTTTGCATTTTACGCCGCTTTCAGCATATTTTCGATGGAAATTCCATACCCTTTAGTCGGATCGTTCAATAAAACGTGGGTCACAGCACCCACCAGTTTTCCGTCCTGCAAAATGGGACTGCCGCTCATGCCCTGTACGATACCGCCGGTGGTCTCCAGCAGTGCCGGGTCGGTGATGGAAATGACCATGTCCCGCCCATCGTTGGAGAAGGGTACAGTTTTCAAAATTTCAATGTCATACTCCCGCACCTCATCCCCCTGCACGTTAGAGCGGATAACAGCAGCTCCGGTCATCGGCTCACCCGTAGGCACCGCCTGGGCCAGAGCTGGGGCATACTCCGCCTCCAGGGTGCCGAACACACCGCTGGAGGTGTTGGCGTACAGGCCGCCCAGGTCGCTTGTCAGGTCAAAATCGCCCCGTAGCTCTCCGGCTGCGCCCGCCTCGCCCTTCTTCACAGCCTTCACCGTGGAGGGCAGGATAGAGCCGTTGGAGAAGGGCATCAGCTGGGCGGTATCCACATCGGTGATGCCGTGTCCCAGCGCGCCGAAGGTGGAGGTGGCCGGGTCATAATAGGTCATGGTGCCGATACCCGCCATGCTGTCCCGGATCCAGGCGCCGATGCAGTAGACGCCCTGGTCATTCCGCTCCGGCTCCACGGACAGCGTCATGCTGTCTCCGTTCCGCCGCACCTCCAGCTCAGCTGTGCCGCCGCAGGTCTGCAGGAGGGATTGGAACTGCTCCGAGGAGGTGACGGCGTCGCCGCCGCACTGGACGATGACGTCGCCCGTCCGCAGGCCGCAGGCTTTGGCAGGGGTGCCGCCATCAGAGAGCTTCACCACAACTACGCCTTTGGAAAACAGCTTGATGCCGACGGTGTGTCCCACCGGCACCAGCATCCGGGGCGTCATTTCGGCGGCCATGGCCACACTTGCGGAGCACACCAGCACCGCCAGGAGACAAGCTGTTCCAAGCCGCAGGAGCCGCTTTGCCATTTGTGGTGTTCCATACAATCTAAAAACACTCCTTTTCAAAAAATCACAAACTGCCGGTCGTTCCGGCAAGGTTATCTTCTGCGGAATAGCGGCGGACACACCCAGCAAAAAGCGGCAGCGCCGCCATGGTCACCATTGCCTGTGCCGTGATACAGGGCAAAACAAAAGACCCGCAGGGAAAAGCCTGCGGGTCTTTCCATTTTTTACAATCAATCGCGCTTGCTGAAAATTTTCAGGATATCGCCGAACACATCGTCGTCATCGTCCTCGGGCTTGGGCACATCCTCTTCCTTCAAAGGCTGGGGAGCCGGAACGGCAGCAGCCGTCTCCACCGCACGGCCAGCCGGAGCCGCTGCCTTAGGCGCAGCTGTCTTGGGAGCGGGAGCGGTATCGGGAGCCTTGTCGAAGCCGGTGGCGATGACCGTCACGCGGATCTCGTCGTCCAGGGTCTCGTCGAAGGTAGCGCCGAAGATGGTGAGAGCGTCGGGATGGACGGCAGCCTGCACCAGGCTGGCGGCCTGCTCCACTTCCTCCAGACCGATGTCCATAGAGCCGGTGACGTTGATGAGCACGCCCTTGGCGCCCTCGATGGAGGTCTCCAGCAGGGGGCTGGAAATGGCCATCTTGGCGGCCTCCTCGGCCTTGCCCTTGCCGGCGGCCCGGCCCACGCCCATGTGGGCCATGCCCGCGTTCTTCATGATGGCGGTGACGTCGGCAAAGTCCAGGTTGATGAAGCCGGTGTCCCGGATCAGGTCAGAGATGGACTGCACCGCCTGGCGCAGCACATCGTCAGCGATCTCGAACGCGTTGGCGAAAGTGATCTTCTGGTCGGTGGCATACTTCAGCCGCTCGTTGGGGATGATGACCAGGGAGTCCACCTTCCCCTCCAAATCGGAGATGCCCGCCTCGGCGGCACGCATCCGGCGGGGGCCCTCAAAGCCGAAGGGCTTGGTGACCACAGCCACGGTGAGGATGTCCATCTCCTTGGCGATCTCCGCCACGATGGGAGCCGCGCCGGTGCCGGTGCCGCCGCCCATACCAGCGGTGATAAACACCATGTCGGTGTCCTCCAGGGCCTTGGCGATCTGGTTGCGGCTCTCCTCGGCGGCCTTCCGGCCGATCTCGGGATCAGCGCCGGCGCCCTTGCCGTGGGTCAGCTTTTCGCCGATCTGGATCTTGTAAGTAGCGCTGGATACGTTCAGGACCTGCTTGTCGGTGTTCACCGCCACGAAGTCCACGCCCTTGGTGCCGGAGCGGACCATGCGGTTGACCACATTGTTGCCGCCGCCGCCTACGCCAATGACTTTAATATTGACAACGGTATCGGGACCGGTTTCCAATCCAAATGCCATATTGGTGCCTCCTGCTATCATTTGTATGATACCACGCCAGTTGACGCAATATCCTGTATTCTACATGTATTTGTTTTATTGTATGACACTTTTTTCTCCCGGTCAAGTATCCCGTCAGGATTTCATTTGAAATTTCTGAAAAAACCAGGATGCGACGGTTTTCCCACCGGGTCAGCGCTCGTCCTGGATAAAATAGGTACGGCCATCCTCCCGCCGCATATCGAAGGTGCCTGTCATGTTGTCCTGGATCTTGCCGCTGTCCAGCGCCGCGTTCAGCGCCTTCAGCTTATAGGGATAATCGTCCTCGTACAGCATCTCCACCGCGAAGCGTCCGGCGTAGTCCATGGCGATGCAGGCAGGGTCATCCATCCGGATGCCGTCCACCTGCTCCAGCATCTCTGCGTCCTCCAGAGCCGCCAGTAAGTTCAGCAGGCTCTCCTGCCGGGAAGCGTACTCCGTAGCCAGCACGATCTTCGTTCCCACGGAGGGTGCCAGCAGCGTGCACCCGGAGATGGTGCCGTATCCCGCCGCCTCGCCGGGAGCCATCTGCTCCACGATCTTCCCCTTGGGGCTCACCAGCCAGGCGTAGCCATCCTGCAGGACCGCCATAGGCCTTCCGCACTCCTCCACCTCGATGAGCAGGGTATCCGGCAGCTTGCGGTTGATGCGCTTCACCCGTTCAATATAGGGCAGGGCGTCCTGGATGCGCTGGCGCACCGCGTTCTTGTTCAAAAGGGACAGGTTGTCGCCGGTCTCCACCCCGGAGGCCGTCACGATCTCCTCCTGGGTGTACCGCTCCTGCCCGGTGACGACCACGGTGTCCACCCGGAAAAACAGCGTCAAAGCCGCGATGATGGCGCCGCAGATGACCAGCACAGACAGCAGCTTATAGAGGACACCAAAGTGTCCTCTCCGCCGTCTGTTGTTCCTTCTGCGTCTTGCCATGACTGCTTCTCCTAATCCTCTGTCTTAAGTCCGGGTGATCTCAGCCCCCAGGGCCCGCAGGTCGCCAACAATATCCTGATAGCCCCGGTCAATGTGGCCCGTCTCCGAGATATGGGTCTTCCCCTCTGCCGCCAGGGCCGCCACGCACAGCGCCGCCCCGCCCCGGAGGTCTGTGCACCGCACCGCCGCGCCGTGGAGGGTCTCCGTCCCGGTGACCACCGCCACCCGTCCGGCCACCCGGATATCCGCCCCCATGCGGGTCAGCTCATCCACATGGCGGTAGCGGTTCTCAAAAATATTTTCCTCAAATACCGTGGTCCCCCGGCCCCGCAGCAGCGCCGCCATCAAAACGGCCTGGGCGTCGGTGGGAAAGCCGGGATAGGGCGCTGTCCGCACCGGACGCACGGCCTTGGGCCGCCCCTGGCAGGCGCAGGCAATGCCCGTCTCTGTTCCCCGGATGTCGCAGCCCGCCTCCCGCAGCACGGCGGTAACGGTGGACAAATGCTGCTCCCGCGCCCCCCGGAGAAATCCCTCTCCCCCGGCGGAGGCCACCGCGCACAGGTAGGTGGCGGCGGCGATGCGATCCGGCATGACGGTGTAGGCGCAGCCGTGGAACTGCCGTCCGCCCTCCACGGTCACGGTGGAAGTTCCCGCGCCGGAGACCTTTCCGCCGCAGGCGTTCAGGAAGTTCTGGAGGTCTTCGATCTCCGGCTCCCGGGCGGCATTGCAGATGGTGGTAACGCCCTCGGCACCGCAGGCCGCCAGCATCAGGTTCTCCGTGGCGCCCACGGAGGGCAAACTCAGCACCAGCTCCCTGCCCCGCAGCCGGGCAGCCCTGCAGTGGAGCAATCCGCCGGAGTCGTCGATCTCCGCCCCCAGCTCCCGCAGCCCTGTCAGATGCAGGTCAATAGGCCGGGGCCCCAACTCACACCCGCCGGGATAACTCATCTCCGCCTGTCCGCACCGGGCCAGGATGGCCCCCAGGAAAATAGCAGAGGACCGCATTTCCCGCATGAGTATATCAGAGATGGCGCAGCCGTTCAACCCGGCGGTATCCACCAGCAATCTGGCGCCCTCCCACCGGGCCTCACACCCCAGCGCCCGCAGGATTCGGACAGAGGCATCCACGTCCCGGAGCCGGGGGCAGTTCCGCACCTCCACCTGTCCGGCGGTCAGCAGCGTGGCCGCCAGAATGGGCAGAACGCTGTTCTTCGCTCCCTGGATGGTGACCTCGCCGTGCAGCGGCCTGCCACCGTGAATCAAAAGCTGGCTCATATTCCTTCCCCTCCATGCCCAAAGTGGTCTCACAGTCCCATCCTATGGGCAAAGGGGAAAAGAGGTTACTTTGTGATACCCAGAATCACCTGATAAATGCGCTCCGTGGCATCCCGGATACCCAGGGAAGCCATGGCTTTTTCCATTCCCACCCTCCTGGCGCCATCATGGAGGATACCGCAGGCCGCCTGGAACATGGCCTGACCGGAGCTGTCCTTTTCCAGCAGCACAGCCGCGCCCCCGGCCTCCTCCAGCGCCCGGGCGTTTTTCTCCTGGTGGTTGTTGGTCACATAGGGCGACGGCACGATGAGGGCGGGCACGCCCAAAGCCGTCAATTCGCTGATGGTGGAGGCGCCGGCCCGGCAGATGACCAGATCCGCCGCCCGCATCACAGGCGCCATGTCGTAGATATATTCCCTCACCTGCAAAAATGGATGCTGTTCCAGCGCCACGCCCTTTTCTTTCAGCAGCGCCATAATTTGGGGATACCCGCTCTTTCCGGCGCCGTGGATATGATGGAAGGGCTCCTTCGCCGTCTCCAGGGCCAGGAAATCCGCCATTTGGCGGTTCATTCCAGAGGCCCCCAACGACCCCCAGAAGGACACGATGAGGGGCCGTCCATCGTCCACGCCCAATTTCTTCTTGGCTTCCTCCTTTGTCAGCGCGAAGAAATCCCCCCGGACCGGCGTGCCGGTGACCAGCACCTTGTCCGGGTGCTTGTAGTGCTGGCGGCAGGACTCAAACCCCACCATGATACGGTCCGCAAAAGGCTCCAGCAGCTCCGTGGTCAGCCCCGGCACCATGTTGGACTCATGGACCGCCGTAGGAATACCCATTTTCGCCGCGGCTTTCACCACGGGAAAGCTGGCATATCCCCCGGTGCCTACTACCACGTCGGGCCGAAATTCCTTCAAAATAGCCCGGGCCTCCCGGGGAGAGCGGACCAGATTATATACGGACACCAGATTGTGCTTGATCTCCTTCGGCTTGAAGGAGCGGTGGAAGCTGGAGATATGAACGGTGCGGAAGTCGTACCCCGCCTTGGGCACCAGATCCTTTTCCAGTCCCCGCTCGGCGCCCACGAACAAAAATTCCGCCTCCGGGTCCTTTTCCGCGATCAACTGCGCCAGCGCGATGGCGGGATTCACATGCCCCGCCGTTCCGCCGCAAGTAAATATCGTTCGCATAGGCTCACTCCTTAAAGGGGGAGCAGGCTCCCCCTTTAGATTCCCCACCACCAGTGACATCGGTCACTGGTGTGTGCGCCCCAAGGGCGCACAAGTCGATGTATGTTCGCCACGTACACGCCGCGGCGAAAATCATTGAATATCCTTGATTTGCCTTTGCAAATCAACTTTGGCCGCCGTAGGTTTTCCTTATCCGGCTTTGGTGGGTTTCATTTGCCTCGACACCGACAGCACGATGCCCATTTCCGCCAGCTGGATCGACAGCGCCGTGCCGCCGTAGCTGAAAAACGGCAGCGAGATGCCCGTGGTAGGCAGCAGGCCCGTCACCACGCCGATGTTCAAGAACGTCTGCATGGCGATCAGGGTGGTGACGCCCACTACCAGCAGACAGCCGAAACGGTCCCGGGTGTGGAGGGCGATCCAATACCCCCGCAGGATCAGCGCCGCGAACAGCAGCATAATGATGGTGGCGCCGATGAGGCCCAGCTCCTCGCAGATGATAGCGAAGATAAAGTCATTGTGCTCCTCAGGCAGATACAAAAACTTCTGCCGGCTCTTGCCCAGACCTACTCCCAGCAATCCGCCGGAGCCGATGGAGATCAGGCTTTGGGACAGCTGATATCCCTGTCCCCGGGCGTCGATAAAGGGGTTCTGCCACATGGCGATACGGGACTGGCCGTATTTGATGACGCCGGTGAGCATCAGGGCCGCCACGCCGCCCACGAAGCCCACCGCCGCGCCCACCCAGGCCCAGCGGATGCCGCCCACCAGCATCAGCGCCGCGCCGGTGCCCAAAATCAGCACCGTGCCGGACAGGTGGGGCTCCAGCATCATCAGTACCGCCAGCACGCCCATAATCAGCAGATACGGGAGGATACCGTACCGGGTGGTGCGCATTTTGTCCTTCTTTTTGGAAATGCTGTCGGAAAAGTACAGCACCACCGCCAGTTTTGCAATTTCCGAGGGCTGGAAGGTGAACAACTCGCCCACGCCGATCCAGCGGGTGGCGTTGTTGCGGGTCTGGCCGATGCCGGGGATCAGCACCAGTACCAGCAGGATGATGGCCACATACAGCAGAGGCTTGGCGAATCCCCGGAACCGCTGGTAATTGATCTTGCTGATGAGAAACATGGCCGCCACACCCATGATGGCAAAAACGCCCTGCCGGGTGAAATAGTGCATGGGGTCGTTGTTTTTTGTCTCGTAGTAGGCGGAGGGGAAGCTGGCGGACAGCAGCATGACCAGGCCGACGGCGGTCAGCAGCAGCACCAACAGGCAGAAAGGCAGGTCGATAGGGCCCCGGGCCAGTTCCCGGCTCTCCTGCTCCTTTTCCTTTCTCAGCCGCTGCCGCTCCTGCCGTGCCAACGCTTCCTCTCGGCTCATGGGCCGTCTGCTTCGTGTCTGCTGTGCCATGCCTTCACCTCCTAACTCCTACTTCCTAACTCCTACTTTCTCAATATCGTCCTAAGACGCCCAGGTATGCCAGCACGCAGAACACCGCCGTGATGCCGGAGAACACGCCCACCAGCTTGTTTTCGCTCCAGCCGGACAGCTCCAGATGGTGGTGCAGGGGCGCCATCTTGAAAAAGCGCTTGCCGTGGGTGGCCTTGAAATAAGCCACCTGAATGATGTCGCTCATAGTCTCGGCGATATAGATGATGCCCACGGGGATCAGGATCAGGGGCATATCCAGGGCAAAGCCCAAAGCCGCCACAGCGCCGCCCAGAAACAGGCTGCCGGTGTCGCCCATGAACACCTTGGCAGGGTGATGGTTATAGACGAAGAACGCCGCCAGGCCGCCCGCCAGCGCCGCCGGGAACAAGGCCAGGGTGCTCATATGCCACAGCAGGGCCGTCACAGTGAAGAAGACCATCACTACAAAGGTGACGCTGGTGGCCAGGCCGTCCACGCCGTCGGTCAGGTTCACGGCGTTGACCGCGCCCACGATGACGAAGGCGGCGAAGATCAGATACACCACCCAGTTCACCGTGAAGGAAACCTGGAAGAACGGAATGTACAGCTCATTGGTCAACAGACCCTCGTACCGCATCAGGCACAAAAACACCACGGCGGCCAGCAGCTGTAGCAGAAACTTCTGCTTGGCAGTCAGTCCCTCGTTCTGGTGCTGGCGCACCTTGCGATAGTCATCCACAAAGCCGATGAGGCCGAAGCACAGGGCGAACAGGTACACATACAGGTGGGCAAACTCCCCCTCCAGCATCTGGCCCCAGCCCATCAGGAACACCACCACACCGGCGCCCAGAATGAACATGATACCGCCCATGGTGGGGGTACCCGCCTTCCCGGCGTGCCAGGTGGGACCATCCTTCCGGATCTCCTGTCCGGCTTTCAGCTTCCGCAGTTCCGTCAGCACGAACCGGCCGATGACCAGCGTCAGCAGAAAACTGACGAGCACGGCGGCCCATGTCAAAATCACCATCAGATCCATTCGTTTCTCTCTCCTTCCGCCGGTCTCCTCCGGCGCTTTGGTAATATGGTCAGCGGTTCAGATAGTCCGCCACGATCTCCCGTTCGTCCATGTGCTGCTTGGCCCCCCACAAAAGCTTCGCTTTTGCGGAGACCCCGCATTGGGCTCAAATGGGCAGGCGAAGCCCGCCCATTTCAAGGTTTTCGCTTTGCGAAAACGCTTGACGCCGGACTCCCGGCGGGTTACTTCTCAGCACTCAGGTAATCCGCGACAATTTCCCGTTCGTCCATATGATGCTTCACATGGTTCACTTCTTGGTACGTCTCATGGCCCTTGCCGCAGAGGACGATCACGTCCCCTGGTTGGGCGTGGTCCATGGCCAAGTGGATGGCCTCGATACGGTCCTCCACCACGACATAAGGCGTCGTGCTGCCCTCAAAGCCCGGCAGAATATCGGCGATGATGTCGGCAGGCACCTCCGTCCGGGGATTGTCGGTGGTGACGATGGCAAAGTCCGCCAGGTCCGCCGCCACCTTGCCCATCTTGGGCCGTTTTGTCTTATCCCGGTCGCCGCCGCAGCCGAACAGGGCTACTGTACGGCCCTTGGCGAAGCCCTTCACTGAGGACAGCACGTTTTCCATGCCGTCGGGGCTGTGGGCGTAGTCGATGAGGATGGTGTAGTCCTTCCCCGGGGTGGGGACGACCTCCACACGGCCCTTCACATGGGGCACTCCGGCCAGGACCTCGGCGCTCTTTTCCAGGGAAATGCCCAGCGCCAGGGCCGCGCCCAGCACATCCAGGGTGTTGTATACCATGAAGCCGCCGGGGATGTTCACCCGGACCGGTACCTGCTTTTCCGCCGTCACGGCGGTAAAGGCCACATGGTCGGCCCCCAGGCTGATGCTCTCCGCCCGCAGGTCGCTGTCCGCCTTTTCGCTGTACGTCAGCACTTTGCAGGAAGCATGCTCCATCAACCGGCCAGCCCAGGGGTCGTCGGCATTTACGACGCCAGTGTCACAGTTGCGGAACAGGATGGCCTTGGCGTCACAGTAGGCCTCCATGGTCTTGTGGAAATCCAGATGGTCCTGGGTGAGGTTGGTAAAGATGCCCACGGCATAGTGGATGCCGTACACCCGGTCCAGATACAGGGCGTGGGAGGAGGCTTCCATCACCACATGGGTGCAGCCACCGCGGCGCATCTGATCCAAAAGCCCTTGCAGCTCAAAGGATTCCGGGGTGGTGCGCTCCGTGGGCAGGACCTCCTGCCCGATCATATTCTGATTGGTTCCGATGAGGCCCACCTTGGCCCCCAGGGCCTGCTCCAGGATGGCTTTCAGCAAATAAGTGGTGGTGGTCTTGCCGTTGGTGCCGGTGACGGCCACCATGGTCATCGCGTCGGCGGGGTGGCCGTAGAAGTTGGCGCCCACCACCGCCAGGGCGCGGCGTGAGTCCGCCACCCGGACATAGGGGATACCCCCCCGGGGTATTTCGGAACCGTCCTCAGATATACCCCCCTGGGGTATTTTTTCGCACAGCACCGCCGCCGCGCCGGCCTCCATGGCCTTGCCGATGAAATCGTGGCCGTCCACGGCAAAGCCGGGCATTGCGACAAACAGGTCGCCGGGTCGGGTCTGGCGGGAGTCATAGCTCACATGGGAAATGTCCATCTCCAGGTCTGCTGTGGCTTCCAGAATGGTCAATCCCTGCAAAAGTTCCTTCAGTTTCATAGAAAACAGCCTCTTTTTCCGCAAAATCAGCGGTCAGTACCGCCTGCCGGTATTATATACAGGCAGTTTTGCGGTTTATATGGAAAAATGTGTTCAAAATCTTGCAAATCCTGCTCAGTCGGCGCCGGCAGACTGACTGCCGAACTGGACCGTGACGACGCTGCCCGCCTTCAGCTCCGTGCCGGCCTCCTTATCCTGGGTGATGGCGAACACGTTGCCGGTGGTGGACGACGTGGCGCCCGCCACCTTCATGATGAGTCCCGCGTCGGTCAGCGCTTTGTTGGCCTGAGCCGCGGTCTTGCCCACCACATCGGGGACGACGCAGGGCGCGTCGGATTTTTCCGCTCCCAGATAGAGGATGATATTGGCGTTGTTGGGCACGATGGCACCGCCCGCCGGGGTCTGATCGGTAACGGTCTCACCGTTGCCCACCGTCTTGCAGGTGAAGCCAGCGCTCTCCAGGATGGTCTTGGCATCAGCGGCGGTCTTGCCCACCACATTGGGCACGGCGGCGTCGGCCCCTGCCAGCTGTTCGGCGGTGTAGTCCGGCTCGATGCCCAGATACGGCAAAATCTCCGCCATGATCTGGCTGGCGGTGGGCGCCACCATATTGCCACCGGAGGGATAAGTACCGGTGGTACGGCTGGGGGTATCCAGGGTCAGGAGCATGATATACTGCGGATCATCCGCCGGGGCGAAGGACATGAAGGAGACCACCAGGTCCGGCTTCTTGCCGGGGCCCTTCGTCTCGGTCTTATCCGCCGTGCCGGTCTTGCCGCCGATGCGGTAGCCCGCCACCTGGCCGTTTTTGCCGGTGCCCTGGGCCACCACGTACTCCAGGCATTGGCGCACCTTGGCGGAGGTCTCCTCGCTGATGACCTGCCGGATGGGGGTGCTGTCATGCTGGCTGAGGATGTTTCCCTCGTCGTCCAGCACCTGGTCCACGATATAGGGGGTATACAGGTAGCCGCCGTTGATGCAGGCCGCCTGGGCCCGGATCAGCTCCAGCGGGGTGACGGTGAAGGTCTGGCCGAAGGAGTAAGAGGCCAGGGCAGCCACGTCGGTCTTGAGGCTGTTTTCACTGATGATGCCCTTGGTCTCGCCCACCATATCCACGCCGGTCTTTTCCGTCAGGCCGAAGGCCTTCATATACTTGTAATAGGTCTCGGCGCCTACGCTCTGACCAATTTTGATGAAGGCCGGGTTGCAGGAGTTTCCCACCGCCTGCTCCAAAGTCTGGTGTCCGTGTCCGCCCCGCTTGGAGCAGTTGATGGTCCAGACGCCCACCTTCACGGAGCCGGTGCAGTTGAAGGTGGAATTCATATTGATGGTGCCCTCCTCCAGCGCCGCCGCCAGGGTGATGGGCTTATAGGTGGAGCCGGGCTCATAGGTGGAGTCGATGCACTTATTGCGCCACTGGGTCTGGAGGGCGCTGGACTCCGCATTGCTCACCGCGGCCTCGTACTCCTCCGCGGAGGGGAAACTCACGCGCTGCGCTTCCAGGTCCGCCAACGTGGCCTCCAGCTTGGCTTTCAGGGCGTCGTCATACAGGGTGCCGTAGTCGTTCAGGTCATAGTTGGGATAGGAGGCCATGCCCACGATGGCGCCGGTATTCACCTCCATGACGATGCCGGTGGCGCCGTTTTTGGCGTCAAACTTCTTCGCCATGGCCTCGATGCCCTTTTCCAGAGCCGCCTGGACGCTGACATCCAGGGTCAGCACCAGGTTATTGCCGTTCTCCGCATCGTAATACTGCTCATACTGATACAGAAGGTCTGTACCGGCGGCGTTCTTGGCGGTGACTGTCAGTCCGGCGGTGCCCTCCAGCTCGGAGTCGTACTTGGCCTCCAGGCCCACGCCGCCCTTATTCTCGGCGTTCACGAAGCCGATGACGTTGGAGCCCAGACTGCTGTACGGGTAGATCCGCTTGGAATCCGGGTTCATCCACACGCCCTGGAGCTTTTTCCGCTGCTTTTCGGGGACTTCATTGCCCTCCTCGTCGATCTCGCCGTTGATGAACCGCCGGACCTCGTCCGCCTGGGTCTGCTCCACCTTTTTCCGGATGTTCACATACATCAGGTTGGTCTTGGTCATGCTCTCTTCGATCTTGGCCTGCTCCACCTCCAGAATGCGGCTGAGGCCCCGGGCGATATAAGTCTGGTCCCGCAGCTCCGGCGCCTCATAGCTCTCGCCCTTCTGGGCAGCCTTTTCCCGAGCCTCCTCGATATTCGCCTTCTGCTTTTCCACAAAGGCGGCGATCTCCTTGGGGGAGATGTTTACCTCCTCCGCCGTGGAGGAGACTGCCAGCATATAGCCGTTTCGGTCATAGATGGTGCCCCGGGAGGCGGGGACGGTGGCACTGCGGGTCTGCTGGTCCACGGCCTTTTCCCACATCTCATCGTGGCGGTTGATCTGGAGGTCGTACAGCTTCCAGAACAGGGCCACGAAGGTACACACACCCAGAAGGATCATCAAAAGCGTCGTCCTGCTCCGCACCACGCGGTTGGCCCAGCGGGCGGCGTCACTTTTTCTGCGGGGATTCTGTGCCATGCTCGTTCCTCCTTGGGAAATACGCCAGAAGATTCAAGGGAGTGAGAACTCCGCTCTCACTCCCTTGGGTGTTGCCGTCAGATACCGTATCCGGCCTGCGCGGGCCGGCAGGCGGTCGCTGGCCTTGGATACAGCATTATAGTGCGGCGGTCAGTCAAAATATTCCACAACCGCGTAGACCCCGTGGTGCAGCGAGGTCAATACCCGCGTCAGGACGCTGGGGTCCTCCTGGCGGTAGACCACGGCGCTGTCGCCCTCGGAGAGGTCGATGTAGCAGATCTGGCTGCTGCCGGGCTTGACCATACCGGCGGCCTCCGCCGCCTCCTTCACCGTGGCCAGGTCGAACATCCGCTCGTACTCCGTGGTCAGGCGGAGGTTTTCCGTCTGCAGGGTGGAGAGCTCCTTTTTCAGTGCCACCGTGTCGGCGGAGAGGACCGTGAGCTGGATGTAGCCCATGAGCAGCAGCACCGCCATGCCGATGGCGGCCATGGTGCCCAGCACGGTAAAGGGCGACACATGCTGCCGCTCCCGCACCTGGACCTTGGGCTTCTCCTGGACCTTGACCTGTTCCTTTTCCCGGCGGCGGGGCATTTCTCCGGCGTGGGTCAGCTCCCGTTCCCGGACGGCCCAGTCCAGATCATATGCAAGACTGCCGTCTACCGACCGTCCGTTTTGATACCATGGATTCCTTGCCGCCGACGCCACAGGTCCTTCGCTCCCTTCCAACACACGCATCACCGGATGGGCTTGTCCCATTTCGGTGGATCAAATATCAAAGTTATCACATTTCTCGGCTACCCGGAGCTTGGCGCTGCGGGCCCGAGGGTTCTCCGCCAGCTCCGCCTCGCCGGAGACGATGGGCTTTCGGGTCAAAACCTTCACTTTGGGCCGCTTGCCGCAGACGCACACCGGAAATTCCGGCGGGCAGGTGCAGCCCCGGGCCATGTCCTGCATCGCCCGCTTGACGATGCGGTCCTCCAGCGAGTGGAAGGTGATGACAGCCAGCCGTCCGCCGGGGTTCAGGCCCTCCACCGCGCTTTTCAGCATGGGCGGCAAGGCGTCCAGCTCGCCGTTGACGGCGATGCGGATGGCCTGGAAGCTCCGCTTGGCGGGGTGCTGCTTCTCCCGCAGGGCCGACGGCGGCATGGCGGATTTGATGATGTCTACCAGCTCCAGGGTCGTTTCCACGGGCTTGTCCTCACGGGCCCGGAGAATAGCCTTCGCAATGGCGGGGGCGTAGCGCTCCTCACCGTAATCGTATAAAATGCGGCGGAGCTCCTCGTAGCTCCAGTCGTTGACGACCTCCCGGGCGGTCAGGGGCGCCGAGGCGTCCATCCGCATGTCCAGCGGGGCATCCTGCATATAGGAGAAGCCTCTGGCGGCGTCGTCCAGCTGGGGAGAGGACACGCCCAGGTCGAACAGCATCCCGTCGGCGCCGGCGACGCCTGCATCCCGCAGGACGCCGCCCAGCTCCGAAAAATTACTGTGGACCAGCGTCACCCGGTCCAGCCATGGGGCCAGACGCTCCTTCGCCGCGTCGATGGCCGCCATGTCGCGGTCGATACAGATGAGCCGGCCGGTTGTCAGCCTCTGGGCGATCTCTCTTGAGTGGCCCGCGCGGCCCAGTGTACCGTCCACATACACCCCGTCGGGGCGGATGTTCAGCGCCTGGATGCACTCATCCAGCAAAACAGGCTTGTGTGTAAATTCCATGGCCGCTCACCCACGGTTCCGGCGGGCGCGGACCAGGTTGTCCAGCGCCGCGGCCATGTCGTCGTCTTCCAGCATCTGCTGCTCCCGCTCCGCCCAGGTCTTGGAATCCCAGATCTCGGCGAAGGAGTTCAGGCCCACGATGGTGGCGGTCTTCTTCAGTCCCGCGTGGGCCCGCAGCCCAGCGGGGATCAGCACACGGCCCTGACCGTCCGGCTCGCACTGGACGGCGTTGGCGTACAGCAGGCTTAACGCCCGGGCCTCGGAATAGGGCAGGTCGTCCATATCCTCGGACATCTGCTCCCACTTGGCCTCGGGGTAAATGGTCAGGCAGTGCTGGGCGCCGATGGTGATATAAAAGGTGTCACCCAGCGCCTCCCGCATATTGGAAGGGATCACAAGGCGGCCCTTGGAGTCGATGCTGTTGTTGGATTTTCCCATCAGCCTCGCCATGAAAAGCCGCCCCCTTTCCCCTCTTTTTGGGATAGAATGGGGAAAGTCTGGCACTAGTTTACCCAATACCTCCACTTTTCCCCACCATGTACTTTGAGTATAAGCAAATCCGGATTGGATTGCAAGGATTATTTTTCGCCGTGAAACGGTTTAAATGCCCGGTTTTCCCATATTTTTCATCAAAAACGCAGGATTTGAAACGGGTGTTCGACGCTTTTTAAGCGGTTAACGTAAAATCAGAAAAGCCGCCTGGCACAAGATGTTGTGCCAGGCGGCTTTCATTCTCGATATGGACTACTAAATACGGAATACCGTGAAAAAGTTTCCGACGTTTTTTCGTCATTTTTTACAAACTTTTGGGGTAGTCGACGGATTACGGTCTACCGCTCCGGGTCAGGCATTGTCCCTATCATCGGCGGCGAGATCATTCTTGCCGTCCAGCTTGTCCCGCTGCTCCTGCATCTTGGCGGCGGAGGCAGTGCGGAACTGGACCCGGGACTGCTTCACCTCGTCCAGAGCGGCCTGGACCGCCTCTTCAGTGCGGGCCAGAGCGTCCTCGGCGTACTCGTTGGCCACCTGGTAGAGCTGGCGGGA
The DNA here is from genome assembly GCA_017937405.1 of Oscillibacter sp. Classification (GTDB taxonomy): domain Bacteria; phylum Bacillota; class Clostridia; order Oscillospirales; family Oscillospiraceae; genus Oscillibacter. The sequence goes on from JAGBDS010000022.1 coordinate 16,988, forward strand.
GCGCTCCTCCGCCCGGGCCACGATCTGGCGGGCCTTCTCCTTGGCGGCGTAGAGCACCTCGCTGTCGGAGACCTTGGTCTTGGCCTCCAGCTCAGCCTGGCGCATCATGCGGTCCACGTCCCGCTTGGCCTCGTCCACGAATTTCTCACGGGCGGTCAACAGCTCCTGGGCGCGCTTGATCTCCACAGGAAGGGCTGCCCGCAGCTCGTCCAGCAGGTCCAGCATCTCGTCCCGGTCCACCATACTCATATTGGGCTTGAGCGCGGGGGCTTTGGCGTCCTCGATCCGCTCGTACAGCATATCGATCAAACGGTTGATGTCGTTTGCCATAATCCTTATCCTTCCTTTTCCTCTGTCATGTCCCGCACCAGGGGGATGATGGACATGGGCAGATATTTTTCAAGCGGCTGATGGTAGCGGATCATCTCCCGGGCCATGGAAGAGCTGAAATGCTGGTATGCCGGACTGGCGGGCAGCAGAAAGGTCTCCAGCTCCGGGTGGATGCCGCGGTTGATGAGGGCCATCTGGTATTCCACGTCCATGTCCGTCACGTTGCGGATGCCCCGGACGATGACGTTGGCGCCGTGGTCCACGGCGAAATCCGCCAGCAGGCCGGGAAACAGCTCCGCCTCCACGTTGGGCAGGTCCGCCACGGCAGTCTGCACCAGCAGGAGCTTCTGCTCCGGTGTGAACATCTGGTTCTTCTTTTCCGCGTTGGGGCTGACGCACACGCAGACCTTATCAAAAATGGCGGCGGCCCGGCGGATCACATCCAGGTGGCCCAGGGTGATGGGGTCAAAGCTGCCGGAGCAGATAGCTGTTTTCATGGGGTCTCTTCCTCGTTCTTTTCGTTTCCGCTCCGGCGGTAGACCGTCAGGCCGATCTTGCCGTAGCGGTAGGTGCGGTGGAGCCGGTAGGGCGGCTCCAGGGCCGGAAGGGCCTTGTCCGCCGGGTGTTCCGCTATGATTATACCATGGGGCGACAGAATGTCAAACCTTGCGATATGGGCGATGACGGGTTCCAGCAGGCCCGCGGCGTAGGGCGGGTCCAGCAGGATGAGGTCGAACTTCTCCCGGACGCCCTTCAGGTACTCCACGGAGTCTCCGGCTACCACCCGGGCCTTGTCCGTCAGGTCCGTGACCTTCAGATTCTCCCGGATGAGCTTCACCGCGTCGGCCCTCCGGTCCACAAAGACGGCGGATGCGGCGCCCCGGCTGAGACACTCGATGCCGAGCTGGCCCGTACCAGCGAAGAGGTCCAGCACCTTCCGCCCTTCAATGTCAAACTGGATGATATTGAACAGGCCCTCCTTCACCCGGTCAGTGGTGGGACGGGTCTCCATTCCCTCCAGCTCTCCCAGGCGGCGGCCCCGGGCGGAGCCGGTGATGACACGCATGGCGCTGCCTCCTTTCCTGCTTTTGTCAACTTATTATTTTACGGCAAATACGCCGTTATTTCAATACACATTTTTCCGTTTGCGCCGGATCCCGCGCAAAATCAACCGAACCAGCAGGACTGCCAGCAGGATGACCGCCAAAACCACCAGCACCACCGTCCAGGTGACCCAGTTCCACTCCCGGAGGAGCTGCGCCGGAGACCAACTGTGGCTGACGTTCTTGCGGACGGTTTCCCGATAGGAAACGTGGACTCCCTCTCCGCCAAAGGTCTGGAGGTAGGCCGCCAGGGCGTACCACTCCTTGATCTCGTTGCCGTCCTTGTCGTAGAGGATGCAGTCGTTGAAATCCGTTACGGGGGAGCCGTCGGCCATCTTGGGCTCCAGGGATAAAAGGCCCATGGACTTTTCCTTTACCGTGCCCAGCATTTGGGCGGAGTACATGCCGGTGACCACCCGGTAGAGCTGGCCGTCCACGATCTCCTGCTCTGTGCCGTCACTGGCAAGCAGGCGGGCGTTGTACACCCGGTTGAAAAACATCCGGTTGGTGTTGAAGGAGTAGAGCGCTCCGGATACATAGAGCTGCGCCACCGGCATAATGGGCGTCACGGAGGCGTCCACCTCCATAGCAGCCTTGATCTCTTTCCCGGTGAGGTATACCTCCACCAGCGGGAAGCCGGAGGTGCCGTCGGCTCCCACGCCCATGGATAGTACGTCGAAAGCCTGGGAAACAGTGATCTCCCCGGTCCGCAGGGGCGCCCGGAGGACGCCGTCCGCCGTCACGGCGACAGTATGGCCCTCATACGGCTCCGCCGTCAAGGTCTGGGCCGCCCACCGGAAGGCATCCGCCGCCAGAGAGCCCAGTCCGTTGTTTTCCTGCACGCCGGATTCCGGCGTGTTCAGGTCGAAGAATGTGGTGGTCAGCACCTCGTCATAGGTCAGGCCGTAGCGGGACAGGTAAGTTTCCCCCACCTTGTCCTTCCATGTCTCCACCATGGCGGCGATGTCCGGGTCCTCGGGAAGGGTCTCGTCAATGGGGGTCAGGTGATAGTCCCGCAGGCGTTTTTTGTCATTACCGCCCCAAATAAGGGTCAAGCTGCCCAGATTCTCGCAGTAAGGCCCGGCGGAGACGATATAGGTGTCGTTCACCACAATTGGCTCGGTCAGAGTGGAATGGGTATGGCCGGAGATGATGACGTCGATGCCGTCCACAGCCTTGGCCAGCAGCTCATCCTCGGAGAGCTTGGGGTCCTCGTCAGTGCCGGAGTGGGACAGGCAGATGATAAGGTCCGCTCCCTGCGCTTTCAGGGAGGCAACGCACCGCTCCGCCGCCTGGGCGGCGTCCTCCAGGGCAAAGCCGGAGGTGGGGGCGCAGTCGTCGGAGTCCACGCCCATCAGGCCGAAGATGCCGCAGGTGACGCCGCCCCGCTCCAAAAGCAGGGTCTCCTGTACGCCGTAACCGTCCATGGCCTGCTGAATGAGGTCTTTGTCCGGGTTATCATCGGCGGGGCGGTAGTTGGCCTCCAGCAGGGCGGGAAGCACATCGCCGCTGTCCGCCGCCGCGTTCAGCATTTGAGCGAAGCCTCTGCCGGTGTGGTCGAACTCGTGGTTGCCCAGGGTGGCGGCGTCGTAGCCCATGGCGCCCATGGTCCGCAGCTCCGCGGCCTGGGTGGTGCAGAGGGTCTGGACCAGGGAGCCGATGGAGAAGTCGCCGCCGTCCAGCAGCAGGGCGTCGGGGTTCTTTTCCCTCTCCCGGTCAATGGCAGTTTTCAGGCGGGCGTAGCCGCCGGACTCGCCGCCATCCTCCGCCGCTTGGGGCAGGAAGTGGGAGTGGAGGTCATGGGTAAAGAGGATGGTGGCCGTATTCGCGGGAGGCGCGGCATCCGCCGGAATGACGCAGAGGGAACAAACGAGCACCAGTGCCAGAAACAGTGCAGACAACCGTCGTTGCATTTTCTCACCCTTCTCAAAAACAAATCAGATATCCTATCGTTTTATTTTACCATATCCAGCCAGCCCTCCACAATGCCTTTTTCCGCGCTGCCGAAGCCGGGCAATTTTTATGCTTGTACTTTACAAAGGAATCGTATATAATAAGCTTCTAAAAGTGCGTTTCCATGAGCCGCGGCCTGTCCGCGCTCCCGTTCATCAAGGAAAGAAAGGACGTTCTCATGATCCAATTCAAATCTGAACAAGGTGAGATCTCCGTCAGCAGCGCCGTGTTCTCCAACATCACGGGCATGGCTGCCACCAACTGCTTCGGCGTCAAGGGCATGGCCTACCGCTCCATGACCGACGGCCTGGTCCATCTGCTGCGCCGCGAGGCCATGAGCAAGGGCGTCAGCATCACATATCACGACGACAACTCCATCTCCATTGAGCTCCACATCATCGTGGAAAACGGCGTCAACATCCCCGCGGTGTGCCGTTCCATTATGAGCGAGGTCCGCTACGTGGTCACCAAAAACACCGGCGTACCCGTCCAGGCCGTGGATGTTTGCGTCGATTCCATGACCCTGTGAGGGAGGAGCAAAACAAATGAATGAACTGATCACCGGCGCGCTGTTCAAGCGAATGGTGCTCCACGGCGCCGCCGCCATCACGGCGCAGAAACAGGCTATCAATGACCTGAACGTGTTCCCCGTCCCTGACGGCGACACCGGCACCAATATGTCCATGACCATCGGCACCGCTGTGACCGAGCTGCGGAAATCCGAGCCCGCCACCGTGGACAAGGCGGCTTCCGTCACCGCCTCCGCCCTGCTGCGGGGTGCCCGGGGCAACTCCGGCGTCATTCTCTCCCTGCTGTTCCGGGGCATCTCCAAGGGGCTGAAGGGCATGGAGAGCGCCGACGCGGCCTCCTTTGCCGCCGCCATGCAGGAGGGCGTCTCCGCCGCCTACAAGGCGGTCATGAAGCCCGCCGAGGGCACCGTCCTGACCGTCTCCCGCCTTGCCGCCAAGCGGGCTGTGGACACGGTGGCCGAGGGCGAGACCGACATCGAAAATGTGCTGGAGGAGGCCCTGAAAGAGGGCTGGGACGCCCTGGCCCAGACCACCGATATGAACCCCGTGCTGAAAAAGGCGGGCGTTGTGGACGCCGGCGGCAAGGGCTACCTCCTCATTTTGGAGGGTATGCTGGCCGAGCTGCGGGGCGAGCCTATGCCTGAGGTGTCCGAGGACGGCCAGACCCAGGAGAAGGCGGACTTCGCCGCCCTGAGCGAGGAGGACATCACCTTCACCTTCGACACCGTGTTCATCGTCCGCAAGACCGTGGACAAGCCGCTGGAGCCCTTCCGGGCCTATCTGAACAGCATCGGCGACAGCCTGGTCATCGGCGAGGACGACGACGCGTTCAAGGTCCACGTCCATACCGACATCCCCGGCGCCGCCCTGACCGAAGCCCAGAAGTACGGCACGCTGGAGCTGGCGAAAATTGAGAATATGCGGACCCAGGCGGAGGACCTGGCTGCCGGACGGCAGGCCCAGAGCGCTGACGACCTGGAGGCCGTGGAGGCCGAGCTGGAGGCTCCCGCCGCCCCCGCCGCGCCGGAAAAGCCCTACGGCTTCCTGGCGGTTTGCGCCGGTGACGGCCTGGCCGCCGTGTTCCAGGACCTGGGTGCCGACGGCGTTGTGTCCGGCGGACAGACCATGAACCCCTCCACCGAGAGCATTCTGGCCGGCGTGGAGAAGATCCCCGCCGAGACCGTGTTCGTCCTGCCCAACAACGGCAACATCATCATGGCTGCCCAGCAGTGCGACGCCCTGACGGAAAAGCGAGTCATCGTCATTCCCACCAAGACCGTGCCCCAGGGCATCACCGCCATGATGAACGTGGACTTCGAGGCCCCCGACGCCGACAGCATTGCGGAGGCCATGAACGAGAGCCTCTCCACCGTCACCACCGCCCAGATCACCTATGCCGCCCGGAATTCCGATTTCGACGGGTTCGACATCAAGGAGGGCGACTACCTGGCCCTGGAGGAGGGCAAGCTCTTCGGCACCGACAGCTCTCTGGACGTGCTGCTGGAAAAGCTGGCGGCGGACGCCGTGGAGCGGGAGGCAGGGTTCATCTCCCTGTACTTCGGTGAGGACGTCTCCGAGGAGGAGGCCCAGAATGCCGCCCATGTGTTTGAGGAGCGGTGCCCCGAAGCGGAGGTCGCCGTCCTCTCCGGCGGACAGCCTGTTTACTACTATATCATTTCCATGGAATAAAGCGGTCACGCTTGAAAAACAGCCCGGACTTTCGTCCGGGCTGTGCCATGCTGGGAGGTATCCCCAATGTTTCCCTGGGCGCAGTTTTTCCTCTACGTTCTGGTCACCGCCGGGACGCCGGGGCCCAACACGCTGTCCTCCATGTCCAATGGCAGCCGCCTGGGCTTCCGGCGGACGCTGCCCTACATTTTCGGCATCTGGGCGGGGTTTTCCATTGTCTCCGCGGCGTGCACGCTGCTGTGCAGCACCCTGGAGGCCCTGATCCCCGCCATCCGAAAGCCCATGCTGGTGCTGGGGGCTTGCTACATCCTGTACTTAGCCTGGAAGACCTGGCGGGCAGGCGCTGTGTCCGATACCGCCGCTGTCAAGGCCAGCTTCCGGGACGGCTTTTTCCTCCAGTTTGTCAATCCGAAAATCTACATCTACTGCATCGTATCCATGCAGAGCTATGTGCTGCCCCTGTACCAGGGCCAGCCGGTGACGCTGTTTTTGTTCGCCCTGCTGCTGGCTTTCTTAGGCTTCTGCCTGAACCTGTGCTGGGCGGGGTTCGGCTCTCTGCTGCGGGTGCTGTTCTCCCGGTACGCCGCTGTGGTCAACAAGGTCATGGCATTGCTGATGGTCTGGTGCGCGGTGCGGCTGTTTCTGTAACAAAAAACGCAAGGGCAGGCTGCCCTTGCGTTTTTCTGCATCTTATCCCATTGAAAACGCATCTCGCCGGTACAGGCCTTGCGATTTTCCCTTTCATGGGCTAAGGTCATCCTGTCAGCTGATGAAGGAGGTCATTATGAAAATCACCGTAGAACACTGTGACAGCCCGGAGAACGAGGTCATCCTCCGCTGCCGGGAGCTGGACGAGGAGATGCTCCACATCCTGGCTCTGCTGCGGTCCGGGATGCAGTCCCTCTGCGCCTTCACGGAGGAGCGGGATGCGGTTTTCCTGTCCCCTCAGGAGGTGCTGTACGCCGAGTCCGTGGAGGAGCGGACCTGGCTCTACTGCGAAAAGGCCGTCTGGCGCACCGCTCTGTCCCTTTCGGAGCTGGAGGCCCGGTATGAGGCCCTGGGCTTTTGCCGGGTGAGCCGGTCCATGGTGGTGAACCTCCACGGCATCCGGCAGCTGAAAAGCTGCGCCGGGAGCCGCATCGAGGCCACCATGCGCAACGGGGAGAAGGTCATGATCTCCCGCCACTACGGGCCCCTGCTGCGGGAGCGGCTGGGGATGTAAAGGAGGATTTTTATGAAGCAATTTCTGCGTTTTTACGCCTGGGGCGTGGAGGTCAAGCTCTACATGAGCATCTATACCGCCGCCGTGGTGTTTTTCCAGGGCATCACGGAGGTGCTTCAGGGGCGGTACACCATCAGTGTGTGGGTCCTGCTGGAAATGCTGCTGGTCAGCTTCGTCTTTGCCGCCATCCAGTACGCGGTGCTGCCCGCCGGGCAGTGGTCGTCCAAGGCGCGGCTGGCGGCGTGGGCAGCCTGCGCCAATGTGCTGTATATCGGCGGTTCCCTTGTGTTCGGCTGGTTCCCCGGCGTCCCTCTCTGGGGGGATATCGTGCTGATCGCCATGCTGGAATGCGGCCTGGGGGCCATCTGGTTCGGCGAACAGGTGGCCTGCTGGCGGGACACGAAGCTGCTGAACAGGAGTTTGCAAAAGTTCCAGGAAAAAGGGTAAACAAAATGTCCGGGCCAATCGGCAATGTCATTAAGATAAACGCAGCGAGTTACAACAGGCAAAAGTGACAGGACCGGGCGCACCTCAAATAGGGGTGGGCCCGGTTATTTCACGGAAAAAAGGGCATGAGAAAAGAGCAGATGAGATCATCTGCTAAAAAA
>JAGBDS010000023.1 GCA_017937405.1 Oscillibacter sp.
TGTCCTTATTTGCTCTGCGAGCCTCTTTTATTGCATCTATTTCTTCGTTGCTGAATCTGTATTTGGAACCCATTTTCATCACCCAGTACAGTATAGCAGATCCCTGGACATCCTTAAATGATTTTATCAGATTTTAGTATAACAACTCATGCCGTGGCCCGCGCCGGGGACTGTCAGCAGTGTCACCGGGGCGACGCAGGCGTTCCGCAGGGCGGTGGCCATCTCGCAGGGCACCACGTTGTCCGCTTCGCCGTGGATGAGCAGAACGGGGACCCGGGCGTGCTTCATAGATTCCAGGGCGGAGCACTCCCGCACATCCAGATGCCCGAACAGCTTGGCACCCAGCCGCACCAGCTGCCAGGTGGGGAACTGGGGATAGTGCCAGCGGCGCATGGTGGCACGCAGGATGTCCTCCGGAGAGTCATAGCCGCAGTCGGCAATGATGCCCTTTACCTGGGGTGGCAGGGGCAGGTCCGCGGCCATCAGCACCGTGGCGGCGCCCATGGACACGCCCAGCAGCAAAATCTCCGTCTCCGGACCGAATTTTTCCACCGCCGTGTTGGCCCAGTCCAGGCAGTCGTACCGCTCCCGGATGCCAAAGGTGATGGCGTCTCCCTCGCTGTCCCCGTGGCCCCGCTGGTCCGCCATCAGCACGGAAAACCCCCGGCGCAGGCAGAGCTGGAAACCGCCGCTGCCGTCCCGGGCCGCCGTGGAGCGGTAGCCGTGGAAAAAGAGCATCAGAGGCGCGCCGGGGTTTCCGGCGTAGTATTTGCCGGAGAGTCGCAGGCCGTCGTGGGAGGTGATGGTGACGGTCTCATAAGGCCGGGAAAGCAGGTCGTCGATGTTCCGTAGCGTCAGCTCCCGGTGGGGCGCATATGCCTCCCCCTCCGGGATAGAACGGGTGGGGGCAATTCTCTTCGGGTCCGCCTGAAAGGCGGTGCGGTAGGCGTACCAGGCGCCGCCCAGGGTCAGGGCCAGCCCTCCCGCCGCCAGGGCCGCCGCTTTTTTCGCCCCGCTCATTTCAGCTCGTCCAGGGTCAGGGAGAAGCTGTCCATGAAGGCATCCAGGAAGTAATCCACCTCCGGCAGGCCATAGCCCTCCAGGGCCTTGCGGGTCTGAGCGGCGGCCTCCCGGAACTCCGTGTTCCCGGCCTTCAGCTCCTCCACGCACTTGATGTAGGCGGACAGCTTGTCCGCCGCCTTGACCAGGCGCTCCACCTCCGGGTCGGCGTGCGTCAGGATGGGGGCGTAGACGCTCTGCAGCTCCTGGGGCAGCATATGGAGGAGTTTTTTCTCCGCCACCGCCTCCACCTCCTTGTAGGCGTGTTGGATGGCGGGGTTGTCGTACTTGATGGGGGTGGGCATATCGCCGGTCAAAATTTCGCTGGCGTCGTGGTACAGCGCCGCCACCGCCACCGCGCCGGGGTCGATGGTGCCGCTGAATTTTTCATTGCGGATGACCGCCAGGGCGTGGGCCAGGACCGCCACCTGGTGGCTGTGCTCCTGAACGTTTTCCGGGGCGGTGTTCCGCATCAGCGCCCAGCGTTGGATGAACCGCATCCGGGAGATATAGGCAAAAAAGTGGCTTTTCATCATTCAGTCCTCGATTTCTCCAAAGAGTACGTCTCCGTCGGTGGCGGTCACCCGGACATTCTTCACTACGTTGTGCAGGTCCTCGCCATCCACCAGCACCTCCATGTAGTTGGGGGCGTGGCCGAAGAACTTGCCGTCCCGGGGCTGCTCGAACAGGACGGGATACAGTTTGCCCACGCAATCCTCCAGATATGCCCTGCGCAGCTCCGCCGCCACCGCGGCACCACGGCGAGCCCGGTCCTCCTTCACGGCTTTTGGTACCTGGGTCATCTCCGCCGCCGGAGTGCCGGGGCGGATGGAGTAGGGGAAGATGTGCATCTGGGCGAAGCCGCACTGGCGGATAAAGGCCAAGGTCTGGGCGAACTCCTCCTCCGTCTCCTCCGGGAAGCCGGTGATCATGTCAGTGGTGATGGCAGGATGTTCAAAATATTGGTTTAAAAGTTCAACAGACTGCGCAAAACGGGCCGTATCGTACTTGCGGTTCATACGCTTCAGCGTGGCGTCGCAGCCGCTCTGCATGGACAGGTGGAACTGGGGACAGAGCATGGGCAGGGCGGCGGCACGGCGGCAGAAGTCCTCCGTGACGGTCCTGGGCTCCAGGCTGCCCAGCCGGATGCGGACGCCGGGGGCGGCGGCGCAGATGGCCTCCACCAGGTCGATAAGGGTCTGGCCCGTTTTCAAGTCCTTGCCCCAGGAGGAGATCTCAATGCCCGTCAGGACGATCTCCCGGTAGCCGTCGGCGGCAAGGCCCCTGGCCTGCTCTGTCGCCTTGTCCAGGGGCAGGGAGCGGACCGGGCCACGGGCGTAGGGGATGATGCAGTAGGTGCAGAAGTTGACGCAGCCGTCCTCCACCTTCAGCATGGCACGGGTGCGGTTTTCCATGCCGCCGGCGGGCAGCACCTCGAACACCCGGCGCTCGAAGGACTTGTCGATGGCCTCCAGATGGCGCTTCTCCGCCACCGCCTGCTCCAGCAGGCCGATGAAGCCGGTGCGGTCACCGGTGCCCGCGATGAGGTCCACGTCCAGCTTCCGCACATCGTCGGCGTGGGTCTGGGGATAGCAGCCACAGACCGCCACCACCGCACCGGGGTGCTCCCGGCGGGCCCTGTGGAGCACCTGCCGGGACTTCTGGTCGCTGACCGCCGTGACGGAGCAGGTGTTCACCACATAGGCGTCCGCCGCGTCGGAAAAGTCCACGACCTCATGGCCCCGGGCCCGGAGGGACTGCTCCATGGCCTGGGTCTCGTACTGATTCACCTTGCACCCGAGGGTGTAAATCGCAACTTTCATAGTTCAGTTTCCTTTTATCTTCTATTTGACTGCAAAAACATATGATATCCTTGCGCTTTTTCAAAATCCTATATATAATGAAAAACTGCGCTATTAAACTATTTGCCAATTAAAATCAGACATGATTTTAATTCCGCCAGCGCAGCTAGCGGAACACCGCCGCTTGGCGGTGTTGGCAAAGCCGTCAATACCAATCCCACCAAAATCCAAATGGATTTTGGTATCCACGGCAGCAGCCGTGGAATGAAAATGCAACATATTGCATTTTCATTGGAGATTAGTATTATTATACGTTGATTTTCCCAGAAGGGCAAGTCCCAACCAGTGGAAGCCGTAACTTTAAAAGGGGTTTGGATCGATGATAAGCTTGGAACCGGCCCAGGCCGGAGATGTGGAAGCCTGCGCCCTGATCCTGGAGGAGGGCAGGCGCTTTCAGCGGGAACAGGGCTTCGTCCAGTGGACGGACGATTATCCCAATATAGACACGGTGCGGCAGGACGTGCAGGCCGAAACGGGCTATGTCCTCCGGGTGGATGGCCGTCTCGCGGGGTATCTGTCCATCGGCTTTTCCGGCGACCCTGACTACGCGGAAATCAAAGGAAGCTGGCGGTCAGACGCCCCGTACGCCGTGGTGCACCGGATGGCATTTTCCGGGAAATTCCGGGGGATGGGCTTGGCCCAGGCCGCATTTGGGGCGGTAGAAGCGCTGTGCCGGGAGCGGGGCGTGCAGTATATTCGTGTCGATACCGACTTTCCCAACAAACGGATGCAGCATATTTTGGCGAAAAACGGCTTTGAACAGTGCGGCGTTATCCTTTTTCGGGGAAGTGAAAAGCTGGCGTACGACAAAATTCTTCCGTAAACCATGAAATTTATGTGCCCAAGGGGGCAAAAGGAGATATTGACTATGATCTATCTGGACCACGCCGCCACCACTCCCGTGCCCCGGGAGGTGGCGGACGCCATGTACGCCGTGCTGACGGAACAGTACGGCAACCCCAGCTCCCAGTATCCCATGGGACTGGATATGAAAAAACAAGTCGAAGGCTGGCGGAAAACCGTGGCGGGCGCTCTGGGCTGCCAGCCGGAACAGCTCTACTTCACCGCCTGCGGCACCGAGGGCGACAACTGGGCCGTCACCGCCGCCTGCTGGCAGAACCGGCATCTGGGACGCCACATCGTCACCACGGCGGTGGAGCACAGCGCCGTGCTGGAGGCCTGCAAGTGGATGGCGCAGCAGGGGTATGAGGTGACGTACCTCACCCCCGACGGAAACGGCAACATCACGGCGGAGCAGGTGCTGGCGGCCGTCCGGCCCGACACGGCGCTGGTCTCCATTATGCTGGTGAATAATGAGACGGGAAATGTGTTCCCCATTGCAGACATTGCCCGCGGCCTTGCGGCAAAAAATCCCAAGACACTGCTGCACACCGACGCGGTGCAGGGCTTTTTGAAGGTGCCCTTCACCGCCAAGTCCCTGGGAGCGGACTTCATCACCATCTCCGGCCACAAGATCGGCGGCCCCAAGGGTATTGGTGGGCTGTACATCGGTCCCCGGATGCGAAATCCCCGGCCCCTGCTGGCGGGCGGTGGCCAGGAGAAGGGCCTCCGGGCCGGCACCGAGGCCACGGCCCAGATCGCGGGCTTCGCCAAGGCGGTGGAGCTGCGGACGGAGGACTTGGACAACAAGCTGGCCCACATGGCCCGCATCAAGGCATACGCCAAGGAGAAGCTGGCAGCCATCCCCGACCTCCAGTTCATCGGAGACGGCACCGCGCCCCATGTGCTGGCGGTGTCTCTCGTTGGCTGGCCCAGCCAGAACATCGTCAACGACCTGGGCAGCCAGGGCATCTGTATCTCCGCCGGGTCCGCCTGCCATCAGGGGAAACCCAGCCATGTGGTAGCATCGCTGAAGCTGCCGAAAAAGGTGGCCGGGGGCGTCATCCGGCTCAGCTTCGGCCCGGAGACTACCGAGGCGGACATTGACGAGTGCGTGGAAGCCCTCCGCAAGCACCACGATACCCGGATGCCGATGCTGTGAGGGGGGCTTTAAGAGGGGAGCAGGCTCCCCTCCTAACCACCCCACCACCAGTCTGCGGACTGGTGAACGCCGCCCAAGGCGGCTGGGTCTAGGTATTTTTGTCAGGTACACGCCCTGACAAAAATGATTGAGATTTTACCTACTAAAGGATATCACCATGTTTCATTATCTCCGCCGGGAGGCGGGGTTTTACATGTGGCTGGTCCGCCTGGCCCTGCCGCTCATCCTGCAAAACCTCATTACCACCTCCCTGGGCTTTGTGGACACCTTCATGGTGGGTCTGCTGGGGCAGGACGAGCTGTCCGCCGTCACCGCCGCCAACACCCCCGTGTTCCTGGTGCAGATCATCATTCTGGGCCTCATTAGCGGACTGACCGTCCTGGTGAGCCAATACTGGGGCAAGGGCGACCTGGAGGCCATCAACCGATGCATGGGCGCGGCGCTGTACGCGGGACTGTCCATCTCCGGGGCGGTGGCGCTGGCACTGCTGCTGTTTCCGGGCGGCGTCATGGCCCTGGTCACGGACAACGCCCGGCTGGTGGAGTTAGGAGCGCCCTATCTGCGCATCGTAGGCGTCAGCTATGTGTTCAACGCCGCCAGCTCCGTGTATGTTGGGATGCAGCGCAGCACGGAAAAACCCATCATGGGCATGACGATTTTCGCCGTGTCCATGCTGCTGAACACCCTCTTGAACTACATCCTGATTTTTGGAAAATTCGGCGCGCCTGCCTTGGGCATTACCGGGGCGGCAGTGGCTACACTGGCCTCCCGGATCGTGGAGTTCCTCATTACTCTGGTCTGCGCCCTGTGCAGCCGCCATGTGCCCCTACTGCCCGCCGCCATTCCGCCGCCATTCTGCGGCCCGGCGGCGCTATCTGGCGGGATTTTGCCAAATACTCCGCCCCCGTTCTGGTGAACGAGACGCTGTGGGGCCTTGGCGTCAGCGTGATGACCGCCATCATGGGCCACATGGCCATCAGCGCCGAGATGCTGGCGGCTTACGCCGTTATGGGCAACATTGAAAAATTTGCCACCGTGGCCTGCTTCGGCGTAGCGGGAGCCGCCTCCGTCATGGTGGGCAAGCGCATCGGCGAGGGGGCTGTCAAGGAAGAGGTCTACTCCCTGGCCTGCTGCCTGCTGCTGGTCTCCGTGCTGGTGGGCGTGGCGGTGTCTTTGGTGCTGGCGGCGCTGCTGCCCACCGTGTTCATCCCCGTGATTTTCCCCCTGTTCCATCTGGAGGGGCTGTCCCTGCGGGTGGCGTCCATCATGGGCGTGGTGCTGATTTGTATGCTGCCCACCAAGGCTATGGACATCACCAACATCACGGGCCTGCTCCGGGCCGGCGGCGACGCCCGGATGGCCTCCCTCATCGACCTCTCCTGCCAGTGGGGTATCGCCGTGCCACTGGCCTTCGTCACCGCCCTGGTGCTGGACGCGCCGGTGGCGGTGGTGTGCTTCGCCATCCAGTCTGAAAATTTCTGCAAAGCCCCCTGGTGCGTCCTCCGGCTGCGGAGCCGGAAGTGGATCAACAACGTCACCCGGGGAAACTGCGGTTCGTAAGGAGTGCCTATGCTTCGCTGTCTCCGCCGGGAGCCCGGCTTTTACAAACGGCTGTGGAAGCTGTCCCTGCCGGTCATTCTGCAAAACCTCATCACTTTCTCCCTGGGGCTCATTGACACCTTCATGGTCAGTCAGCTGGGCAACAAGGAGATGGCTGCCGTGTCCTCCGCCAACGTGCCGGTGTTTCTGCTCATCAGCATCGTGTTCGGTGTCCAGAGCGGGCTGGGCATTCTGGTGAGCCAATACTGGGGCAAGGGCGACCTCAGGAGCATCAGCCGCGCCATCGGCGTGGCCTCCATTATCGGCACGGGTATCACCGCCGTGCTGGCGGTGGTATTCGCCCTGTTCCCGGTGCAGGTGATGGACCTGCTGTCCAACCGCCACGACCTGAGCCTGCTGGGGGCGCCGTACCTCCAGGTCATCGGCTTTTCCTATGTGTTCAACATGCTCTCCTCCATCTATGCCAGCGCTCAGCGCAGCGTGGAGAACTCCGGTTTCGGCATGAAGGTGTTCGGCTTCTCCACCGTGCTGAACACCGGGCTGAACTATCTCCTTATTTTCGGTCACGGCGGGTTCCCCGCCATGGGCGTCCGGGGCGCCGCCGTCGCCACCCTGCTGGCCCGGATGAGCGAGTTTCTCATCTGTGTGGTCTGCGCCCTCCGCAGCAAAAACATTCCTCTGGACCTGGGCTGTTTCCTGCGGCCCGGCATGGAAATGATGAGGCGGTTTTTGAAATACGCCTCCCCGGTGGTGCTGAATGAGGCCGCCTGGGGCCTGGGCAACTCCCTTTTGACGGTCATCCTGGGCTACACCGACAACTCCGTGGAGATGCTGGCGGCCAACGCCGTCATGGGCAATCTGAACCGGCTGTTCCTGGTGGTGTGCTTCGGCCTGGGCGCCGCCACAGCGGTCATGGTGGGCAAGGCCATCGGCGAGGGAAAGGAAAAAGACGAGGTCATGGCCCTGAGCCAGGCGCTGCTGTGGTTCGCCGTGCTGGTGGGCGGCGCCGTGGGGCTGGTGGCTCTGCTTCTGGTGCCCACGCTGTTCGTACCGTTCATCTTCCCCATGTTCAAGCTGTTCGGCCAGTCCGCCGCCATTGCTACGGCGCTGGCGGTAACAGGCTTCGGCACCATCCCCCTCCACGCCTACGCTATCTCCGCCGTCACCGGCGTGCTGCGGGCGGGAGGCGACGTGGCCTTTTCCACCACTTTGGACCTGACGCCCCAGTGGCTGCTGTGTCTGCCGCTGACGGCCCTGTGCGCCCTGATCCTGAAGACCGGGGCCTGGCCCATCGCCATCGCCATTCAGATGGAAAGTGTGGTCAAATCGCCGCTGTGCGCCTGGCGCATCGGCGGCGGCAAGTGGATACACGACGTGACAAGGGGGCGTGAGATATGAGCTTGTTCCGCTGTCCCGTCTGCGGCGGGCCGCTGGTCCGGGAGGAGCGGGTCTACCGCTGCGAAAGGGGCCACAGCTTCGACATCGCCAAGGAGGGCTATACCTATCTGCTGCCGCCCAACCAGAAGCACTCCGCCGCTCCCGGCGACGACAAGGGCATGGCGGCGGCCCGGCGGGAGTTTTTGTCCAAGGACTACTACAAGCCGCTGCTGGATACGCTCTGCCGGGAAATCCTGGCCCGGGCCGGGGACAGTCCAGCCATTCTGGACACCGGCTGCGGCGAGGGGTACTACACTGCCGGGGTGTACCGGGCATTACTGGGCGATGGGAAAACGCCCCGAATGGCGGGCATCGACATCTCCAAGTTCATCCTCCGCTACGCCGCCAAGCGGGAAAAGGGCGCGGAGTTCGCCGTGGCGTCCTCCTACCGCCTGCCGGTGGCGGACGGGAGCGTGGACATTTTGCTGAACTGCTTCTCTCCCCTGGCGCTGGAGGAGTTCCGGCGGGTACTGCGCCCCGGCGGAACGTTTCTCTATGTCGTTCCGGCGGCGGACCACCTGTGGGAGCTAAAAAAGGTGCTGTATGAACGTCCATATCCCAACGAGGAGAAGGAAACGCCCTACGACGGCTTTGACTACGAGGCCATCGTGCCGGTGGATGGGCGCATTTTCTTGGAAAACCAGGCGGACATCCACGCCCTGTTCCAGATGACGCCCTACTACTGGAAAACACCGAAGGCGGGGGCGGAACGGCTGGCGGCGCTGGATACGCTGGACTGCCGCATCGCTTTCCGGGTCCACATCTTCCGAAAAAAGTCATAAAAAACGGCTGTCCGTCACCGGACAGCCGCTTTTTTGATAAGGTCATGGCTGGAACACGGGCACCAGCACGCCTGTTGTCTCCGCCGTCACCTCAAAGGATGGGCCGGACAGGCGGTGGATGGTTTCACTGGGCCACAAGCGGAGGAAGTCCTCCACCCCCGCCACGTTGGGCAGGCCGAAGGGGGCGTGATGGTAGTGCATGGGGATGACGCAGCGGGGACGCAGGGCGTCGCAGACCGCCTTGGCCCCGGCGGCGTCCACGGTATAGACGCCGCCCACGGGCAAGAGCACCGCGTTCACGCTTCCGATGGCGGCGAGCTGTTCCGCCGTCAGCTGGTGGCCCAAATCACCCAGGTGGGCCACGGACACGCCGCCCGCGGTGAACACCCGGACGGTGTTGCTTCCCCGGAGGGCGCCGCCCCGGTCATCGTGGCAAGTCTCCACCTCCCGGACGGTGAAGGGGGACTCCGCCGGGGGCAAGGCCGTCACACAGTCCACGGCGTCGTGGTCGAAGTGGTGGTGGCTGCAATAGGCGGCGTGGGCGGAGACGGACAGGGGCGGATAGCCTTCCACGCCAGTGTAGGGGTCGGTGACGACGCGATAGCCGTCCTGCTCCAGCAGGAAGCAGGAGTGGCCCAGCCAGGTGAGCTTCATAGAGGCGGCCTCCTTTGATGGTGGTTTTCCTAGGGAAGCTCTGATTAAATCAGCATGTGCAGATTTCCGGTGTGAAGACGCGCGTGGGGATTTATTCAGAGGTTCCCTATATTTTAGCAGGGTTTTTCCGGCTTGTCATCCGTCTTTTTCGCCGCTCTGCGCCGCTTGCGCAGGATACGGACCAACACGACGGCCACGACTGCCAGCAGCAGGACCCACATCCAGCCGTAGGCCAAGGCCACGGCGAAATTCTCGATGGCATCGGTGAAATTCGCCCAGCCGCCGGTGAACGCCTTGCCCAGACGGCTGCCGAAGCTATCGGGGACATCCTCCACGTCGGAGAGCTTGTAGACCTCGCTGAGGGAGATGGAGACGGTGGCGTAGTCCACCTGGCCGTCATAATGCCGCAGGGTGCCGGAGAGGTCGTCGATCATCTGCTCCGTTTCGGAAATGGCGGATTCAATGGTGATGATGTCCTCCATGTTCTCCGCCTTGGCCAGCAGCGCCTGGAGCCGCTCCAGCTTGATCTGCTGGGTTTTCAGGCGGCCCTGGGTGTCGTAGTACCGCTCGCTGATGTCCTCCTGCTGGGTGTCCCGCCAGGTCTCGTGGCACAGCTCACCCGCCTGGTCCAAAAACGCCTGATATTTCGCCGCCGGAACCCGGACGGTGTAGTCCGCCCAGCGGCCGTTGCTCCGCTTGCCCACGCTGCTGGACTCGAAGTAGCCGCCCATCTGCTCCGTCAGGTCCGTCAGGCCCTGGACGGCCTTCTCAAAATCGGTGGTCTCCAGGTTCATCTGGGCGGTGCGGATGAGCTTCTGCCCTGCGGGGTAGGACGCCCCGCCGTTGGTGCCGCCGGAGGCGGTGCTGCCGAAGTCGAAGCCCATCTCCTCCGCCATTCCCGGCTCCATGGGATACGCCATATCCGCAGAGGCGGTGGGAGCTTCCGCAGTGAACTCCGCCGATTTGCTGCCGCCGCAGGCGGCCAGGGACAGTACCAGTAACAGCGCAAGAGTCAGTGCAAACAGCTTTCTTTTCATGGTCCATCCTCCTTTTTCGCCCTCCGCTCTTCCAACACGGGGGCTTTAATTGTGTAGACGAAAAAGGATGGTAAAATGTTCCGTCTTTTTTCGCCGTATCTTGCCTTTTTTTGCCGGGTGGGGTAAAATAACCCTGCTTGAACATTTGGAATGGAGGAACGACTTATGACATATCAGGAAATCCTGGCCAGCGCCCGGACCTGCATGGGGCCCTACTGCAAGTCCTGCCCCACCTGCAACGGCCTGGCCTGCAAGAACACCGTCCCCGGCCCCGGCGCCAAGGGCATCGGCACCGGCTTCATCCGCAACTACCAGAAGTGGCAGGAGCTGTGCGTGAACATGGACACCATCTGCGAAAACAAGCCCGTGGACACGTCCTTTGAGCTGTTCGGCCACAAGGTGGCTCTGCCCGTGTTCGCCGCTCCCGTGGGGGCCATGCAGCTCCACTACGGCGACAAGTACGATGACCTGACCTACAATGACATTCTGGTCTCCGCCTGCGCCCAGGCCGGTATCGCCGCCTTCACCGGCGACGGCACCAACCCCGCCGTCATGGAGGCCGCCGCTGGGGCCCTGAAAAAGAACGGCGGCTGCGGCGTGCCCACCGTAAAGCCCTGGAACATGGACACCATCCGGGAAAAGATGGAGCTGGTGAAGGCCGCCGATCCCTTTGCCATCGCTATGGACATCGACGCCGCCGGACTGCCCTTCCTGAAAAACCTGACCCCGCCCGCCGGCAGCAAGACGGTGGACGAGCTGAAGGAGATCGCCGCCATGTCCGGCAAGCCCTTCATCCTCAAGGGTATCATGACGGTGAACGGCGCACTGAAGGCCCTGGAGGCCGGTGCCAGCGGCATCGTGGTCAGCAACCACGGCGGCCGTGTGCTGGACCAGTGCCCCGCCACCGCTGAGGTGCTGCCCGCCATCGTGGACGCCGTGGGCGGCAAGATGACCGTCCTGGTGGACGGCGGCATCCGCACCGGCATGGACGTGTTCAAGGCCCTGGCTCTGGGCGCCGACGCGGTGCTCATCGGCCGCCCCTTCGTGAACATGGTCTACGGCGGCGGCGCCGAGGGCGTACAGGTGTATGTGGACAAGCTGAAAGCCGAGCTGGCCGACACCATGGCCATGTGCGGTGCCCACAGCCTCAGCGACATCAAGCGCTCCATGATCTACGGCTACTGATACGGAGATATGAAAATGGACTGCTTTCCTTTCATGGGAAAGCAGTCCGTTTTTCTCAAAACACGCACATGGCGGTGAAGCAGGTCCCCTCCGGGCCCAGGCCCTCCACCCGGTAGGTGTCCGCCTCCCGGAAGCCCTTCAGCCGCAGTTCCTCGTCCAGGGTGGCCTCCTTGCTGTAATTGATATAGAACTCCCTGGGGACTTGGGTCTGCAGGTCGGCGGGCAGAGCGTCCCAGACGATGTCGCCGTAGTTGCCGCTGTACAGGTGACCGTTACCGTCCAGGTCCGACCAGCGCACCCGGCGGGTGCCCAGGTCCTCCAGCCCCTCGTGGGGCAGGACCACTTTTTTCGGCTCCGGACAGTCTATCTCCTTGGGGCACACGGTCAGGGGCTTGGCCGTAAAGGAACTGGGCCGCAGGATCTTCCGGGTAATGGGGTCCACCAATATCCAATCACTCTTGGCGGAGATACACAGCCGCCCCGTCTGGTCCGCCATCTCAAATACACGCTGCATATGGGCCGCCTTCGCGCCGTTTTCCCAGGTGGTAATGGTCAGCACATCCCGGGCATGGGGACAATCGTGGATGCGCACCGCGATGCGGGAGAGCAGGAACACCTCCCGCATGGCGTACAGCTTCTCATGGGTCAGGCCCCGGGCATCGTAGTCATAGCCCGCAAATGTGGCGATTTTACTCAAAATAGCCGCCACCCGCATCCGCTTCTCGCGGTCGCAATCCCAGAATACCAGTTCCTCCTGCCGGGTATAGCTGTTTTCCGTTAAACTCTGTTTGAAATCCTCCATGGATAACGCTCCTTCGTTTTCTTTGATTTTAGTATACCACATTTTTCCCCGCTTCACAACCCGGAAGAGGTTGACCTTTCTCCCATGCCGTGGTATGATAATGCAAACAAATTTGAGGAGGCTCCCATTTATGGAAAAGACTGTTATCTCTACCAGCAACGCTCCCGGCGCCATCGGCCCCTATTCCCAGGGCTGGGTCGTGGGCGACTTCGTTTACACCTCCGGCCAGATCCCCGTGGACCCCGCCAGCGGCGAGGTGCCCGCTGGCATCGCCGCCCAGGCCGAGCAGAGCTGCAAGAACGTGGCCGCCATCCTGGAGGCCGCCGGAACAACCCTGGAGGGCGTCGTCAAGACCACCTGCTTCCTGGCGGACATGGGCGATTTCGCCGCTTTCAACGAGGTGTACGCCAAGTATTTCACCTCCAAGCCCGCCCGCTCCTGCGTGGCGGTGAAGGACCTGCCCAAGGGCGTCCTGTGTGAGATCGAGGCTGTCGCCGTCAAGTAAATTTCCCCGCAGGCGCAAAGCTGCCCAACCAAACGGTTGGGCAGTTTTTTCTTATTTCCGGGCGAACAGGATGCCCAGGGTGTTGGGGCCGCAGTGGGAGAAAATGGTGCAGCCCGCCTTGGCCTCCAGAATTTCGCCGAAGCGGCCGTCTTCCTCCACGCACTTCCGGGCAATGGAGGAAAGGCTGTCGTCCTCGCAGGTGTCCACGATGATAACGCGGCTGGTGTCGATGTCAGTGCGGCCCGCCAGCCGCTCCCGGACGTAGTCAGCCACTACCTTCTCGATGGAGCCCCGGTATTTTTTCGTGACGGACATCTTCCCGTCGATGACCTCGATGCAGGGATGGAGCTTCAGCAAATTGGCGCCCAGCGCCGTGACGGCGGAGCAGCGGCCGCCCTTTTTCATGTAGTCCAGCCGGTCCAGCACAAAGCTCATCTCCACCCGGCCCGCCAGGTCCTCCAGCAGGGAGACGATTTCCCCGGCGGACTTCCCGGCCTCCGCCGCCTCGGCGGCGGCCAGCACCAGCAGGCCGTGGCCCACGGACAGGTTGCCGGAATCCACCACATAGACCTCCGGCACCTCGTCCGCCGCCAAGCGGGCGTTCTGGTAGCAGCAGGAGAAGCCGCTGCCGATGTCGATGTGGAGGACGGCGTCGTACTTCTCCGTCTCCCGGCGGAACAGGTCCTCGTAGTCCGCCATGTTCACGGCGTTGGTGGTGGTGATATCGCCGCCGGCGGCCACATGGGCGGCGATGTCGGCGGTGCGGATGTTGATGCCGTCCTGATACAGCTTGCCGCCCTTGACGATACCCAGGGGGGCGACGGTGATGTTGTGGGCTTCCAGCAGGGACTGCGGCAGGTCGCAGGTGCTGTCGGTGGTGATTTTGACCATAATGACTCCTTTCGGCTTTCGCCGCTATGTGATCGCCGCCGAGGCGGCTTAATTTTTGCATAGATAATGTCTGCTGAATAATTAAAAAATCCTTACAGTGCAAGCTGTTGAGACTGATTTGTGATATAATAAGAGTATCAAAAAACGCAAGAATCAGGCAAAAACCTTGCACTTGGAGGACAGCTATGTATCGTTACAGCAATGGACAGATCAGTCTGGCAGATTTCAAGCAGCCAGTTGGCATGAATCTGAAAGAGAGCAACCGTTGGGTGAAAAAAGCCCAGACGATCCCCTGGCCGGAGATTGAGAAGCGGTACGCTGCGCTGTTTACCAACCGCAAGGGCAATGTAGCCAAACCGCTGCGTCTGGCTCTGGGCGCCTGCATCATTCAGGCGGAGTATGGCTTCTCGGATGAAGAGACTGCCCTTATGATCCAGGAGAACCCGTACCTGCAGTACTTCTGTGGGTATCCCGGCTATGATGACGAAAAGCTGCCTTTTGATCCGTCGCTGATGGTGTACTTCCGCAAACGGCTGACGCCGGAAGTGTTGGGTGAGATCAACGAGATGATCGTGCGGGACGCAAAGGAACGTCAGGCAAAAGAGTCCGAGACCAAGGATGACGAGGATGACTCTGATAACCACCCAGGAACTGGCGGAAACAGCGGCACAATGATCGTGGACGCCACCTGTGCACCGTCCAATATCCGTTATCCTCAGGACGTTTCTCTGCTCAATGAGGCCAGAGAAAACGCGGAGAAGCTCCTGGATGTTCTCCATGATCCTGCAGATGGGAAGAAGCCCCGCACTTACCGCAGGCGTGCCCGGAAAGATTACCTGAAATACACAAGATGCCGCAAGCATACCGCTAAGATGACCCGCAAAGCAATCGGAAAACAGCTGACTTATCTTCGGCGTGACCTCGATGCCATTGATGGCAAACTATCCTTCGGAAAATCTCTGACCACGCGACAGAAGGAACGCCTGGATACGATTCGCACCATCTATGAGCAGCAGAAGTACATGTACGATAACCGCACCCACAGTGTACCTGACCGGATCGTCAGTGTAAGCCAGCCCTTCGTTCGTCCCATTGTGCGCGGAAAAGCAGGCAAGCCGGTGGAGTTTGGCGCGAAGTTGGACATCAGTGTTGTGGATGGGTGGACACGACTGGAATGCTGCTCCTTTGATGCCTACAACGAAGCTGGGAATCTGCAGGAGATGGCAGAACGGTTCCGGGCGCGGGAAGGGCATTACCCTAGCCGCATCCTGGCGGACAGGATCTACCGAAACCGTGAGAATCTCAACTATTGCAAGGCGCACGGAATCCGGCTCTCCGGTCCGGCACTGGGTCGCCCCAAGAAGGGCGAAACCAGAGACAAGGCTCAGGATTACCGGGATGAGTGCGAGCGTGTGGAAGTGGAGCGCAGGTTCAGTCTGGCAAAGCGCAAATGTGGCATGGGGCTGGTCACCGCAAAGCTGCGGGAAACCGCTGCCCATGTGATTGCCATGTCCGTTCTGGTGCTGAATCTCCGCAAGATTCAGTGCGCCATTTTGCGTCTGCTTACATATCTGCTGGCTATTTTCTTGCCGAAGGAAAAATGGGCCATTGTTCAGTAGACATTATGTAGATCGTCCAAGTATCTCGCCTACCATGGCCCGCTGGGCATCGGTGAGTTCCTGGTTTGGCTCGAACTCCACGATGCGGTTGCCGTAGAGAAGAAGGAAGTCGCTGGAGGGAACGTGGTCGCTGCCCCAGTACCGACGGTAGGCGGCATCGGCGCCCCAGGCGGCAGGGTCCTCCGGCTCCCAGCTCCGGTGAAATGTGAGCTTGTGGGTGCGGATGTAGCCCACAAGGTCGGTATTTTCCAGGTAGTCCCGGATGACCGTGTCCCGGAGCCAGGGGCGGCGGATGTCCGTGACCTCGTAGTTCAATGTCAGCTGCTTCTGGGG
This sequence comes from Oscillibacter sp., assembly GCA_017937405.1. Lineage (GTDB taxonomy): Bacteria > Bacillota > Clostridia > Oscillospirales > Oscillospiraceae > Oscillibacter. The sequence goes on from JAGBDS010000023.1 coordinate 15,729, forward strand.
CTGACCGACGACCTCCCGGCAGCTTTGGCGGGAGAGGAAGTACGTTCGGGTCTCTATCAGGTCCCGGGAGACGTGTTCATAGGTCTCGCCCGTCAGGTCCGACAGGGTCAGGGGCAGGTCGATGGGATAAACGTCGTACTTGTCGCCCTGCCAGGTGTAGGTCTCCCGCCATGGTTCCTCCCGTATCAGCCGGACAGCGCCCCGGTTTACGCCCAGAATGACCACCAGGGCCACCAGGAAGCTGAGAATTTGGGTCACAAGACGGTTGACCTCCGTGGACCAGCCGGTGCGCCGCAGGAGATACCGCAGCCCAGCCAGCAGCCCTTGCAAAGCAACGACGACCACAAGGACGATGACCAGAAGAAGGGCTATCCGGGGGCTGACAGAAAAGAACAGGGAGATAAGACAGGCGTCCGACAGCAGATCAATGGTCAGCCACAGGCACCGGCGGCCCCGGGTGGGGGTGAAGCGGCCCTCTTCGTCTGCTGTTCTCCTGGCTTTGCGGCGCCAGAGGAAGTAGGAGGCAATTTCCGTGGCACAGAGCAGGCTCACCAGGGGCCAGAGGGCCAGCGTACTCAGGGAACCGGGATTTGCCAGGAAATCTGTGGGGTGATTATAGAGGCTGGAGAGATTGGAGAAGAACAGAAATAGGGACAGGGCAAACATGATGCCGTAGCTGAGAAGAAAGTTTTTCTTCATGGCCTGGTGGACGGCCTCCACCTGCACCGCGGCGTCGGTCTCGATGGGGGTGGGGGACGGCGCTTCACTGGCGAAGATCAGCATCTGGGACCAGCTGGCTGCCAGGGTCCAGCCGGCTGCGGCGCAGTAGTCCTGGAAGGTCTGCTGGGCTTCGCCAGGGGCGCAGTCGAACTCCGAGGCGGGGGCGAAGTAGACAACGGAGAAGTGCATGGCCTTGGGCTCCGTCCGGCGGTAGGTCCAGAAGGCACGGCCCATCTTCACCAGCATCCAGCCCTTGGCAGCCATTTTTTCCAGATGGCTTTCGATGCCGGTGCGGTCATAGAAGGAGTAGAGGATGTATTCCCACTTTTTACGCAGCATGGCTCAGTCGCCTCCTCTCAGGGCTTCGGCAGCGGTGGACATCATGTCCTCCGTGACGGTCCAGCTCCAGTCGAAGTTTACCTCCGCCATGCGGTCCGGCCAGCAGACCAGGAATTGATTGGAGGGTTCACTGGAGTAGTGCAGGCGGTAGACCTCGTCCGCGCCCCAGGCGGGGGCGTCGATGAGGCGGTATTCGTCCCAGTGCTCCTGGGGAAGTTCCTTGTTGTGCCGCTCCACCCAGGAGAGGAAGTCCTTTTTGCACAGGTCGTAGAGGAACCCGGGCTTTACGGTGACGGTTTCATATTGCAGGTCCGGTTGGTCCAATGCGTCCACCCGGGCTCGCTGGGTGTATTCCCCGTGGGTCAGGAGAAAGGAGCTGTTCACTCGGGCCCGGGTGGACCAGCGGTCGTAGTCCGTCTCGATAAGGTCCTCGATGCGCAGGGGGATGTCATCGTGGTAGACCGACCAGGTCCAGCCCCAGCATTCGTAAGTCTCCACAGGCGGGTGGTCCTCCAGCCAGCCGGAGCCGGAATTCCGTAAGACCAGTCCCAGCAGGCCCGCCATGCCGCCCACAGTGAGGGCGATGATGATGCCGTAGGTGACGGCGATGTTCACCCAGCGGGGAGCGTGCAGGTGCTTCATGGCATCCTTGGCACTGTTGGCCAGCAGGACCATCAGGCCCATATAGAGGAGCATCCCCGCCATCAGCAGGAACATGCCACGGGAATCCCAATAGGAGGCCAGCAGCCACAGGACAATGAAACAGGACCACACCATCACCAGCATATTCAGCCACCGCATACTCCGCAGGTCCGGCAGGGGGGAGCCTGCGTCTGCCGCTGCCTGGGCTTTCCGCTGCCAGCGGTAGTACCGGATCAGCTCCGCGATGATGAGCACATCCAGGGGCAGCCAGTTCAAAACGGCGGACACACTGGCGGTGCTGGACAGGGTGTCTACGGGGTCTGTCCAGATTTGATAGAACTGAAAAAGAATTTGGAACAGGGACAGGGCCAGCAGTGCCCAATAGCTGCCGATGAAGCCCTTTTTCATGCACCGCTGGATGTTGGACAGCTCCACCGCCGGGTCCGTCTCGATGGGGACGGCGGTTTCGTCCTCGGTGCAGAAGATCTGCACCTGGGCGGACTCCGCCGCCAAAACCCAGCCAGCGGCGGCGCAGTAGTCCCGGTAAGTCTCCAAGCCCTCAGAGGGGCTGGGGTCGAACTGGGAGGCAGGGAAGAAGGTGAGGGCGAACCGCAGCTTCTTCGGCTCCGCCCGGCGGTAGCGCCAGCCCCAGCCGCTGATTTTTTCCAGCATCCAGCCTTGGGCGGCCATGTCCGTGAGGTGGGCAGTGATGGCGGACCGGTCCAGATAGCTATACAGGGGCATCCATTCCCGCTTTGTGTTTTTCATGCGTTCGCACCTCCCGCCTGCGCTTCGTAGTCCGCCGCCAGCGTCCGCAGGCGGCGGTATTCGTCCTCCAGAGCCTTTTGGCCCGCTTCTGTGATGAGGTAGCTGCGCTTCCGGCCCTCCACCTTTGTTTCTATGATGTAGCCCACCTGGACAAAGCTCTCCAGCAGGTTGTACAGCGTGCCGGGGCCTACGGACTCACGGCCTTTCGTCAGGGCGGATACCCGGGCCATGATGTCCGTGCCGCAGCATTCCTGCCGCAGGCACAGCAGGATATAGAACATCTGCTCCGTCAGCGTTTGAAATTTCTCTCGGGCCATGGGCCGCCTCCTTGCAATATCGAATATCGTTATTTCCGAGAACAGTATATTATCGAATATCGTTATTGTCAAGAGGCGGCTGACGGACAGGGGTTGCTTTTTTTTGATTTTATGGTATCCTATCATAGATACAATGCACACCTTCTGAAGACATAAAAGAGGAGAATGACTATGACATATACATTCCGGCCCCGGGGCGTTTGCTCCCAGCAGATGCAGGTAGAGGTGGACGACCAGGGCATTATTCAGGAGCTGCAGGTCCTGGGTGGGTGCAGCGGCAACCTCCAGGGCATCGCCTCTCTGGTGCAGGGAATGCCTGCTGAGGAGGCCATCAAGCGGCTGAAGGGTATTCGCTGCGGCTTCAAGGACACCTCCTGCCCCGACCAGTTCGCACGGAACCTGGAAAAGGCCATGGCGGAGGAGCGGGTATGAAAATCGTATTGGTCATCGACCAGTTCGACGACGCCAACAACGGCACTACCATCAGCGGCCGGCGCTTCGCCGCCGCCCTGAAGGAGCACGGCAACGAGGTGCGGGTCATCGCCATCGGCAAGCCCGCCGACTACAAGTACGCGGTGCGGCAGATGAAATTCCCGCCCATCGTGGAGCATCTGGTGACCAGCCAGGGAATGCGGCTGGCCATCCCCAACAAGCATGTCTTTGAGAAGGCGGCGGCCTGGGCCGATGTGGTGCACTTTATGATGCCCTCCCCCATGGCTGTCATGGGCCTGAAGCATGTGGAGCGGCTGGGCATCCCCCACACCGCGGCTTTCCACTGCCAGCCGGAGAACATCACCTTCACCTTCCACATGGGTAACAACAAGCGGGTCAACGACTTTGTGTACGACAAGTTCCGGGATACCTTCTATAACCGCTTCAACCATATCCACTGCCCCAGTGAGATGATCGCAAACCAGCTCCGCCAGCACGGTTACACCGCCCAACTCCACGTGATCTCCAACGGCATCAGCCCCCAGTACACCTATGGCAAGCTGCCCAAGGAGGACTGGATGCAGGGGTATTTCAACGTGCTGATGGTGGGGCGGTACGCCGGAGAGAAGCGGCAGGATGTGCTGATCGAGGCTGCCGCCAAGTGCCGCCACGCCAAGGAAATTCAGGTCATCCTGGCGGGCAAGGGACCGCTGGAGAAGAAGTACCGCCAGCTGGCGGAGAAGCTGCCCAATCCCGTGGTCATGGGCTTCTACGAGCCGGAGCGGCTGCTGGATATTCTCCATATGGCCGATTTGTATGTTCACACCTCTGACGCGGAGATCGAGGGCATGAGCTGCACCGAGGCCTTTGCCTGCGGACTGGTGCCCGTCATCGCCGTGGCGCCCCGGTCCGCCACCTCCCAGTTCGCGCTGGACGAGCGGAGCCTGTTCCCCGGCGGGGACAGCGACGCCCTGGCGGAGCGCATCGACTGGTGGATCGAGCATCCCCAGGAGCGGCAGGAGATGGAACTGAAATACGCTGAGCACGCCAAGCAGTACACTCTGGAGCGGTCTATCGAGCTGACCGAGGAGATGTTCCGCCAGGCCATCGAGGAGCAGGAGAAACTGAATCTGACAAAGTGAATCAGTGATTAGGAAAGCGCCCCGGCTGCACAGGCAGCCGGGGCGCTTCATATACTGTTACAGCAAAGGAAGTGAGGCGATCCACAATGGCTTTTTCCGACCGGGAGCTGTTGGCGCGCCTGATCCAGTGCGAAGCCGGCGGAGAGGGAGAAAACGGCATGAAGGCGGTGGCGGGCGTGGTGATGAACCGGGTCCACGCCAAGGGCGGCGAATACGCCCGGGTGGGCCGGGGCAGCATCCGCAACATCATCTTCCAGCCGTATCAGTTCGTCTGCGCCAGCGAGATGGAGGGCGGGGCCTACAACCCCCAGAATATTTACAATATGCGGCCTGAACAGATACATTATGACATCGCCGACTGGGCCATCGCGGGAAACCGGCTGCCAGATGTGGCCGAATCCCTGTGGTTCTATAATCCGTTTGGCCCTACCTGCCGATCCTTCTTCCCGTCGAATGTGGGATACTGGCAGACGCGCATCGGCGACCACTGTTTCTATAATCCAACGGATGCTTATTACAAGACTTGAGAGGTGTCGATATGGTTCATTTTCAGGATACGTACACGCCGGGGACGCCCCGGATGCAGGATTGGAGCACAGAGATCACCCCGCCCGGCCAGCGGCGGACTCCCGTCATGGTGGGGACGGAACCAGGCCGGAACACGACGGGCATGACCGCCCCGGTGCAGGCCACGCCGCCCGCACTGTCCGATATGCAGAACGACCTGCCTGTGGAGGTCATCCAGGCGCCTACCTCCGTGGGGGAGGCCTATCTGGGGTCCTGGAAGGCTTTGCTGTCCCGCTATGAGGGGAGCTATGTGGTGGCCACCTTCCTGGTGGGGACCCAGAATACGGTGTCCTGGGAGGGCATTTTGTTCGATGTGGGGAACGACTACCTCACCATTTATCAGGAGGCCAGGGACCGCTATATCGTCAGCGACTACTACTCCCTGAAGTTTATTGAGTTCCATGACGTCGAGCGGCGGCGCCGGTGCGCCGAGCTGCTGCAGGAGGACGGCTGGCAAAGCAATATGGCCGACGGCATGAGAGGCGGCAGGGGCGACATATCCGGCAGCATGAACGGCGGCATGAGCGGAATGGGCCGCCGCTGAAAGAGGATTGCGGAGCGGCGGGAAGTGTGGTAGAATCTGGACATCTGAAAAACAAAGGAGAATGTCCTATGGATTTTGCAAAGCTGTCCGGGTCACGCTACTCCCTCCGCAAATACAGTGACCGCCCCGTGGAGGCGGAGAAGCTGGCCCTCATTCTGGAGAGCGGCCGCAACGCCCCCACCGCCCACAACAACCAGCCCCAGCGTATTTTCGTTCTCCAGAGCCCCGAGGCGCTGGAAAAGGCCGACGCCTGCATGGGCTCCCATTTCCATCCCCCGGTCATCCTGGTGGTAGCTTATGACCCGGCGGTGTCCTGGCACCGGGAGAACGACGGCAAGGACCACGGCGAGATCGACGCCGCCATCGCCGCCACCCAGATGATGCTCCAGGCGGCGGACCTGGGCCTGGGCACCACCTATGTGGGAATGTTCGACCCGGAGAAGCTGAAAGAGGCTTTCCCGGAGATGGAGAACTTGGGCATCACCGCCCTGCTGACCCTGGGTTACCCCGCGGAGGGCGCCCATCCCGCCCGGCTCCACAATGACCGCAAGCCCATCGAGGAGCTGGTGAAGTACCTGTAATAAAAAAGCTGAGACTGCTTTGCAGTCTCAGCTTTTTTTACTTATCTCCGGCGGCCCCGGTAGTTGCGGCTGCGGCTGTATCCCACGCTGCGGCCGTAGCGGTAACGGCGGCGGCTCAGCAGCAGCTTCCACACCAGGAAAGCAACCAGCAGCACCACCAGAATGACACCAACCACCCGGACGGAGGTCTTGGCGAAGAAGTCCTTCACGTCCCGCCAGAAGGTCAGCAGCTTGCTGGCCTCCACATCGTGCATGGCAAGCAGGTCCACAGAGGCGTAGACCTTGCCGCCGTAGCTCAGGACCATGGTGCCCAGCACGTCTCCCTCTGCCACAGGCGCCTCTACGGATTCCTGGTTCAGCGTGATGGTCCGCTCCATGTCCTCCTCATTCAGCCCCTTGGGCATCAGGATCTCCAGCTCCTTGGCGGGGTGGACGGTGACATGGTCCAGCTTGGACAATGTGACGGGCACCTCCTGGATGGGCTCGTCGGGGTCGATGATGGTCTTGTAGGCGAAATTGTTGAAGCCGTAATCAAACATCCGGGAGGTCTCAGAGAAGCTGCGGATATTGCCCCGGCCGTTCTCCTCCACCCGGTCGGCACCCAGGATGACGCTGACGAAATGGAGGCTGCCCTGCATGGCGGAGGACACCAGGCAGTGGCCCGCCGCGTCGGTGGAGCCGGTCTTGATGCCCTGGGCACGGGTGTCCCGGTAGCCGATCACTCTCCAGTTAGACAGCAGGTTGTTGGTGGTGTACAGCGTCCGTTCCTTACTGACGTTGGTGGCGGCGATGGTGGTGGAGGCGGTATTGCAGATGGCCATGAAGTCGGGGTATTCCATGGCGGCCCGGGTGATAAGGTACATATCCCAGGCGGAGGTGTAGTGCTGGGGGTCGTGGAGGCCGTTGGGGTTGACAAAGTGGGTGTTTTCGCAGCCCAGGGCCTTGGCCTTTTCGTTCATGGCGGACACAAAGGCGCTCACAGAGCCGGAGACAGCCTCCGCCAGGATGTCGCAGGCCTCATTGGCGGACACCACCAGCATACAGTACAGCAGGTCCCGCACCGGCATGGTCTCGCCAACCTTGATGCCGGCGGAGCTGCCGTCGGAGGACAGGCCTTCCAGCGCCGTGGCGGTGGCGGTGAGGGGCTGGTCCATGGTCAGCTTTCCAGCGCCGATGGCCTCCAGCGTCAGGAGGGCGGTCATAATTTTCGTCAGGCTGGCGGGGTACAGCTCCTCATGCTCGTTTTTGCCGTAGACCACCTCGCCGGTGTTGTAGTCCACCAGCAAGGCGGCCTTCGCCAGAATGTCCGGGTCTTCCGGCAGGACAGGGGCGTCCTTCGTACCGTCAGCGGAGGCAAAGGGCACGGCCCACAGGCTCATTACCAGGGCCACCAGCAAAAAAACAGAGAAAAAGCGTTTCGTTTTCATGTGAATCTCCTGTAAAGTATGTTATAATCACTTCAGTATATGCCAAAACGGGCTATGGACACCGGCGGGAAACGCCGGGTTTCGACAGATATATATAGTATAACAAATAATTTGCGGGAGTTCAACAGGGATGGAAGCTGGAAAAATCACAAAAACAGAATGGCTGCTTTTGGGAATGACCGGGCTGTTCCTGTGTGTGCTGCTGGGGCTGTTTCTCCACGACCGGAGGGCGGACGTGCCCGTGGAGACGGAGGTGCAGGTAGCCCAGGAGGAGATTTTGCCGGACCTGTCGCCGCTGGACCTGAACACGGCCACGGCAGAGGAACTGGCGGGGCTGCCGGGGATCGGACCGGAGCTGGCGGGCCGCATCGTGGCCTACCGGGAGGAGCACGGCGGTTTTGGAAGTATTGAGGAGATCATGGAGGTGTCCGGTATTGGGGAGGGCAAGTTCGCCGCCCTGGAGGGCCGGATCACAGTGGAGGACGCAGAATGAAAATTTTGGTGGTAGACGACGAAAAGACCCTGGTAAAGGGGATCAAATTCAACCTGGAAAATGAGGGCTACCAGGTGGAGTGCGCCTATGACGGCGCCGCCGCTGTGGAGCTGGCCCGGAACAACAAGTTCGACCTGCTCATTCTGGACGTGATGATGCCGGAGGTGGACGGGCTGGAGGCCTGTATGCGCATCCGGGAGTTTTCCAATGTGCCCATCATCATGCTGACAGCCAAGAGTGAGGACGCCGACAAGCTGATGGGCTTTGAGTGCGGCGCGGACGATTACCTGACCAAGCCCTTCAACATCCTGGAGCTGAAGGCCCGGGTCCGGGCGCTGCTGCGCCGGGCTGCCGGCGTCCAGCGGAGCCAGGGCTCCGTGCTGACGGTGGGGGACCTGTCATTGAACACCGAGGAGCGGGTGGCCATCCGGGACGGGGAGACCGTGGAGCTCACCGCCAAGGAGTATGACCTCATTGAGCTTCTGATGCGGAACCCCCGGCGGGTGTACAGCCGGGAGAATCTGATGAACGTGGTGTGGGGCTACTCCTATGCCGGCGATTACCGGACGGTGGACGTCCACATCCGCAGACTGCGGGAGAAACTGGAGAAAAATCCGGCGGAGCCGGACCACATCATGACCAAGTGGGGAGTGGGGTACTATTTCAAGGGATAAGCCGAGGCTGTGGGGCAGCCTGCAGGCCAAATTCGGCCTGAGCTACATCATCGTCATCGCTGCGGTGCTGATCCTGCTGAATACCTACCCGCTGCTGGTATCCGAGAACATGGTGTTCCGCTCCAAGGAGACCACCATGCAGAGCAGCGTATCCGTCATGGTCTACTCCCTGTCCGGCCTGGACAAGCTGAACGAGGAGAACGTGGCGGCGGCTATGGCGGTGGTGGAGGAGACGGGACTTTCCCGTATCCTGGTGACGGACAGCACGGGAAAGGTACTGTACGACACCCGTGAGACCGGCGGCGCCGTGGGGCAGTATGCCCTGTACACGGAGATCGTGCAGGCGTTGATGGGCAACGACGCCTTCTCCTGCATTTTTAAAAATGGTGCGTTCCGCAGCCGGGCATCCTCTCCGGTTCTGTACCAGAACCAGATCATCGGCGCGGTGTACGCCTATGAGTACGACACCGAACAGGCGGCGCTGCTGGAGGGGCTTCAGGAGAATTTGCTGAAGCTCAGCGCCGTCATCGGCGTGATGGTGCTGGGGCTGAGCCTGGTGCTGTCCAAGGCCCTGACGAAGAAGATCGGCCTGCTCCTGACCGCCATCCGAAAGGTGCGGGAGGGCGCGTACAGCCACCGGGCGGAGATCAAGGGCCGGGACGAGATCGCCCAGATCGGCGAGGAGTTCAACAGCTTGACGGACCGACTTCAAACCACGGAGAACGCCCGGCGGCGGTTCGTGTCCGACGCCTCCCATGAGCTGAAAACGCCTCTGGCGGCCATCCGTCTGCTGACGGATTCCATTTTGCAGACCGATGACATCGACCCGGAGACCACCCGGGAGTTCGTGTCCGACATCGGGCAGGAGGCGGAGCGGCTCTCCCGCATCACCGAGGACCTGCTGCGGCTGACCCGGCTGGACAACAGTGTGCTGGACACGGCGGCGGCGGTGGATGTGCTGCCCGTGCTGGAGCAGGTGCTGCGGATGATGGGGCTGGTGGCCCAGGAAAAGGGTGTGGACCTGACCTATGACGCGGCGGAGGGCTGCGCCGTGCTGTCCTCAAAAGACGAGCTCCACCAGGTCGTCTACAACCTGGTGGACAACGCGGTGAAATACACCCCGGCAGGCGGCGCCGTCCAGGTGTCGCTGAGAATGGAGGGGGGACATGTGGTCCTGTCCGTGGCGGACAACGGGAACGGCATCCCTGAGGCCGATATTCCCCGCATTTTCGAGCGGTTTTACCGGGTGGACAAGGCCCGCTCCCGTGCCGCCGGCGGTACAGGTCTGGGGCTGTCCATCGTCAGCGATACGGTGAAGCGCCGGGGCGGCACCGTGGAGGCTGCCAACCGGCCTGAGGGCGGCGCGGTGTTCACCGTCCGCTGGCCTGCCGTGAAAGGGGGCGATGCGGGATGAGACGCTTTTTCATGCTGATGCTTTGCGGATTGCTCCTGCTGTCCGCCGTAGGCTGCGGCGGGGCCCAGGACAAGCCGGAGACGCCTGCCTATGAGCTTTATTTTGTGGAGACGGACCTGAAGGAAGCCAACGGCCGGGGCGCCCTGCGGGCGGAGACGGCCTATCTGCCGGAGGAGCTGGCGGACGCCGGACCGGAGGAGCAGGCAAAGAGCCTGATGGAATCGCTGCTGCAAGGACCACTGGACATGACCCTGAAAAGCCCCATTCCGACAGGGACCAGCCTTCTTTCCCTGAAGCTGCAGGGCGGGCGGGCCACGGTGGACCTATCCGCGGGCTACGCCAGCCTGTCCGGCGTGGCGCTGACGCTGGCGGACTACGCCGTCACGCTGACGCTGACCCAGGTGCCGGAGATCAGCTCGGTGAAGATCACCGTCCGGGGCCAGGAGCTGGCCTACCGGAACAAGCAGACTTTTGCCTCCCGGGACGTGCTGCTGGTGCCGGAGGAGGACGTGGTGAGCACCGTACAGGCTGTGCTGTATTTTCTGGATGAAAACGGTGCACTGGCACCGGAGGAGCGGACGCTGGACTTGTACGAGGGCGATACCCAGGTGTTTGCCGTGGTGCGGGCGCTGGAAAACGGCCCTGCGGGCAAGAAGCTGTCCGCTGTGCTGCCGGAGGGCTTCCGGGTGCGGTCCGTGTGGCTGGAGGAGGATGTGTGCTATGTGAATCTGTCCTCGTCCCAGCTGGAGACGCTGCCGCCGGAGGCGGACCTTCACACGGCGGTAGCCTCTCTGGCAAGGTCCCTGTGCTCTCTGGAGACGGTGGGCGAGGTACGGTTCCTGGTGGACGGCGAGTTTGCCAGATTGTACGGAACTGTGGACATCAGCGAACCCTATATGTTTACAGATTAAGGAACCGGGTGGGGAATTCCCCACCCGGTTTTTACATTCCAAAGAAAATGCGCACCGCCAGAGCGGAGGCGGCGAAGCCCGTCAGGTCCGCCGCCAGGGCGGCGGGGATGGTGTGGCGGGTCTTGTGGATGCCGGCGGAACCGAAATAGACGGCGATGGTGTAAAAGGTGGTCTCCGTGCTGCCCAGCATTACCGCCGCCACCCGGCCCACATAGCTGTCCGGGCCATTGGCGGCGATCAGCTCACTGGCCACCGCCAGGGCACCATTGCCGGAGACCGGGCGCACCAGCATGAGGGGAGCCGTTTCCCGGGGAATACCGATCCATTCCAGCACAGGGGCACACAGGCCGGAGAGCCATTCCATGGCCCCGGAGGCACGGAACATGCTCACCGCTGTCAAAAGCCCCACCAGGGCGGGAATGACCCGCAGCAGCACCGTCAGGCCCTCCTCCGCGCCGTGGGTCAGGGCACCGTACACATCAACCCGCTTGCTCATGCCGAACACCGCCACTCCGGCCAGCAGGACGGGGATGACCAGGGAACTGAGATTCATAAGCGGTTCCTGCCCATTCGTGACAGCAGCCGGGCGGCGGTCAGTCCCGCCACCACCGATAGCACCGATGCCAGCCACACGGCGGGCAGGATGTCGAAGGGCGTCCGGCAGCCGGCGGCGGAGCGGACGGAGGCGATGGTGGCGGGGATGAGCTGGATAGAGGCGGTGTTCAGCACCACCAGCAGGCACAACTCGTCGCTGGCGGTGCCCCCGCAGCCCCGGGCCATCCGCTGGGCGGCACGGATGCCCAGAGGGGTGGCCGCGTTTCCCAGGCCCAGCAGATTGGCGGAGACATTGGCGGAGATCGCCGCCAGGGTCTCCTGGTCCCGGCAGGCGTTTGGCAGCAGCCGCCGGAGAAGGGGACGGAAGGCCCGGGCCAGGGATGCGGACAGGCCGCAGGCGCTCATGATCTCCATCACGCCGCTCCAAAGGCACAGAATACCCGCCATGGAAATGCTCAGATCGATGGCGGAACGGGCCCCCTCCAGGGCGGCGTTCGCCACCGCGTCCAGGCTGCCGGTGAGCAGCCCGAACACCAGGGAAAGCACTACCATTCCTGTCCAAACCCAGGCCATAGCCATGGTAAATCCCTCCTTTTTTCAACATTTATGAACGAAATTTTAAATTTTGGGATTTGAATTGACATATTCTGACCGGATGTGATATCTTAAAAAAACCAAAGGGAAATTAAGGAAAGGAGAATCGTTGTGAAATCTACCGGTATCGTGAGAAAGGTGGATGAACTGGGCCGGATCGTGCTTCCTATCGAGATGCGCCGCACCCTGGACATCGCCGAGAAGGACGCATTGGAAATCTATGTGGAGGGTTCGTCCGTCATTCTGAAAAAGTACAAGCCCAGCTGTATTTTCTGCGACGCCACCAAGGACATCACCGTGTTCAAGGGTAAGAACGTCTGCCCCAAGTGCCTGAAGGAGCTCAAGAGCCTGTAACCGGTATGAGTGCTGCCACACTTACGTATTGAAGCATAAAAAAGATACGCCCCTGTGGGTCATTGACCTGCAGAGGCGCATTTTTATGCCGTGTTTTTCATCACTTCAGGAATTTTTCGACCCTTCTGGAGAGCAGAAGCGCCAGAGCCAGCTTGAGAAGGTCGGGGGCGATGTAGGGGAACACGCACCAGCCCAGAGCCGTCGTCACGCCGATGGGGCCGGTGGTCCTGGCGTAGACCACCAGGAACCAGGCGGTGCCGAAGGCGTAGCACACCGCCAGGCCCAGGACGCAGGCGGCGGCTTTCATCGGGAGGGAGTCTCCCAGTTTGGCTGTCAGCAGCCAGTAGACCAGAGCGGCGGCAACGAAGCCGATGATATAGCCGCCGGTGGTGTCCAGCAGGACGCCCAATCCACCCCGGAAGCCGGAGAACACCGGCACGCCCACGGCGCCCAGCAGCAGATAGACCACCATGGTGTACAGCCCCCGCCGTCCGCCCAGGGTGATGAGGGCTATAAACATGCCAAAGGTCTGCATGGTAAACTGCACCAGGGGCTTGGGCAGGGGAACAGTGATCCAGGCGCAGACTGCCATCAGCACGGCGAACAGTGCGATATAAGCCATATCCAGCGTCCGCAGACGGGACGGGGCGGTAGAAGAAGTCATGGTTGATAAATACCTCCTTGTGTTGTCCTGCAACAGAGCATACCGTGTGTTGATTGAATTGTCAACCTAAAATTTCAAATAGGTTAACAATCGAACTAAAAAGCGGCGGGGAACCGCCCCAATGTCATTAAGATAAGAGGATCGAGGCTTCTCGAAAGAGAGGCCTTGATTTTTTTGCCAAAAATTTAAGAAATTGCTTGACACAAGAACAAAATTGTGCGGCCGCTTTCACTGACTTTTGTCAGCGAAAGCGGCCC
>JAGBDS010000089.1 GCA_017937405.1 Oscillibacter sp.
CCTGGATGGTGAAGTGGCTTAATCTCGCCAAGGAGTGGCCTACGGCCACTCCTTAACCCTATTCTGCTTGCGCCAAATAACCTCGGCTGCCTCCGACACACAGCGCCGTCTGTTTTCCGACAATGACGCTCGGCGGCAACAATTAGTTATACTTTTCATACTTATACTACATCAAAAAAAGAAATATTGTCAATAAAAAAACAGGCGCCGGAGTTCCAGCGCCTGCCTATATGTATTTTATGCCAGAATATCCGCCGCCAGCGTATCTGCCAGGGTTTCCAGTTCCGCCCGCTGGGTCTCCTTCACGGAGGACTTCAGGCTGACGCTGTTCTCCAGCACCGTCATGTTCTTCATGGCTCCCACGATCTCTCGCATCTGCTTGCCGGCAGTGGCGGCCCAGGTTCCGTTGTCAATGACGGCCACGGTTCGATTCTGAAAATTGTGGGACTTCAGGTCCAGGAGGAAGTTCTCCATCGGCGTAAAGATGCCGCCGTTATAGGTAGCAGAAGCCAACACCAGATGGCTGCAGCGGAACGCCTCGGATACCAGCTCGGATACATCCGTGTGGGACACGTCGTACAGCCGGATACCCTTGACGCCCTTTTCCGCCAGGCGGTTCGCAACGATCTCGGCGGCGTTTTCCGTATGCCCGTAGACAGAGCCGCAGAAAATGGCAGCCGTCTTGTTCTCCGGCGCATAGGTGCTCCAAGTCTGGTACTTCTCAACAAACCAACCAATGTTCTCCCGCCAGACGGGGCCGTGGAGCGGGCAGAGACACGCGATATCCAGTCCCGCCGCCTTTTTCAGCAGCGTCTGCACCTGGACACCGTACTTGCCCACGATGTTGGCGTAATAGCGGCGGGCGTCATCCAGCCAGTCCCGCTCAAAATTCACCTCATCGGCAAAGATGTTGCCGCTGAGAGCGCCAAAGGTGCCGAAGGCGTCTGCGGAAAACAGGACCTTGTCCGCGGCGTCATAGGTCACCATGACCTCAGGCCAGTGAACCATGGGGGCCATCAAAAACGTGAACGTGTGGCGCCCTGTGTTCAACGTGTCCCCTTCCTTGACCGTCACCGTTCGGCCGGAAATATCGCAGTCAAAAAACTGGCCAATCATGGCGATGGTTTTGGCGTTGCCCACTACCTGAGACTGGGGATAAGTATTCAGGACCTCCAACAAGGTGGCGGCATGGTCCGGCTCCATGTGGTTCACCACCACATAGTCCAGAGAACGTTCCTGAAGTCCATAGGCCAGATTCTCCAGAAAGCGAGTCCCTACCGCCTGATCGGCGGTGTCCAGCAGAACCGTCTTTTCATCCTTCACCAGATAAGAATTGTAGCTAATACCTCTGGGGATAGGAAACACATTTTCAAAAAGGGCCTGTCTCCGGTCGGAAGCGCCCAAAAATAAAATATCAGGGGTAATGCTCTGTACACAGTGCATAGTGATCTCTCCTCGTTTCTCCACTGGGTAAGCCGTGCCATTATGCGTACGCACTTTTGACAACGACCCTTGTATGTATCCATAGCTTCGCCGTTTATCAATTTATATCAGAACCGACTATTCGTCAAGCAATTTTGCGCTTCCAACGGTAAAACAGACGGTTTCCCATAATCTTCCGCGGGAAACCGCCTGTTTCAGCCTGTTATGCCTTCTGAGAAGTCTCCGAAGAGCCGCCAAAGGCCTGAATTGCCTCCGCAGTCTGCTCCCGCTTTTCCTCCAGCGCCTGTTTCAGGATCATATCCTTCACCTTCATCAGGCGGGTTGTGGTGGCGCGGTCATTCTCGTCCAGCTTCATCGTGATATAGCGGATGGCCTCCTGGGTGTTGGGGATCATCACGTACTCCAGCGCGTTGACGCGGCGGCGGGTCTTTTCGATCTCCTCCGCCATCAGCTGGGCGGATTTTTCAATCTCCGCCAGCTTCAGCATCTTCTGGAACACTTTGCCCAGAGCGTCCACAGCAGTATCCAACTCGCCGGAGGTCGCCGCGAAGCCGTAGGGATATATGTCGGAATCAGACTTAGTCTTAGTCTGGAAGTCGTACACAGGCACGTTGACCGACATGATGTTCTTGAAGGTCATCGCCAGTTCCACGCTCTGCTTGGGATACAGCAAAGCCTGCTCCAACGCCTCGGAGCTCATCAGGGCGGAGGCGACGGTAAAGGACTTGTGGACTGTCATCAGGTCCTCCTCCACCTCGGTACGGAGGGCGCGTACCTCCCGGACCGTATCCAGGAACTGCTTCATCAGCTCATCCCGCTTGTCTTTCAGCAGCTTGTGGCCCCGCTGTGCGGTGCGCAGCTTGCCTTTCAGGCGGGTGAGCTCCATACGGGTAGGGTTTACCGTGATATTCGCCATGGCTCACCCCTCCTTATTCCTGGTCTTTCTTCGGCCAATACTTCTCGATATACTCGGGTTTGATACGTTTCAGCTCACTCTTGGGCAGAATGGAAAGCAACTCCCAGCCCAAATCCAGAGTCTCCTCGATGGAGCGGTTCTCTTCGTAGCCCTGGTTGACATAGCGGCGCTCGAACTCGTCCGCGAACTTGGCGTACAGCAGATCGGTGGGCGTCAGAGCGGCCTCGCCCAGAATGGACATCAACTCTTTGTTGTCCTTGCCGGTGGCGTAGGCGGCAAAAAGCTGGTTCATGGTGTTGGCGTGGTCCTCACGGGTTTTGCCCTCACCGATACCCTTATCCTTCAAACGGGACAGGCTGGGCAGCACGTCCACGGGGGGATGGATGCCCTGGCGGTACAGCGCACGGCTCAGAATGATCTGCCCCTCGGTGATATAGCCGGTCAGGTCGGGGATGGGATGGGTCTTGTCGTCCTCGGGCATGGTCAGAATGGGGATCAGGGTGATGGAGCCGGGGTTTCCCAGACGGCGGCCGGCACGCTCGTACAGCGTAGCCAGGTCGGTGTACAGGTAGCCGGGGAAGCCGCGGCGGCCGGGGACTTCCTTCTTGGCCGCGGAGACCTCGCGCAAAGCCTCGGCGTAGTTGGTGATGTCGGTCATAATGACCAGAACCTGCATCCCCTTTTCAAAGGCCAGATACTCAGCGGCGGTCAACGCCATACGGGGCGTGCTGATACGTTCAACAGCGGGGTCGTTGGCCAGGTTGCTGAACAGCACGGTACGGTCCAGAGCGCCAGTACGGCGGAACTCGCTGACGAAGAACTCGGACTCCTCGAAGGTGATACCGATAGCAGCAAAGACGACGGCGAAGTTGGTGGCCTCGTCGCCCAGCACCTTGGCCTGACGGGCGATCTGCGCCGCCAGGTTGGCGTGAGGCAGGCCGGAGCCGGAGAAGATTGGAAGCTTCTGGCCGCGGACCAGGGTGTTCAGACCATCGATGGTGGAAACACCCGTCTGGATGAACTCGTTGGGGTAGTCACGGGCGGCGGGGTTCATGGGCAAGCCGTTGATGTCCCGGTACTCCTCGGGCAGGATGTCGGGGCCGCCGTCGATGGGCTGGCCCATGCCGTTGAACACGCGGCCCAGCATATCGCTGGAAACGCCCAGCTGCAGGGGATGGCCCAGGAACCGGACCTTGGCGTCCGCCAGGTTGATGCCTGCGGCAGACTCGAAGAGCTGGACTACGGCGGCGTCGCCGTTGACCTCCAGCACCTTGCCCCGGCGGGTGGAGCCGTCATGGAGCTCGATCTCTACCAGCTCGTCATAGGTGACGTTTTCGACCATACGGACCATCATCAGAGGGCCGTTGATCTCCTCTACGGTTTTGTATTCACGAATCATTACAGCTCACCTCCCTGAGCGGCAACAGCTTCGATCTGCTGCTCCATCTCGGCCTGGATCTGGGCGTAGGCCT
This sequence comes from Oscillibacter sp., assembly GCA_017937405.1. Taxonomy (GTDB): domain Bacteria; phylum Bacillota; class Clostridia; order Oscillospirales; family Oscillospiraceae; genus Oscillibacter. Next base: position 3,832 of record JAGBDS010000089.1, read on the forward strand.
GGGGATACTCCTCCACAGGCACGCTCTTGGCACGGCCGATCTTCTCACGGGCCGGGATGTCAAACAGCTTGGCGACAGGCGCGCCCTTGGCGATGGCTGCACGGCACAGCTTGTCATAGCTGAGGATGATGGACAGCAGCTTCTTCTGCCGGTCATAGGAGGAGAAGCCGTCGATGTCCGTAAAGGCGTTCTGCTGCAGGAAATCCTCGCGCACCATACGGGCGACCTCCAGAGTCAGCTGGTCGGCGGGAGACAGGGCGTCCTTACCGACCAACTGGACGATCTCGTTCAGGCTGGCCTCGTTCTGGAGGATGCTCATAGCCTGCCCACGGTCCTGCATGAACGCAGGCCCCAAGTTCTCGTCAAACCAGGGCTTCAAGGAGTCCAAGTACAGGGAGTAGGAATTCAACCAGTTGATGGCCGGGAAATGACGCTTGTAGGCCAGAGAGGAATCCAGGGCCCAGAACACCTTGACGATACGCATAGTGGCCTGGGACACGGGCTCACTAAGGTCGCCGCCCGGAGGGGACACGGCGCCGACAGCGGTCAGGCTGCCCTTGCGCTCGTCGGAACCGATGCACTCCACGGAGCCGGCGCGCTCATAGAACTGGGCCAGACGGGAGGCAAGGTACGCGGGATAGCCCTCTTCGCCGGGCATCTCTTCCAGACGGCCGGACATCTCACGCAGAGCCTCAGCCCAGCGGGAGGTGGAGTCGGCGATGACGGCCACGTCGTAGCCCATGTCGCGGAAATACTCGGCGATGGTGATGCCGGTGTACACGGAGGCCTCACGGGCAGCCACGGGCATATCGGAGGTGTTGGCGATCAGCACGGTCCGCTTCATCAGGGACTCGCCGGTACGGGGATCCTTCAGTTCAGGGAACTCACGCAGAACGTCGGTCATCTCGTTGCCGCGCTCACCGCAGCCAATGTAGACCACGATGTCCACGTCGGACCACTTTGCCAGCTGGTGCTGCACCACAGTCTTACCGGAACCGAAGGGGCCGGGGACAGCAGCAGTACCGCCCTTGGCAATGGGGAACATGGTGTCGATGATACGCTGGCCGGAGCACAGGGGCCGCGTAGGCGGATACTTCTTGGTGTAGGGACGGCCCACACGGACGGGCCACTTCTGGATCATGGTCAGGGGCACTTCCCTGCCATCGTCGGTTTTCAGGGTGGCGATGGTCTCCGTCACGTTGAAGGAGCCGCTCTTGATGTCGGTGATGGTGCCGCTCATGTTGGGGGGGACCATGATCTTATGGAGCACCACGGGAGTCTCGGGCACGGTGCCAATGATGTCACCGCCGGTGACCTTGTCGCCCACCTTGGCGGTGGCGGTGAACTCCCACTTCTTCTCGTGGTCCACAGCAGGGACCTCCACGCCGCGGGTGATGCAGGCGCCCACCTTCTCAACGATCTTCTCCAGCGGGCGCTGGATGCCGTCGTAAATGCCCTCGATCATGCCGGGGCCCAGCTCCACGCTCATGGGAGCGCCGGTGGTGATGACCTCGGCGCCGGGTCCCAGGCCGGAGGTCTCCTCGTAGACCTGGATGGAGGCGGTGTCGCCCTTCATGGTCAGGATCTCACCGATCAGACGCTGGGGGCCGACACGGACCACGTCGGACATATTGGCGTCCGCGAGGCCCGTGGCCACGACCAGCGGTCCGGAAACTTTAACAACTTTACCGCTCAAATCAGAATACCTTCTTCCTTGGAAAATTCTCTTCCGAGGCTGTTTGTCTCAATGATAAAGTCGGTTGCCTTTACAGAATGTCAGCACCGACAGCTCGTTCTATCGCTCGCTGGATGTTATTTTTGCCAATGCCAAGAGAGCCCTCCCGTCCGGGAATGAGGATAATGGCGGGCCGCAGCTCGTCCTTGTATCGGGAAAGCACGTCATCCATATCCTTTGCCAACTGCTCTGTGAGGTAGATCACCGCGCAGTCGGTCTTTGCCAGCTCCCGTACCTTCTCCTTTGCCTCCTCAACAGAGGTCACAGGGTAGGTATCCAGCCCCAGGGCACGGAACCCCATCACGGATTCCCAGTCGCCGATGACGGCGATTTGATATGTTGCAGCCATCATTTCACCGCCTTACACATAGCCGGCCCGGAGCCGGGAGCGAATGACATCCGCGGGCAGACCCATTCTGCGGCCCAGCAGCAGGATGCGGAGGTTGGTGTATTCCGTCTCCCGTGCCGCCAGATAGCCCAGCAGTGGTGCCTCGCCGAAGGGAACGAACTGTGCTCCGGCCAGATAGTCGCCCACCGCGTCGTCACAAAGCTTCTCAAACCGGGTCAAAGCACCGCCCTTCAAAGCCTCTGCGCCGGCCTCAGCCGCCGCCCGGAACCTAGTGGGACCGTACAGCTCCATCAAACCGCTGCCGCCATTGGCGCTGACGGCCAGAACCGCGTCTTCGCTGATGTCGCCTCCGGCGAACAGGACTCCATTCAGGAAATCCGCGTTCTTTCCCATCCGCAGGGTGCGGATCAGGGAACGGAGGTTGGCAGAGTCGATCTGGGCCTTCACATAGCCATGCAGGAACGCGCTGCCCGTGGCATCTGCCACATCATCCATATCCCGGTAGCACCAGCGGTCCAGCACGATATCAGAGAGCTGGGGGTCACGGGTGGTATCCAGCACTTCCTTGGCCTCCCGGATAGCGTCAGCCAATCTGGCAGGCAGATTCTCCAGCTCACCGGACTGGACAGCCTCCTTGAGCTCCGCTGCCGGAACGCGGCCCATGTCCATCAGCATCCGGTCCGGGTCGGTACCCATAGCACCGGCTTTCAGAACAGCCTTTACATTGTGATAATCATATTTCAGCTTGAAAATGTCGATATACCTGGGGTCCGGAGCACTGTCGCCCAGATCGGCCAGCGTGGCCTCCCGGGCAGCGGCCAGAGCCGCATCCATGGCCTCCGGGTGGGTGGCGTCCAGCTCGGGATAGCCGCACTCCTGAAGGATCTTCACCGCCTCGTCATCGCTGCGGGCCTCCAGAACCTGCTCCATCCGCTCGCGGGTCAGCAGTCCGGTCTCCATGGCCCGTATCCGGGCGGAGATCGCCAGGTAATCGGTGTCTTTGATTTTTTTAGCCAAGACACTTCCTCCTTGTTATGCGAACAGCGTTTTCACCACCGCTCCCGCGGTCTCCGCCTTCTGCAGGCGTACCAAAGTCTCGAAGGTGCAGTTGACCTCCACGTTCTTGTCCTTCAGGATGAAGCCACCGCTGATGGGCTGGGTCTCCTCGGACAGGCGGAGCTGCTTGCCGGAGATCTGGTTGGCCTTTTCCACAGCCGCCTTGCCGACCTGCTCCCGGTCCTCCTTGGAGAACACAGCCTCTTCCCTTCCGTTGGAGGACGCCTCCACCAGCAGGTTTGCCAGAACAGCAACATACTGCTCTTGCGGCATGGCACAGAGCTTATCCAGTGCTTGGATGTAAGCCTTCTCCACCATCTCCTGCTTGGCGGCCAGCTGGACTTTGCGGGCCTTCATCTGGGCAGCGCTCACCAGGCGTTCCTCCTGCTCAGCAGCGGCCCTTTCATTTTTGGCTTCCAGGTCCCTGGCTTCCGCATCCGCCTGCGCACGATAGCTGGCGGTGATGCGGGCGGCCTCGTCCCTGGCCTCGCCCAGGATGCGGTCGATCTCAGCCTGAGCATCCGACTCGATCCGCTGGGTGATCTTTTCGATTCCGTTCATTTCGTGTTACCACCTTTCTGATGTGGTAAGCGCATTACAGAGCGTTCATCAGCAGCAGCACGGAGGCCAGCAGAGACAGAATGGCATAGAACTCAACGATACCGCAGAGGATGATGCCCTTGGCCCAGTCATCGGGCTTCTTGGCAACCACGTTGACGGAAGCGGCAGCCACGCGGCCCTGGAAAATGGCGGACAGCCAGCCGCCCAGAGCGATGGGCAGGCAGGCGGCGAAGATGGTAGCGCCCTCGGTAACCGTCAGGGGCACGATGCCGCCGGAGAAGGCGCCCATGGTGAACAGGGCGAAGAACCAGACCACCAGGCCGTACAGGCCCTGGGTGCCGGGCAGCACCTGCAGGATCAGGCACTTGGAGAAATGCTCAGGAGCCTGGCTCAGCAGGCCGGTCGCGGCCTCACCTACCATGCCGGTGCCCTTTGCGGAGCCGATGCAGCACAGGCCCACAGCCAGAGCCGCGCCAAGGAATGCCAGACCGATACCGCCGAAAGAATCAAAAAATGCTTGCATGATAATTTCCTCCTTATTTCTGTTCGATCACATCAACATATTTGGTTTGAATATCCAGGGGTCTGAAGGGCTTTCCGCCCTCCTTGTAAAAACGGTTGAAGAACTCCAGGCACTGCAAACGCAGGTCATGGACATAACAGCCCAGCAGGTTCAGCGCGAAGTTCAGCATATTGCCGATCAGGGAGACGATCACGAAGCCGATCACGCTTCCCGTAACGGCGCCCAGGGTGTTGAACACCTGAGCGATGACGCTGCCCGCCAGCATCAACGCCATCAGACGGGCGTAGGACAACGTATCGCTGAAATAGCCCGTGACGCCGTTGTACACCGCGCCGATTAGGCTGAACAGCTTGCCGATGCCTTTGGAGTTCCGGGTGGAGCCATAGACCAGCATCAGCAGTCCCACGATCAGCACCACGGGATAGCCGCCCACGCTGCCGATGCCCAGGATGGCCAGGGCCGCGCCCACCAGGATGATCCACCAGGTGAATTCCTCCCAGATGGCGTCCTTGCCGTTGCCGTCCTTGAACTTCTTGACCACGCTGATGGCCATGCCGGTGAAGATCTGGATGATACCCAGAACCAGCGAGCCCACCAGGATCATCAGCGTATCCGTCAGCGGGGTGAACAGATAGGGCAGCTGGAATGTGCTCTCTGGATTGATGAGCTTCAGCAGCTGGGGAATGAAATCCCCGAAGAATCCGCCGGTCATCGCACCCCAGATAAAGGTGCTGACGCCGCACAGGCCCAGCAGGCCACCGAAGTCCTTCATGCCGCCCTTGGCGTGCATCTTCTTCAGCATGATCCAGGCGCCCAAGATCATCAGGATGCCATAAGCCATATCCGCCATCATCAGGCCATAAAAGGTGATAAAGAACGGCGCCATCAACGGATTGGGGTCCAGGCCATCATAGGCGGGCATCACGTACATGTTGGTCACCATGTTCAGCGGCTGGGTGAACCAGTTGTTTTTCAGTTTTACAGGGACCTTTGGATACTCTTCCTCCGTGGGGTCCGAAGTCTCCCAGGCGCAGCCGCTGCGCCCCAGGAAGTCCTCAACTTCTTTGATGTTCTCCGCCGGTGCCCAGCCCTCAAAGAAAAGGATGGTCCCGTCGGTCAAAAGGCGTTCCGCGTTGGTGTCCTTCGCCGCCTCCGCCGTCAGGCGGTCGGCATACATCCGCAGTGTCTCCCGGTCTCCGGCACTTTGCTTGATAGCCTCGGTAGCCGCTTCCCGCGCAGCTTTGTTCTCCGCTAACTGGCGGTCCAGCCCGGCCAGATTCTCCGCCGCCGTTCCGGTGACGTTCTGGAACGTGGTCACGCTGAAATTATGGGGACGCAGGACCTCCATCACGGCTTCCTCGTCCTGCCGGTGACAGATCACCAGGAAATATTTCTGCTGCTTGTCCGCGCTGATCTCGTACAGTTCCGCCGCCGCGTCGGCTGCCGCCAGCTCTGTTTTCACAGCGCCGGTATCGGTACTGCCGGGACAAACGCCCATACGGAACACGGCGTGGGCCGTGCCCTCCAGCTCCAGCGGCATATCCAGCGAACTCCAGGGCTGCAGGGCGGCCTTCCGGGAAAGCAGGCGGCCCTCCTCGCCCTGCAAACGGGTCAGCTCCTGCACCAGCTCTCCAATACGCTCACTGAGCGCCCGGGCGCGCTGTGCGGTGTCATCACTGAGAAATTCCTGCTCAGTGACAGCTCCCCGAGGTGCGAACATGCTGTCTTTCGGCTGGGCGATACGCTTGATGGCATCCAGGGCGGTATTCACATCTGTGATCTCGCCCTTTGTCTCCGTCAGCCGGGAGGTCCCCCGCTTCAACAGTGCGGACCAATCTGGGTCAGACAGCTTGTCATCCGGTTCGCTGATCTCCACACATCCCAGATGCTGCAAGCCCTTCAGAAGTTCATCCCGGCAGTCGGCCATCGCCATGACACGGAGCTTTTTCATTTTTACAATGGCCATTTCAGTGATTCACAACCCTTCCGACAATAAACTCCGCGGCCTCATCCAGATGTTTGCCTGCCGCTTTCTGCAGCGCCGCGCTTTCCTCCTCTGCGGCGCGGTCGATCTCAGCAGCCTTTTCGGCAGCCCTTTCTTCCGCCTCCCGCAGCAGCTTCCGGCCATTTTCGGCCGCGGCAGCACGCGTCTGCTGTAAGAGCGCAAGGCCTTCCCGTTCTGCTTCGGCTACGATCCGACGTGCCTCCGCTTCAGCGGCCGCCTTGCGCTCCTGACTCTGCTGTTCGATCTGTGTGACCTTTTCGATTGCTTCCAGGGACATTCCGTACTCACCTTCTCTCCTGTGATGCAGTGTGAATAGATATTGTTCTTTTTTCACCGAGGGCAGCCTGCGCTTTTTCTCTGTCCCGACGGCAGTCATCGCCTTGTTCTGTGTAAAAACAACACAAATAGGCCGATGCTCTTGTATGCCCTAGTATAGGGCACCACCACCCCTATTGCAAGTTAATTTTATGAAGTTCTTCCGCTTTCTTCCTTTTGCACAAAGTCGCTTATGTTTTTTTTGCAGATTCAACGCAAACGTGTGCGAAAATTTTCGTAATCGTATACGCTAATTAAAAAAATGACAATTTCTCGTTTTATTTTTAACAGTTTTCCGCAGGATTATTCTTCCATTTTGAGAAAATTCAAGTCCCTTTTATATCAACCCTTATCACCTCATAGGACTCTCATAAGAAGCCGCCGCGGTCCGTTAAAAAGTTCCAGCCATTCTCCTTCGAGTCCATGAGCAAATCCCAGAAAAACGTTTGCGCAATCGAGTAGGTAAGGGCCGATAGCCCCGTCCTCTCACACCACCGTACGAAGGGTTCCCTATACGGCGGTTCAATCGCATAAGTGCAGGGACTCGTACCTGTCGGATAGACTGTAATATCCGGCTCGTGCGAGTCTCTC
>JAGBDS010000024.1 GCA_017937405.1 Oscillibacter sp.
TTGGCCGTGGTGAAGGCCTCCATCCGGGCCACGTCCCCCTCGTCGAAGTCAAAGAAGGCTGTGGCATAGCCGGCCGATTGCTCCGCATCGTCGCTGATCGCGTCGATGTTCCGCATGGCCTGGGTCACGTCCATCATCCGCTCCCGCCATTTCTGCGCTTTCTTGGTGTCCACACCCCCCTTGCCCGTCAGGTCGATGGTTTCCAGGAAACCCGCCACCGCCCGGCGCAGGTGCTCGGGCACGTACTTCTTCTCCCCCGGCTTCAGCAGCCAGCCCGATAGCTCCCGGCTTGTCCGTTCAATCCGCTTGCGCAGCTTCTGCTTTACCTCCGTGTCCGCCATAGCCTGCCGCCGCGCCCGGGCCTTGGCCCGCGCCTCCAGCAGCTGCTCCTCCTTCCGCTCCAGCCGTTCCCGGAAGCGCTGGGCGTCGGCGTCCCTCCTGCGCTTCTGCTCGTTGGCGTCCTTCGCTTCCAGCCACCGGCGCAGCAGGTCGTCCTTTGCCCGTTCAGCCCGGTGGGCCGCCTTGGCCTGCTCCAGCCGGGTCTTGGCTTCTTCCCGGCTCTCCTGCAGCCGCCGGGCGAATTCGCCCTTCAGCCGCGTCATTTTCTGCGCCTGCCGGTCGGCGTAGGTTTTCATCTCCGGCAGGTCAAAATATTGGTTGTAGACCCAAAGGAACAGGTCATAGGCCGCCTCGTCGATGTCATAACCGTAGGGGTTCACGTATTGGGGCTGCATCATCTCCACAATATCCGCCAGCTGGGCGACCTGCTCTCCCTCCGTGGCCTCCGGGTCGAAGAGCCAGGGCGCCATGCCCGAAAGCTCCTGCCAGGCCGCGTCCAGGCTTGCGCCCCGGTTCCCCAGCTTCACGCCGCGCCCCACCAGCGCCCGGTAATCCCGGTAGCTCCCAGCCACCGCCGCCGCTTCCTCCCGCTGGCTTTCCGATAGCCGAATGGCCGTTTCCTTCAGGTAGGCCCGCGGTTCTGCGTATAGCTCGTAGGCCTCCCGGTCGATCTCGCTGGACGCTTCCAGCACCCGCCGGATCATCCCCGTCCCCATCTGGGCCAGCTCCTCCCAGGCCGGGTTTTCCGCGTTCCCCAGGTAGTCGAACATCCGGGTCAGGTTCTCCGCCAGCGTCGCCCGGTCGTAGCTGGAGTGTGCCTGCCGCAGCAGCCGCCCCGCCAGCCTGTTCACGCTCTCCGGCTTCACCCGGTGCCCGCCGGTCAGCTTGAATTGCGCCTTCAGGCTCTCCAGCGCCGCCTTCAGCCGCTCGTTTTCAGCCAGCAGCGCCCGCGTATCCACCTCCGCCGTATCCTTCAGCGAGAAGCGCAGCTTCTTCAGCCCCTCCAGCTTCGCTCGTTCCCGCTCCAGCGCCCGGGCCTTGGCCGCCCTTTGCGCCCCGTCCAGGAAGCCGTCCGGCACATATTTCAGAAATTCCCCGTCCTCCGGGTTGATATTTGCCAATAATTCGCGTAAACTAAGGGTGAAGCCGGATTCATTTCCGGCGTCAGGGATGCGAACAGCCATTGCGGGCCTATCTTCGGATGGGTTTTCAGTGGTGAAGACCGCATCCTTTAAGTTGAAGCCGGGAACAGCCGCGGAAAGAACGCCAGCCTCATGCTGGAAATGTTGGGCCGTGGTAAAGACCCCGGCTTCTATTTTGTTGAGCGTAACGGCTACATACAGTTCATTGTCTTTTTCTACGAACTCCTTGATCTCTAGCTGGACGGGGACAATCCCACCATCTTGATAAGCCGATACCAGAACATACACCCGTTGTAAATCCGGATCCTCCCGGCGCGTGCCCTGGTATTTGTCCCCGTGTATTTCCAGGGGAATGGCGTTTTCGATAATCCGATCCAGGCTGGCCAGCATCCTGCCAAAGGAAGCGTAGTCGGCGTTCCTGGCCGTCTGCTTGTTTACGCTTTCTTCAAATCCACGCCAGGAAAACTCGAACTCCACCTCGGCGGCGCGGTTCACATACCGCTTGCCCAGGCCGAATTTCTCATACAGGGTCTTCACATAGCGCCGGGCGTCCCGCCGGGTCGAGCGCGCCAGTCTTTCCGCTTCGACCTCCGTCAGCTTTGACGCTTCCCCATCGTACCGTGGAACCTGGATCTCCGCGTCCTTCAGCGCCTCATACCGTTCCTCCTCCGTCATTCCTTCCTTTAGAGAGAATTTCGGTTTTTCCTTGCCTTGGGATGGATCGGATGGTATACTGTCTGCGGAAGCGCTAGGCTGTGTAACGTCTTGGACGTACGCCCCGGGGTCTAAAGTGGCATCGGGAGAAACAGCAAGCGCTTTCTTCGTTTCAATAATCTTTTTGTAGGCAGCCGGCACCTGTCCCAATGGAGCTTTTATCATCTGCCTACCGGTTAATACTCTTTCGTTTACCACTTCTTCTACATAATAGGTGGTGTCCACATGATCCGCCACATAGAGGATTCCATTTCTTTCTTCGTTATAATAGATACGATTTGCGTGGCGGATAATAAAGGGGATCGCTTGAATATCGCCGATTGTAATACCATATTGTTTGTCCGAAAGGATACCATGACGGTTTCTGATATGCCGGATATTATTGTCTGAAATCGTATGCACGGCATTTGAAGCAATATGCACTCCGTTTTTCAGCAGCTCCTGTCGCAATTGTGGTGCAATTTTCCCTATAATAAAACTTGGATGCGCATTATGATTAGGGCCAGATAAGGCGTTTTGAACGTATTCATCATAATTTGCCTTTCGCTCTTGCGACATTCCCATATCTTCCGCAGAAAGTTTTAGGCTGTACTCCATTTTCTGTTTGGATGAATTTTCCTGCGCCCCCTCCATGGCGGCGGCAAAGGCCTGCTCCATGTCCCGCAGGCTGTCCAGATCCCGCTTCAGGGCCGCAGCCTGCCGCCAGGACTGGGACTGGGCCAGCCTGTCCAGGGCGTCCTGTAGGTTCTTCACAAGCTCCTGGAGGAAGGCCCGCACCTTCACCGCCAGCGGCCGGTTCGCCAGGGCCAGCTCCCGCACAAAGCCCTCGTCCGCCAGCACCGAAGGCAGGCTGTTGGCCACCACCTCCTCCAGGGCCGCTTCCCGATCATACCCGAACTGCTCCATCTGGTAGCGGATCAGCGCCTCCAGGTCCTGCCCGTTGGCCTCCAGCGCCGCCTGCACCGCCCGCTGCAGCTCCCCATAGCCCTCCGCGTTCCACTCCCGGATATAGTGGGTCATCTCGTGCATGGCCACATAGGCGAAGGCTCCCTCCTGCGCTGTGGCCGAGAGGTAAATCTTCCCGCTTTCCGGGTCGTACAGGCCGTTGACGTCCGCCTCGATCACCGTCCCGCCAATGGTCTTGCCCTGCAGCGTATCGACCAGCACGACCTCCACGCCATAGCGACGCGCCATCCGGTCGATCAGATCAAGCTGCGCCCGGTTCTTCTTCAGCGCCGTCTTCGCCGCTTGCGTCAGGTCTTCCGCTTGGTAGGCCCGCGTCAGCCCCGGCCGCGCATTCTTTTGCCCTTCCCTGCGTATACTGGTGTTGACACCGCCTGCCTTTGGTGGTATGGTGTCAGTGGGCACAGCGCTTTCTCCGGAGCGCGCTTCGGCGTATAACCGGTTGCTGTGCCCATTTTTTTGTTTAGAAGCAATGGTCGTAGGCTGCATATTTATGATGTCATATAGAATCAGTTCTCCATTTTTCTTGGTTGCCACGATAACTGATGCCGTATAGTCGTTGCTCCCCACACGCAATTGCACTTCTCCCCGTGCGAATTCCTGAATATCATCCTTACGCGGATGCATCAATGCCTCGTTAACGTATTCTCTCGACGCGCGAAGCATTTCGTCCGCGTTATCGGTGGCCCGTAACTTATCGGCATAGGCGGCTTGATCGTTTTGCAGCGCCCATTGCATATATTTGGAATAGGTTATCTCCTTACGGCTTTTGCCGTTTATATGAATCACATTATTCCCAATGGTCACGCCGTTGGGGAATTTTTTTGCCAGATTGTCTCTTACGGTCTTGACCCAATCCTTCCTGGGTACGCCCGCCAGGATATCCTCGTCCACCTCCACATAGGGTCGATTCTCGCTGTCATATCGGATCGAATATTTGGGGCCTCCGTCCTGCTTTGCCCCGCTTCTGGCGTTCTCCCCCGCCGCATAGGCGTATTGGAAGGATGCCGCCGGAAGCTCGGCGGCATAGGGGCTGGCCGCCCGGGCCTGCTCCTGGCTTTTCCCGGTGCGCGCCGCGCCATAGGCGGCCATGAACCCGCTGGCATAGGCCGGCGCCGGCGTCGTGCCGTCGTATCCCGCGATGAAACTTCTCGCCCCCTGGGCGTCCAGCATCCCCGCCTCGCCGTATAGCCGATCCAGCGCCGGGTCGTCAAAGGAAAGGTCGTCCGCCGCCGCCGTGCCGCCGTCCTCCAGGCGCACGTAAACCGTTCCATCCTCCACGGAGGCGATTCCCATAACCCGCGCCCGCGCCCCGCTCTCGTTGAAGGTGGCCTCCGCCCCCTGGCCCGTCTGGTTTCCTTCGGTTTCCAGGGCCGCCCGGGCGCGTTCCGTCCGGGTCTGCGCTTCGCCCGCCGCCTGGTAGGCAGCCGCCCGCAGCGGGTCGGCTTCCGTCGCAGCGGGGCTTGCGCCCTCCGCCCCGTCGGCCGCCGTCTCCTTGGGCTCCATCATAAAGGACAGGTCGCCGCCGGCTTCGGCGTAGGCCGTCAGCAGCTCGCCCAGGTTGCTGTTGTTCCGCCGGATACGTCCCTCCTGCATTTCCCGGGCCATGGACGCCGTTTTCCCGTCCGGGGATTGGGCCGCCCGCTCCATGAGCTCGGCGTCCTTGCCCGCCGTTACCACGTTCTTCCCGCGCTGGCTGGCGGATAGCCCGTTTTTCACCGTGCTGGGGCCCTCCATGATCCCCGCCGTCAGCGCGCCCATCAGGAAGGAATAGGCCGCATCCGGGGTAAACAGGCGCAGCTCGTTGTCCTCCCCGAAGCATAGGTTCCGGAATGCCGGCTCCAGGATTTCCTGCAGGTATTCCTCCACGCCCTCGCCTGTCGCGTCGATGATCCCTTCCACCGCTATCCGCCCCAGCGCGCTGTCGATGTTCCGGACCGCTGTCCGCGCCGCGTGCCCGGTGGCCTTGCCGCCCAGCTTCGATATGCCGCCCAACAGGTAGCTGAGCCCCGCTTCCGACGCCCCTACTAAGGCGGCATAGTTCCGCGCCTGTTTCGGGTCGTAGCCCTGCTTCACCATCTCGTTGTAGGCGTTGCCCCCGGCGCTGGTCCCCAGCGTCAGGCTGCCCACCCCCTCCGCCAGCCACTTCGGCGCGCCCAGGTGGGCCGTTACCGTCGAAAGCAGGATGGACGGGGCCATGTTGGCGCTGGTTGTCACAGCGTCATAGGCCGCCTGCCCCAGCGTTGATCCCCCCAGCCATTCCGGCAGCTTCAGCCCCCACTCCCCCAGGTCCTCCCGCACCGCTCCCGATGCGTATTGGATCTCCGTGCTGGGCAGCGCTTCTTTCGATAGGTTCTGCCTCATGCCGGTTGCGAATTGATCCAACCCCGCCATGGCGCCGAAGGCCAGCTGCATCGGGCGGTTGTCGTTCATTCGGCCGGCCATCGCCAACCCGCTGCGGGCGTTCAGCCCTTCCTCCAGCATGTCCAGGTACTCCTGGGCTTTTTCTTTGCCCTCTTTGGCCAAGAGGTAGTTGTAGATGGACGTTTCCTCATCGCTCATGTGCTGGTAGCTGCGGTTTACCAGGCCCCCTCCCCCGTTTGCGGTGATCTGCTGAAGCGCCGCTTTATCCAGGTTTTCTTTGTTCTGGGAAAAGGTGACGGGATTGGCGATCTCCTTGGCAAAGGGCCGCCAGTCCCCAATAGAAAGGCCTCGGCTGGCCTCCTCCCAGGTGGGGTTTTCCATCTCCGCGCCCCTTCGGCTGTAGGCGTCAAAGTCCGGGGCCGTCAGGACGCCCTCCTCGGCCATGTATAGCTTGTGCAGGCGGATGTCGCGCCGCAGCCGGGCCTCCGTCTCCGCCACCGTCTGCTCCAGCTTTTCATATTCTGCTGCGGGCATGGCGTTTTGGTCCGAATCCACCCTTTCCAGCAGCCCCTGGGCGGCGGCGATCTTTTTTTCGGTGTCCGCCACGTCCAGCGCCAGCAACCGCTCCCGTTCCTGCTGTGCGCGTTCCTGGGCGTCGGCCTGCTGAAGCAGCCCTTGGGCGATCTTCATGCGCCCTTCCAGCTGCCTCCCCGTCAGCCCGTTGGCTTGGGCCTGCTTTGCGGCGTGATAGCTGTAGGGGAGCTTGTCCGATACGCTGTAAGGCGTTTCGGGCCTCAAGGCAGGGGCCGCGCCCGGGTTCTCGTAGGCATACCGCCCTGCTATGCCTGCTGCCGCTCCAGCGGCCGCGGTGCGGGCCGCGGCGTTGCGCTGCTCCATGGCCGCCCGCTGTGCGGCCAGCCGCTGGAGCCGGTATTCGGATTGTTGGGCGGCCTTAACCGCCGTCTCCGCCTCGGCCTTCACGCGCTTTTGGGTATATCCGCCGGTGGGCGAGTCGTTGTAGCTCCCGTCGTACCATTCGGGGTGCTCCTGCATCTGCCGCTCCACGGCCGCCTTCATTCGGGCCCTGCGCTCGTCCCTGCTCCCGTATGCCATTATTTTTTCTCCTTATTTTTGGCGTTCTGAGCCTTTTTCCATGCGTTGATCCGGGCGATCTCCTGGTTATAGGGATCCGCGCCCATCTGGGCCATGGCGCTGTATAGATCCGATGACGGGTTCCCGCTGGTCACGGATTTGGCCAACGCGTTCCGGTCCTTAGCGTAGTCCAGGTAGGAGCGCGCCGGCGTCAGGGGGATGGGTTCGGGCTTATCGTCGTTCGGATCCACCTTGCGCTTGGCGCTGCTGCCGCCGGAGCTGCCGCCGCGCTTGGCCGATTGCAGCGCCAGGTCGTATTCCGCCTGCCAGTTGGCCTGGGCCTGCTCGTCCATCAGCTTCTGGTACCAGTAGCCCCGATCCGCCTCCCAGGCCGTGCGGTCGTTCAGGTAGCGGTTATAGTCCTGGGCCGACATATCGTTGTACCGGTTATAGTAGTAGTTCAGGTCGTTGTAGTAGTCGGATACGTCGCTCCGGTAGCGGTTATAGTCGCGCTCGTCCATCCCCTGCAGCAGGCTGATATCGGCCATATCCCGGTTGATCCCGTCCTGATACATCTGGTAGGCTGCGTCCCGCAGCTCGGGGATCACGTCGTTCAGCCCCTGCAGGTAGCCCTGGTATGTCTGCTGGCCCACCGTCTGCGCGTAAGAGTTGCCGTATCCGCCCGAAAGCGCCGCCGCCGCCCCCATGGCGTCGTTCATCGCCAGCTTGCCCTTTTGCTGATATTGGTTGGCGTATTGCTGGTAGAGCGGGTCGGCGTTAAAGTCATAGGTGAACTCCTCCCGGTTCAGCGCGCCGTTCAGCAGCGCGTCGATCTGTTCTTCGTATTTGCTCCGGTATTCTCCGGGCTTTTTGCCCTCGTATTCCTTCAGAGCCGCCAGCGCGTCGCTTACATCCTGGGAGGGGGCGTAGTCCCCGGGCTCCTTCCCCTCGTATTCGCTCAGCCAGTCCGCTGTGGTTTTCCTGCTTTCCCCAGCCGCGCTGCCGGCTGAAGCGCCCGCGCCGTAGAGCGCGCTCCAGGTGTTTTGCCCCGCAATGCCGTCTACCGCGAGGTTGTTCTTGGCCTGGTAGTCGCGCACAGCGGCCTGGGTTTTGCTGCCGAAGATACCGTCCACTGAAAGGCCGTATCCGTTCTGGTTCAGCAGCTTTTGCAGCTCCGATACCGAAGCGCCACGGGAGCCGTTTTTTACCGTGGAATAGGATGCCATGACTCCTCCTTTCTTACGCCGGCGGGGCGGGCCACGCTACCGCGTCAATGTCGTCGTGCGTTACGGCCTGGGGCAGGTCGCGGAGGGCCTGGCGGTATTCGCGCCAGCGCCAGATGGCCTCGTCGGAAAGGTCGTTGTCGATCATCTGCGTCCAGTCGCTCTCATCCAGCAGCCGGTTCCGCCGCGCCCGCAGCAGCGCCATCCTGGCTTCATATACCTCCGCGCCTTCTGTGTCATCGGTCAAGAGCGCCCTGTCCCGGATGCCGCTGATCCTCGTCCCATCCGTAAGCCTCACCCAGTCCTCGCCCATCTCCGCCACCGGTTGGTTGTCGTAGTAGATCATCTTCTTCTCCTATACATAGGTAATCGTCAGTACCGCCCCCGTGGGGTAGAATTTCAGGTAGGGCGAGCTGTTGTTGGGCGCGGCAATGGCGATCCCCTTGGCCGTCCCCGCCTTCAGCGCCTCCCCAAAGCTATTGGGTAGTGTGATCGTCTTGGTGTCGCCCCGGTCCCAGGCCACCCCGCTGGCCGCCGTCCCGGAAAAGGAAGGTACTGCGTTGGGCAGGGCGGTATAGTTGTGCAGGTAGAAGGTGGGCTGCTGGGGCGATGCGCTGCCGTTGGCTGTGGCGTACCGCCGGCAGGTAAAGGTCACCTTCTGGATGGTTTTGCCCGAAAGCGCAGTCTTGATGGCGCTGTAGTCAAAGAACCACATCCCACGTTTGTATTTGCCGCTGGTGTAGGCGCCCTGGAATACGTCGCTCTCCTGGTACAGGTCCCCGGCCCGCACGCTGCCCCCGCCGGTGGAGGTAAAGCTTGCCGTCACCGGCACAGCCACCGCGCCGCCCTGGGCCGTCTGAGTGGGCGTGGAGCCGAAGTCAAAGACCTTGCCCGATTGTTCCACATAGGCCGCGGCGGCGCCGTAGGGTACGCTGCCAGAAAGCATGATGATGGAACCGGAGTAAGCGACGACGCCGTTGCGGGCTGTGCCCTTGGTGCCCGATACGTACACTTGGGAGGCTTGGACGCATATCACCGAGCATCCCAGGCTATCGCTGCCATAGTTGGCGTTAATGTCGCAGCTTTGAACCCAGCCGGAGCTGTTGCGGATATATATAGCGCGGCTTGTTGCGCCATTCGTGTTAATCGTAAGATTGGTAAAGTTAAATTTGCAGCTATCGATCGCCAACGTATATTGGCTTGTGCTGTAGGCGGTTCGAGTGTCTACGATTTTTCCGTTTTGTACGTACACACGGCCTTTAGCCGATTCGATTTCTATATAACCCTTGAGGGTATAACCGTTTAGATTAAGGGAAATTGTATTGAAAATACGGTTTACGATCCTGACGTTTTCCGTAATGTTGCTTACAAGCTGAATGATTACGGTTCCGCGTTGAATGTTTGGAAGATTGTCTAAACAGTCAGAAATGCTATCAAATTGCCCGCCAGAACCCACCGTATAGGTGACGGTTTTTTTCGGCCCCATAGACGCCGTTGAATCTGACACGATCTTATCGGCATAGAGCTTGTCAAAGCCTGCGTCCCCGGCGCTCATGGTCAGCACGGGGTCGCCGGAGGCGTCCAGGATTTCCAGGTTGAAGTTGGGGGTGGAGATGGTGACGTTGTCATCACGTATGGTGATGCCGCTGGCGGTGACGGCGTTGGTACCGGCGATAGCCCAGGTGGAGCCGGTCCAGCGCTTGAGCATGTTGGGGGAAAGGGAAATGTCCAGCCACAGCATATGGGTCGTGGGGTTCTCCGGGGCTGTGGCCGACCGGATCACCTTTTCGCTGTCGTATGTGCTCTGGCTCACCTTCAGCGCAATTTCGTCCGCCTGCTGGCGTATCTGGCTCGTCATTCGGCCGGTCGCGTCCGTCAGCTGCCGGTTCAGCTCGCCCACCTGGCAGGAAGCGTCCTTTATCGTGCCGCGCAGCTCGTCTGATAGGTTTTCTTCTCCGATGTTGCCCATCATGAAGCGCAGCTGTTCCGATAGCTGGTAAAGATACTCCATGATACGGCGGCGTTCCTTTTGGCTGTCCAGGTCGCCCCCGGCGATGTCTGGCAGCGAAAAATTGGATAGGGCCATTTATAGCTCGCTCCCCTGCTCGATGGTTTTGGTGAGGGAATAGATCCTGCATCCGCCGGATCCGGCAATTTTCAGGCGCATGCTGTCGCAGCGCCGGGGGATAATGGGAGCCGTGAAGGATCGTTTTCGCGCGGCCGACGCGGTGAATTTCGTCTCCCATTGGCCGTCCCCACTGTCCAGGGCCAGCTCCACCGCGGCGCCTGCGTCCAGCTCCATGCGCAGCTGTAGTTTGGATATGTATTGGTAGTCGGGACTTTTCAGCCCAATATCCCCGGTTTCTGCGCTCCAGCTCACCGTTCCCTCCAGCGCGGCCCCATCCCCGGCATAGCTCTCAGCGTCGCCCATGACGGAATAAAGCCAGCCGTCCGCCTCATTGATGAAGTATAGATCCCGGCCTGTACCGGCGAACCATAGGGCGTAGATCCCGTCCTCCTTGTGCCATAGTCCCCGCGCCCCGTCGTATACCAGCAGCACGCCCGCGCCGTCTGCGTCCTTGGCGGATAGGTAGTATTTCGAGCCCAGCGCGCCCGCTGTCGCATGGTGGTAGGCCGTTTGTCCCAGGGGGTAGGAGATGGACGCAGGCAGCGCCGATTGAAAAGCGCATACGTCCTGGGCTGATTTGTAATACAGCGTCTCGTTGACGATCACCAGGCTTTTCTCGCTTCCTTTTTCCACGCCCCGGCTCTCCACGTTGGTCAGCTGGTAGTTGGCCGGCTTGGCGCCGTATATGCGGTGGATCACGTCCTCCTTAAAAAAGAGCACGTAGCCCAGGTGCGTACACGCGCCGGTGAAATCGCCGCCGGAGCCCACCGTCATGGCGTAGCTATCGGTCGATATTCCCATAAAGCAGTTCCAATTTTTGGGGTCGCCCAGCTTGCAGGCGTATATTTCGTGCTTCTGGCTGGAGCAGCCCCATAGCCGGTTTTCGCTTTCGGTGATATAGTCCATGTCGGGAATCTTGCGCTCGATGGTCACAGGCCCGCTCTGGCTCACCGCCCGGCTGATGACCGCCGTCACGATTACATAGTCGTCTCCCGCGCCGTAGAGGATAAAGTCGCCGTTCAGGGTTTCTTCCTCCATGCCGGAGAGGGTCACGCCGTCATATTCGGCAAAGCCCGCGCCCAGTCCCGTCCCTGTGATCTTGGTATACGCCGTTGGTATGCTGATCCACAGGCCGCTGGCCGCCGCGTATTGCTTGAGCGTCTGCCTTTCTCCACCGGTGTCCACCCATAGCGCGCCGTTTTCCGGCGCGACGGGGGCCGTATCCGATACGGTATAGCCCTCGTAGGCCGTGCCGTCCAGCCTGCACAGGGCCGCCGTGACGCCGCCCTGAACGGTTACCTTGCAGCCCAGCTGGCCGAATTCGCCGGTATGGGTGTTATAGTAGGCTTTGTCCGGCCATATCAGCACGTAGGCTCCCATGGCCGCCATCTGCTTGGGGCTGTCGGCCACGGTTCCCTTTTGTTCGCCGCCATAGTAGAAGCCCGTCCCATCTACCCAGCAGAGCCTGTCATGGGCGAAAAGGCCGTTGGGCTTGGTCAGCCTCCGCGCTCTGGCCCGCCTGCCTCGGGGGGATAGCACCGGATATAGGTTCGAGCTCATGTTGGCCATGTCGTAGAATTCATTATCCCGGATCCGCAGGTTGTGGTTATAGCCGCGGAATTCCCCGATCATCTCCCGCTCGGCGTCTGTGGCTTTCAGCTGGGGCAGAAACATCGCTTCCTCCTATAGCTTGAGCGTGGCTCGTTGTTCCGGCATATGGGTACGGTTTATCCAGTTTGCGTATTCGGCCAGCATCATGTTATACATCACCATCGAGTTGTTGTAGCGGGCGAATTCCGCGTTGTAGTAGTCCACCTGCGCCGCCATGTATCGGATATAGAGATCCGTATAGGGTTCCTTTACCATCAGCTCGGCGTCATCCGCATCCGCCGTATAGGGGCCGTGGGCCAGGCTTTCCATGCCCTCGTGTCCCAGGCAATAGTTGGCGTAAAGCCGCCCATCCAGATCCGAAAGCCATCCGGCGGCCGTTTCGTCGCCGTATTGGTGGGGCTTGAGCGCCTGCAGCCGGTCTATAGCCTGCCGTACCGTCATGTCATCCTCCTTGCCGCCATCCGCCGGGCTTGCACCGGCCCGCCCCTGCCGGGGGATGGCAAAAAGGGGAGCCTGCGGCTCCCCTTGATCCGGCTACAGCTCCTGCGCCGCCTCGCCCAGCGATTCGATCAGCCGTGCCGTGTTTTCGTCCTGAGCGGCAGAGTTATCCAGCACCTCTTTGATAAAGTGAGGCACCTCGACCACCTCGCCGCGGGGGATGAAGTAGCTGTTGTTATTGACGTTCACGTACACGCCCTTGCCGCTGTGCTTGTCCCTGTGCAGCCGGATCTTCACCAGCCGCCGGGGGTCAAGGGCGCCGGTAGTAGCATCGGCGCTCGTCTTTGTAGCCATGATACCCTCCTCTAGTTAGACTTGGCCTTGGGGTTTGTGGCGCATGCGTGCTCAATTCGCACCATGTATTCCTCGACGAGCCGTTCGGCCACCTTCATAGCCTTCCAGCCGGTCGTGGCGCGCTGGTTCAGCGGATCGGCCGTGCCGCTGGAGCCCAGCTGCTTGACGATATGCTGCAGCCCGCCGCCGGAAACCTCCGTCACCCCATAGGCATTGGCTGCAATCACCATCGTGCAGTAAACCGAAACCCCGTCGGCTCCGGCTCCGCCGATAATCTTGGCTTCCGTAGTCTGCACAAAGCGTACCCCGCCCAGCTGGCCGATCTCCCCGCGATAGATGTTCTCAGGCGTGGCGTACTTGTGCACGTCCATCCACTTGTCCGAGCGCATCAGGTCGCAAGCCACGTTCGGGTGGATCACCGCCACAAAGGCGTCGTCGATGGGCATCGCATTCATTTCGCGCAGCTTAGCCGCCGCCTTGAAGATCATGTCCAGCGTTAGGAGGCAATCGCCGGCAACCGCGGCGCGGGTTAGGATCTCCGTGCCGTCAGCCTTGGGTGCGTACATCACGTTGGTGCCGGCGGTGATCACCTCGCGGGTCACGGTGTCCAGGGTGCGGCCCGCCTGCCCGCCCAGCAGCTTGGTGGATTGCTCCAGGTTGCGGTCGATGGCCGTCAGCTCCAGCACGTCGGAAATCTCGATAAAGTCGCCGTACTGATCCACCGTCGCTTCCACGGTCGATACGTTGAGCTTGTTGCCCGCCGGCGTCACGCCCTCGGTCAGGGCCGTCAGCGCCTTATCCAGCGGGCTGTATTTGCGGAATTCAATGGTTTTGCCGCCGTGCTGGGGGATCGGGTATTTGTCTCCGAACTGGTCGTGTACCAGGTTCGGCTCG
>JAGBDS010000025.1 GCA_017937405.1 Oscillibacter sp.
CTGCCGAAGTTCTCCCATTGTGATCTACCTCCGTTTTTCGCGTAGAGTTCACGCATAGTGCGTGGACTTTACGTTCTATACGGTGGTATTCTCTCATTTTCGCGGGTGATCTTCAATCCGCCGCTACATTTGACGCTTACACAGACAGCGCCGGAATACCCGGAAAACGCAGGTTCAAAGAGGCCTAAAGAGTAAGTGAAAACGAGTGGAAATGACTAAAAACCATCAAAAACGGCCGAAAAAAGTTTTTCCGGATTGTTTGGGACTGTGGTGGAACAGAACGAATTAAAAGAGATTAAAAAGTGTTAGAAAGAGCCAAAAAGAATAAAGAGAGCCAGGAAAAAGGTCAAAAAGTTCTCCCGTCATATGTTGTAGGAGGTTAGAACCACATGGATATGCGAGGGAATGTGTATTCCTTATCCGAACATCACCATTTACTACATTTCTTCAATCATCATCTGTTCTTCACAATTCTCTTGAGACAACCCCAGAAGTTCACCGGCAACATCGGAGTTCACAAAACGCAGCACCTCAGCGTCTTTTCTTCCGAAAGCAAAGAAATCCACATTTCCATACCAGACTACGCTTTCGTCAATAACAGCGTATCGCTGCTGCAGTTCTTGATGAGTGAGCACTTGTATTCCCGTTTGCCGCAAGAGCAGGAGCGTTTCCTGAATCTCCGATTGGTGGATGATCTCATAACTCTCAACTTCCCTTGTGTGGACAGTCACAGTCATGCCAGCAGCAACGATTTCCTGCAGAGCAGGCAGTAATTTGCTGACGCGGCCTTTTTGAATATATGGACTGAAAACTACAACGCTCCTGGCTGTATTGCTCAAATCCTGCTCAAAGGCTGCCGCAGAAGTATGACCATCATAAATCATGCAGACATGGTCGTCATGTGCACCGAATTTCACTTGATAACCAAGTTCCGCATACCCCTTCAGCCGCTTATGATACATTCGCTCCAATACCGGAACATGAACATCCACATAGTCATAGATACGAACTTCGTTCTTTCCCTCATAGTTCCTGTGGAGCCGGCCTGCATACTGTGCCAGTGTTCCTTTCCACGAGATTGGCATTGCCAAAAGGAGCGTGTCAAGACGGGGAGAGTCAAAACCTTCTCCAATATATTTGCCGGTAGCAACGACCACAACATCCTCGTCCGGAGGAATATCCTGTAGAGCCGACAGCTTTTCCCGTTTGTCCTTCTGTTTGTCGCTGCCAACAAGCAGAAAAACATTTTGGACCTTTCCCTCCAGCAAGGACGCAAGCACCGCGGCGTGCTCTTTTCTCTCTGTGAGCAGAATGGGCGTACGGCTTTCCTGAATGAGTTTCAGCGTATCCGCTATCAGCAGATCATTTCTGTTGCTGTTTGCGACGACTCCGGCATATAGGTCCTGAATGCCGCCGGCATTCGGCAATCTGGTTCGGGTGAATCTCGGGATCACGAAATGGGAGAATGTCCGTTTTTCAGCCTGACTTTTTGCGTCGACCATATATCGAATCGGACCACACTGCATAAAGATGATAGGATGATGTCCATCTTTTCGTACCGGAGTGGCCGAAAGGCCATAGATATACTTGGCATGGACCGACTTCAGAATGCTTTCAAAGGTAAAGGCTGCAACATGATGGCACTCATCCACGATGATCATTCCATATTCTTCCGTGAAGGTCTTGACCGATTTTTCTTCTCCTTCAAACAGGGACTGCATAATGGCGACATCAACGATCCCGCTACGCGTGTTCTTGCCTGCGCCGATCTGACCAATCAGATGCATCTTTTTCTTCCGTCCACGCTTTTTCGGCGGTTCCGGCAACGCCTCGCGGATATCCAGAAACTGTTCCAGAGACGATTTCCACTGTTCGAGTAATGCGCTGGACTGCACAAGGATCAAGGTGTTGACCTTGCGCTCACCGATTAGCCAGGCGCCGATCACAGTCTTACCAAACGCTGTCGTTGCGGACAAAACGCCCATATCTTCAGCAAGCAATGCCTGCGCCGCCGGTTCTTGTTCCGGGCGCAGGGTTCCCCGAAACGAAACATCAATGGGGCGTCCCGTGTATCTGAGGTCATCCAGGGCGAATGGAACATCATGCTGCTCGAACAGCTCCATGACCGCATCCAGACAGCCCCGGGGAACGCCGATATAGGCATCATCCTCATAGCCGCAGTCCAATACACGCGGAGTCCCGTATACCGGGAGGCGCATGGCTTGCTTGGCGCGAAATTCGGGATTAGGAAAAGCGGCCAACCGTTTGATCGTATTCAGCGCAGCCTGAGAGAACCCTGCTTTTTCTATGTAGATCAAGTTGGAGAAAGTCAATTTACCCTGGAGTGGAAAGTCTTCCCTCGTCAGCTTTCTGCGAACACGTTTGTGCTTCCACGGCGCTTGTTTTTCCTCCGTGTCTGCCAAGTCCCCCATATCTCCGTCGCGGCAAAGCTGCCGCAGACATTCCTCTAACTGCTCTGGCGTGATTCTCGGCAAAGAGGATAGGAAAGCCCACTGATCTTTATAAGGAACAAAGTAATCATCGACAAACAGGGAGTTTCCGCTTTTCTGCGCCTGCCCTTGGAAGGGCAGCGCGATCAGATTTCCAAAACCGCCTTTCGGAACGGTGTCTTGCGAAGGAAACAATCTGTCATAGGAGGAAAAGGATAGTTCGTGCCGACAGGTC
Organism: Oscillibacter sp.; assembly: GCA_017937405.1. GTDB lineage: Bacteria > Bacillota > Clostridia > Oscillospirales > Oscillospiraceae > Oscillibacter. The sequence goes on from JAGBDS010000025.1 coordinate 2,686, forward strand.
ATCGTTTGAGTAAGCAGGCTGCTGCCCAAGCGCCGTGCGTCTGCTGCCGGCACTGGTTCCGAGAAGAAAAACCACACATGAGCGCCGTTGCCTGAGCGCGAACGCTCTGTCGCTGGAGTGAGTCCTGTGTTTTGGCAACATTTACAAAACGCAGTCACATCGGCCTGCCAGTTTTCCTCATCAAAGTCTGCGGCTAACAGCCATGTCGTATTGTTTTCCAACATGGGATATATGGCAACAACATCACGGCACAGCGGGTCACGTCCCATTAAATGTGCCTTGACGACTTCCTCGGTCAGCGGCAGAAATTCCCGGTTTGGGCAATCCGGACAACGGTATTTCTTTTTATCGCACAATTCGGGCTCCCACTCATGTTTGCACACCGGCGTGTAACCGCTTTTTCCGGTTTTAATACTATGATATCGCCTGGCATATACATTCTCTCGTCCTTTAAATACAGACAAAAAGAATTCGATTTTTTCCTGTGTTGTGCTGTTTCTATGAACTGGGGTGGCTTGTTCAGATATCAAGGAGCGCTTTTGCCAAAGCTGTGCTGAGCACACATATTTTTCTCCTGAATCATTTGCACAGAGGATCAAGTTTTCCTCCTGATCCAATGAGGGAAGCTGCTCAAGGAAGGTATAGATTTGATCGCGTATCAACGCTGTTTTATGCAAGCAGATTCCTCCCTCATGTATATTTTAAGTTTCTTTACAGGCTTGATTCTGCCAAGTATCGCTTCAGCAAGAAAGCGCAGAAGTAAGGGAATGTATAGATGCTGTCACTGTATCCGATGTTTCCCCCCGTGAATTTGATTCCGCAATGAATATCGGAGTATTTATCACTGCTGATTAAAGTTCTCATGGATTTGGCGGTCCCGTTTTTCGCCTTTACTTCAAGCGGAATCAATGATTTTGCCGTTCTGACAAAGAAGTCTTGCTCTAATGTCGAATCATCACGTTTATAATAATAGAGCTTGTATCCTGCTTTCACCAGTGCTTCTCCCACGGCATTCTCATAGAGTGCGCCTTTGTAGACACCGAGATTTTTGTTGGCACGCAGGTCTTCCTGTGCTTCTTCGTCAAGCATCGCTACAAGCAAACCGCTGTCTGCAAAGTAGATTTTATATTTCGTGTCATCGTAATTGCCCTGGAGCGGTAGTTCGGGGAAATTCAGGCAATAGCAGATATTGACCATTCCCGCATCATCCAGCCATTCGATGCAGCCGCGGTAGTCACGGAACCGTGCGCCGGAAGCGACTTTTGAAATTTGAAATTTTTTATTGTCTTTCGCCAATTGTACCGGGATATGATTGAACACATTCAGTATTCTCGTCTGGTCCATGCCTTCGGCATATTTGCGAATATCTTCTTTGTAATCAGCGATGAGCTGCCTTTGGACTTCGAGCGAACCTTCAAATGTTCCCTTTGAGATAAACTCACGAACGACTGCAGGCATTCCTCCCAAGATGCAGTAGTCAAGGAAAAGTTCGCTGCACACTGACATTTCTACCGCATTGAAGGGAGTGAGGCTCCGCATATGTTCCAGCATATCTTCGATGAAGCTATCGTCATAGCCCTTTGCCCACAGGAATTCCTCAAAATCCAGAGAGAACATCTCATAATCCGATTTGTAGCCGACGCTGTTGCTTTCGATTTTCCGGTAGTTGATGCCCAGCATGGAGCCGCTGCAGATCACATCGAATCTGCCATCGATTTTAAAGAACTTCAGTGCTGTAGCAATATCCGGGAACTCCTGCAGTTCATCAAAAAATATCAGGGTTTCACCTTCGATAAACCGTTTGGACGGGTCCATTCTGGAAATGTTCTTGATGATGTCCTCTGCCTTGTATCCATCTGCTGTAATCATCTTATACTTCGGCTCTTCTACAAAATTGATACAGATCACACTTTTGTAGTTCATCTCTCCAAACCTTTTGATTGATTCCGTCTTGCCTACCTGTCGTGGTCCCTTGACAATCAACGGCTTTCTGTCAGGATTTTCTTTCCAAGCAGCTAAGAAAGCATCAATTTTTCGCTTCAAGTAAAGCATATCGGTCGCCTCCTTTGCTGTTATTATAGTGGCAGAGAGTGTAGAAATCAATCGAATTCACAAAAAATAAGTGAATATTTTGCTTGCTATCACATTTTATGGGCGAGTTGTTCACTTAACCACACAAATTCTAAAAGACTCCCTGCACAGTGTCAGGCCTTATTCTTTGTTTGTGCAGCGCATATTTTGACGTGTACCTCTGCAGAAAACTGTTGTGCAATTTCTAAATCAGAGTTACAATTCAACCAATTAAAACCGCCTCTGCTCAAGCTATTGAGCAGAGGCGGTTTTTTGACCACATGAATTGCCACAGACACTTTCGGAATATACGGAATATGCCGCTGCGAAGAGTGCTAAACAATAACCTGATTGGAGCAAAAATGATTAAAAAGCATTGGAAACAAGCAGAAAAACTGAAAAACACTCCTTTGGGACTGTGGCGGACTGGATTGTTGCGATCATCAACAAGTCACCGTCCACTTCCGACCAATTTAGGTCATATCCGGCATTGCGAATAAGTTGCGTAAGAAAAGCCGCTGGGTACGGCCATTACCTTCTCGAAAGGGGTGTAGGTCATTGGTTACACAGTAAAAGTCTACAATCTCGTCCACAAACTCGCCGTGAGGTAAGTTGTTGAAGTAATTTCGCTCCTTAAGGCGGTGGAAAATCAGCTCCGCCTGACGCTCGATGTTTTCTGCGGAACAAAACCGGGTACCCTTCTTGCTGATATCCACCGTGCGGATTTGACCTGCCCAATCGTACAGGTCAGAGAATAGAAAATGGTGGACAGCCTTGTAATGGGTAAAGTCGAAACTGTCTGCTTTGGGATGCTCCATCCATTCCGCACTGCGGGCAGACACCAGAACCGTTTCCACCTCGTTGAGTTTGGCCTCATCATGGATGTCAAATTTGTTTATCAACACAGCCGTGCCGGGGTAGCAGTTATCGGCGATTGGGTCAAGACTGTATCCCATATTACACCGCCTTTGCCGGACGACTCACGATTTCCCTTACCAAATCCGCAACGGAAACATCACCTGCCAGAAGGCGGACGCAGTCCTTTACTGTCTGCTCTGTTACTTCAAAGCCCTCCATACGGGTGGAAGCAAGGGCGCTTTTCAGGGATGCGTACTCTCGTTCGCTCATGGATTTTTGCTCCTTTCAGATAAGCAAAAATCCATGCCGCAAGGGCATGGATTTTCTTGGAGCTACTGAGCGGACTTGAACCGCTGGCCTGCTGATTACGAATCAGCTGCTCTACCGACTGAGCTACAGTAGCATTTCTTATGAGAATTGGCTCTTTCGCCATACCCTATTTTTAGTTTACCACACTTTTTGGCTTTTGAAAAGGAATTCCTTAACTACAACCGGCGACCTACTGATTACGAATCAGTTGCTCTACCAACTGAGCTACACCAGCATATTTTTTTAGCCGGAGTTGATGATACCACACTTTTTTCCCAGCGTCAACACCCTTTTACAGAAACCACTGGGGGCATCTGGATGGTATACGCTCGGCCCTTGTATATTACAAACTGTATATTTGCATAATCTCTTGCAATTTTATCATAGGACTTTCCTTTTTTCATTTGCATCCTATCAGATATCCCATAAAAAATTGCCGATTTTATTTGATACTTTTCTGATAAAACCGAAAATTATTTTCCTTTTTATTCCATTGTTTTTCGTTCTTTCTTTCTGTTTTTATTTTACATAAAATTTTATATAACATTCTTCTACAAAGAGTTATTCACATTCTCCACACAGTTTTCCACATATGTATTTCCTTTTATTTTCAATCTATATGGATGTATTATCCAAATTTTTACATCTTCTGTAACTCCATTTTTCCGTTTCCTTCTCCTCAGTTCAAGATTTACATAATTTCTGCTTTCCTCATGATTTCCACCTGTTTTCCACATTCTACGCTGTGTCTTTGTCTTTTTCCCGAAAATATCCTCTCTTTTTTATCAGAAAAAGAAGTTTTCCTGATGGCCAATGCATGTTCCACATACAATCATGCAAAGAGGACTGCATTTATACAGGAAGGGCAGGCCCGCGGGCCTGCCCTTCCTATATCTTTTATCAATCCGCAATGTCCCTGGTAGCATAGGCATTCAGCTCCATGCCCGCCGTGTGACCCGCCAGATACTCATAATACCCCTGTGCGCCGATCATGGCGCCGTTATCGCCGCACAGCTTCAGCGGCGGCAGATACAGCTTGCAGCCCCGCTGCGCACAGGCCCGCTCCAGGTCTCCCCGGATGACGGAGTTGGCCGCCACGCCGCCGGCCGCCGCCATGGTCTTGTAGCCGGTCTGTCTCAGCGCTTCCATGGCCCGGGGCACCAGGGTATCGCTGACGGCCTGGGCAAAGTCCTTCGCCAGCGCCGCCCGGTCCAGCTCCTCCCCCACCTGCTCCGCATGGTGGGCCAGATTCACCACCGCTGTTTTCAGGCCGGAGAAGCTCATGTCCAGGGGCGCACCATCCACATGGGCGTGAGGCAGCCTGTACACGCCGCCCTGGGACCCCTTCGCCAGGTCGTCCAGGGGCTTGCCGCCGGGATAGGGCAGGCCCAGCACTCGGGCCGCCTTGTCGAAGCACTCCCCCGCCGCGTCGTCCCGGGTAGCGCCCAGAATGACCATATCCGTATAGTCCCGCACGTCCACGATGAGGGTGTTGCCGCCGGAGATGGCCAGCGCCAGAAACGGCGGCTCCAGCTCTGGAAACGCCAGGTAGTTGGCGGCGATGTGGCCCCGGACGTGGTGAACGGGGATGAGGGGCACATTCAGCGCGTAAGCTACGGACTTGGCGAAGCTCAAGCCCACCAGCACCGCCCCGATGAGCCCCGGGGCGTACGTCACTGCCACGGCGTCGATGTCCGCCCGGGTACAGCCCGCGTCGGACAGCGCCTTTTCCGTCAGGGCCGCGATGGCCTCCACATGCTTCCGGGAGGCGATCTCCGGCACCACGCCGCCGTAGAGGGCATGCATATCCGCCTGGGATGCGATAGCGTCGGACAGCACACGCCGCCCGTCCTCCACCACCGCCACGGCAGTCTCGTCACAGGAGGATTCAAAAGCCAGAATTTTCAACTTATGTCACTTCTTTCTCTCACTGCTGCCAGGGCACCTTGGCCCCCGGCGCCGCATCCGGGTCATAGGGAATGCGGACGTACTTGTGGAATTTATCCGCCGCGAAGGTGTTTTCGTACACGAAGCGGTGCTCCCGCATCAGCTCCGCCTCGTCCACCTCACCAGACGCCAGATACAGCGTCTTGTAGTGGACGCCGAACATCTCCGTGTCATAGCCCGCCGTCCGCAGGCCGTTCCGGGCGTAGAAGCCCAGCCGCCGCTCCGCCATTTCCGGGTCCGGGGCGTCCGCAGGCGCCTCGCTCTCGCCGAAGATGACGGTATCCGCCTCCCGCTCCCGCAGCTTCTGCAAGATCACAGAGCCCAGCCCCCCGTTCCGGGAGCCGCGGGAAACGCACAGGTAGTCCAGCAACGCCCAGCCGGGATGACCCAGCCACAAGAACGCCTCGCCCACGATGTTGTCCCCGTCAAACAGGCACCAGGGCCTGTACCAGCCCTCTTCCCACATCCGTTCCATGTTCCGCAGGGGCTTTAATTCCGCAGCGGGAAACGCCTCCTTCAAATCCCGGTCATAGACGGTCCGCAGCTGTTCCAGAGACGGTATCCTCAGTTCCATCGGTGTTAAACTCCCTTGTCATGATGATGGCATCCTCCTTGGGATGCTCGTAGTAATTCTTCCGCCGGCCCACGCCCCGGAAGCCCCGGGCGCCGTAGAGAGCGATGGCATCATAGTTGGAGGCCCGCACCTCCAGCGTCAGGAACGCCAGGTGGTTTCCCTTGGCAAAATCCAGGAACACCTGCAGCAGCTTTCCCGCGATGCCCTGGCGGCGGCACTCCGGCCGCACGGCGATGTTGGTGATGTAGCCCTCGTCCAGCACCACCTGCAGCCCGGCGTAGCCCACCACCCGGTCGTTGTCATCCAGCGCCACCAGAAAGGCGGACAGCATGTTCTCCAGCTCCTCCGCCAGCATATTCCGGGACCAGGGGGTGGAGAAGCAGATGCGCTCCAGTTCCGCCACCTCGTCCAGATGGTCTCCGTTCATGGGTACGATGCGCACATGCATTTGTTTTTCTTCCATATCTTCACTCCTCACCATGTTTCAGCCCTTGGCCTCCAGCCAGTTTTTGCCCCAGTGGGCCTCGGCGGTCAGGGGGACGGACAGGGAGACCACATGCTCCATCTCCTCCTCCAGCAGCTTCGCCACCGTCTCCGCCTCGCTTTCCGGGCACTCCACGATGAGTTCATCGTGGACCTGGAGCACCAGCCGGGCCTGCAGTTTTTCCGCCTTCAGCCGCTTGTGGACGGCCACCATGGCCAGCTTCATGACGTCCGCCGCCGTGCCCTGAACGGGCATATTCAGCGCCACCCGCTCGCCGAAGGACCGCAGGTTGAAGTTGGAGGACTTCAGCTCCGGCAGGTCCCGCCTGCGGTGGAGCAGCGTCTCCACATAGCCGTTTTCCTTGGCCTTTTCCACCACTTCATCCATATACTTCCGCACGCCGGGGAAGGTAGCGAAATACGCCTCCATGTAATCTTTCGCCTCCGCCACGGAGACGCCGATGTCCTGGCTCAGGGAGAAAGCGGAGATACCGTATACAATGCCGAAGTTCACCGCCTTGGCGCTGCGGCGCATCTCCGGCGTGACCTCCGCCCGCTCCACATGGAACACCTTGGCCGCCGTCTCGGCGTGGAAATCTCCGCCGGAGAGGAAGGCTTCCCGCATCCCCTCGTCCCCGGCCATGTGGGCCAGGAGGCGCAGTTCGATCTGGGAGTAGTCCGCGTCCACCAGCACGCAGCCCCCGGCGGGCACGAACATCCGCCGAATCTCGCTGCCCAGATCGGTGCGGGTGGGGATGTTCTGCAAATTCGGCTCCGTGGAGCTCAGCCGCCCGGTGGCGGTGACGGTCATCTGGAAAGAAGTCCGCACCCGTCCGTCCGGGTCCAACGCCTTCAGCAAACCGTCGGCATAGGTGGATTTCAGCTTGGTGAGCTGCCGGTATTCCAGCACCGCCCCCACGATGGGCGCCTCATAGCGCAGCTTTTCCAGCACGTCCGCGTTGGTGGACCAGCCGGTCTTGGTCTTTTTCCCGTGGGGCAGGCCCAGCTTTCCAAAAAGAATTTCGCCCAACTGCTTGGGGGAGTTGATGTTGAAGCTCTCCCCCGCCATATCGTAAATCTTCTGCTCCAGCTCCGCCGCCCGACGGGACAGCATCTCGCCGAACTCCGCCAGGGCCCGGGCGTCCACCCGGCAGCCCGCCAGCTCCATCTCCGCCAGCACGCGGCACAACGGCAGCTCGGCGGTCTCGAACAGATCCCACATGTCCAGCTCTTTCAGCCTGGGAGCCAGCGCATCATACAGCGCGTCCACCGCCGTGGCGTAGCTGTCGAAGGACGCTTCCGCCTGGGCAGCGTCCCCCAGCAGGGAGAACGCCTCTTTTTCCAGATACAAGGGCTTTGGCAGTTCCTCATTGAAATAGGCCACGAACAGCCTCTGCAAATCGTAGCTTCCCGCCGTTGCGTCCAGCAAATAAGCCGCCAGCGCCGTATCGAAGAGGAACCCCTCGGCGGGCAGACCGTTTTCCAGCAGCGTCCGCATCAGGTCCTTCACGTTGTGGGACACCTTTTTGATGTCCCCGGCAAACAGCGAGCGCAAAAGCCCGTTCCAGTCCCCGGAGAACTTCTCAAAGAACAGTTCCGCCGTCACGGCGGTGTTTTCTTCGGTTTTGCACACCACTACAATGCCCGTCAGGTCCGGCAGCGCCAGCAGGGACACATGGTCCGCCCCGCGCCAGAGAGCCAGCAGCTCATCCGCCTTAGTCTGGTCCGTCACCTGCTCCACCGTGACCGTGAGATCGGCTTTTTTCGGCTCCGCCGCCGTCTCCTCGGGCTTCAGGCCGAATTTTTCGATGAGTTTCGTAAATTCCAGCCGCAAAAACAGCGGATACGCCGCCCCGCCGGGCTCCTTCACCAGATTGTTCTCCGGCTTAAAATCCAGCGGCGCGTCGGTGACAATGGTGGCCAGCCAGTAGGAGTGCCGTGCGCTCTCCTCCCCCTCCGTCAGCTTGCGGATGGCGGCGGGCTTGGCCTCGATGTCCGGCAGTTTCCCATACAAGGCATCGATGCTCTCATACTTCTGAATCAGATCCATGGCGGTCTTTTCTCCAACGCCCGGCACGCCGGGAATGTTGTCGGAGGAATCCCCCATCAGGGCCTTCAGGTCGATCATGTGAATGGGATCAAACCCATACTGCTCCCGGAAGGTCTCTGGCGTCATATCCTTGGTGGTGGTCTGGCCCATGCGGGTGGACACCAGCTTCACCTTGGTGCGGTCGGTGATGAGCTGCAAACTGTCCTTGTCTCCCGTGACCACCACGCACTCCCACCCGGCAGCCTCGCACTTGCGGGAGATGGTGCCGATCAGGTCGTCGGCCTCCCAGCCCTCCATCTCGTACCGGGGGATGTTCAGGGCGTCCAGCACCTCTTTCAGTACCGGCACCTGCATCCGCAGCTCCTCCGGCATGGGCTTCCGGGTGGCCTTGTAGGCCTCGTCGGCGGTGTGGCGGAAGGTGGGCGCGTGGACGTCAAAGGTAACGCACACCGCGTCCGGCGTCTCCTCCCCCTCCAGCCGCAGCAAGGTGGTCAGAAAGCCGAAAACGGCGTGGGTGTACAGCCCGTCCCGGGTAGAAAGGGGCCGGATGCCGTAGTAGGCCCGATTGATGATGGAATTGCCGTCGATGACCATGAGCTTCATGGGTGCGTCCTCCCGGAAATGATTTCATAATTAAGATAGTATACCCCATCCGCCGCGTTTTCGCAATGGATGGGGCAAATAATCACGCTCTCAGCAAACGTTCGATTTCCTTATCCGGCCAATATCCCCAGGATTCCACGATCTTTCCGTCAGCCACTTTGAAATTCTCAAGGGCTTCAAAGGAAATCCGCCGGCCCATGGCGGCAATTCCCATCCACTCTCCGATATGGACGCCCTCGTAGCGGACCCTCGTCCCCACCATTCCGTTTTCCGAAAAAATATCCTCCATGCTGACCCGCATATCTCCAAACGTCCCGGAAACGGCTTTCAGAATCCCGACCGCATCCCGGTTGCTTCTGGCCCCCGCCGGACTGTGGTCCAGGTAGTTTTCCGCCAGACACTCCATAATAAAATCGAAGTTTTTCCTTTCATAGCCCTCTACGAAAAAGCGGCTCACCAGTTCTTTGTCCTCCATACTGCTCCCTCCTTTATCTGCGGTACGGCGCGGGCTCGTCCGTCAGCCCCAGCAGATAGTCTACACTGGTACCGTAAAACCGGGCAAGGGCAATGAGGGACGCGCTGGGGATGTCCAGTGTCCCGCTCTCATACCGGGAATAGGTGGTCTGGGAGACGTGCAGTACCGCCGCCACCGCCGTCTGGTTCAAATCCCGGTCCTCCCGCAGGTTCCGCAGCCGCTGATACATAGGCGCTCCCCTCCTCGTCTGATTTCCCAGCTTGTCGAAAAAGTCTTTTCGACAAGCTGCTGCAATTTTTTCTGAACTTTTCAAGTTCAGAAAAAATTATGATTAAAAACGAAAGACACCCTTCCTGGGTTTCTTTCGTAACTATCTTCCTTCTCGTCGCGCAAGGTTTCCGGGTTTATCGACAGTCTCATTTCTTCTCATTGTATGGTATGCAAAAATCGCATATTTATTTTTATGCGGTAATCGCATAGAATAGAGAAAAAGTCGAAACAGGAGGCTGCCATGAACGACCAAGACTCACCCACCTGGCGCATCTGGGTGGACACAGCCCAGCGCATCGTGTCCTTTCACCCGGTAGAGGGCTTCGAGCTGTTGGAATTTCACGACCAGGCCCTTTTCCACCACTGCGTGGACGAATACACCCGCCAGCGTTACCGCTACCAATAAAACACCCAAAAATTTTCCTGTTTTTTCAGTAGACAAACCGCCGGTTTTAGCGTATACTCACTCTAATAAAGATATTATTATCTTTTATGCCTATCATAATAAAATTTAATATCTAAAAAATAATCAGAAGGAGTGGTTCTATGTCTGAAAGCTACGCTGGCAAGATCAACCGGAAGCTGCTGAAAAAGCGCCGCATCATCAACGCGGCCGCCGGCCGGGAACCGGCGGACCTGGTGCTGAAGAACGCCACCTACGTCAATGTGTTCGCCAACCAGCTATGCACGGCGGACATCGCCGTGGCGGAGGGTCTCATTGTGGGCATGGGCACCTACTCCGGCACGGTGGAAGAGGACTGCACCGGCAAGATCGTCCTCCCCGGCTTCCTGGACGCCCACATCCACCTGGAAAGCTCTCTGGTCTCTCCTCGGGAGTTCGTGAAGGCCGTCCTACCCCACGGCACCACCACCGTCATCACCGACCCCCACGAGATCGCCAACGTCATGGGCACCGACGGCATCGAGTATATGCTCCAGGCCACGGAGGACCTGCCGGTGGATGTGCGGTTCATGCTGCCCTCCTGCGTCCCGGCAACGCCCCTGGACGAATCCGGTGCGGTGCTGGATTACCGGGCCATCGACAGCTTCTATGACCACCCCCGGGTCCAGGGCCTTGCGGAGATGATGAACTTCGTGGGCACCATCGCCGGGGACGACCAGTGTGTGGAGAAGATCGTGGCGGCCCAGGCCCACCATAAGAAGATCGACGGCCACGCCCCGGACCTGGTGGACAACGACCTGAACGCCTATATCGCCGCCGGTGTGTACTCCGACCACGAGTGCCATGACCTGAACGACGCCATCGCCAAGCTGGAGCGGGGCCAGTTCATTATGATCCGGGAGGGCACCGCCGCCCGGAACCTGGAGGCCCTGGTGCCTCTGCTGTGCGACAAATACAGCGAGCGGTGCATGTTCTGCACCGACGATAAGCACCCCAACGACCTGCTGGAAAAGGGCCACATCGACTATATCGTAAAAAAGGCCATCGGCCTGGGCGTGGACCCCATCACCGCGGTGAAGGTGGCCTGCCACAACGCCGCCCGGTACTTCCTGCTGAACAACCGGGGCGCCATCGCTCCCGGCTATCTGGGCGACTTCGTCATCATCGACGATTTCCAGAATTTCAACATTGAAAAGGTCTACAAAAAAGGCGAGCTGATGGTGGAAAACGGCGTGGTCCGGGACTTCCCCGCGCCGGAAATTGAACAGTACCTGACGGACCGGGCCCACAGCACCTTCCATGTGGGCACCCTGACGGCGGAGAACTTCACGGAGCACCGTCCCCGGGGCATCATCGGCATGGTGAACGGTGAGATCACCACCACCGACGCCGGATACTCCGACCGCATCGACGTGGAGTACGACGTGCTGAAGATCGCCGTAGTGGAGCGCCACAAAAACACCCACCACATCGGCATCGGCTTTCTCCAGGGCTACGGCCTGAAGTCCGGCGCCGTGGCCACCTCTATTTCCCACGACTCCCACAACATCATCGTGGTGGGCACCAACGAGGCGGACATGGCCGCCGCTGTGAACCGGGTGGTGGAGCTGAACGGCGGCATCGTGGTCTGGGACGGCGGCGCCCCCAAGGCGGAAGTCCCCCTGGCCATTGCAGGCATTATGAGCGACGAACCGCTGGTGACCGTCAACGAGAAGCTGGAGGATGCCAAGGAAAAGGCCTACGCCCTGGGTGTCAGCCGGGGCATCGACCCCTTCATGACGCTGAGTTTCATGGCCCTGCCGGTGATCCCCTCCCTGCGCATCACCACCCGCGGCGTGTTCGACGTCAATAGTCAAAGCTACGTATAAACATCGAGGGCCGGTCCCCGGCGGGGGCTGGCCCTTTTGTTTTCCCCCGGCAGGGGGATAGCGGGGGAGGCTCCCCCCATTTATCTCCGGCCTAAGAGCCGCCGCTTTGCGGCGGCTCTTAGGCGAAGGTAAGCGCAAGGCCAAAAGCGTGCCAAATCCGACGACCACCCCGAAAGCCCCACCCAAGCCCTTAAATGCGGGGAAGCACCCTCTCTGTTCCCCAAATCCCAGTCGCACCCGGCAGGAGACTGCCCTATTAAGGGGGCACCGTCTCGCCCGACCCCCGTCCTGGTCCAAACCTGCCCGAACGGGCAGGTTTTGGACATCCAAGCGGTTTCTTTTCCACCGCTGCTGCGGCGGCTGAAGGTGAATTGCCGCGCAGCGGCAAGAGAAGCCCCTCTGGAGGGTTTCTTTGTCAAGACAAAGAAAAGTGGGGGCCGCATCCTGCCCGGCGAAGCCGGGCACGTCCCCCGTCCCGACCCCGTGGGCCGACCACCCCCGTCCCGCGCCCGCAGGCGGCCCCCTTTCCGCCCTCTCCGAAAGGGAAACGGCCTCGTCCTCGCGCCGCAAAGCGGCGCATCGTCCCGCGCCCGTTGGATGCGCCAGCCTTCACATCATAACTTTTTCTTATTTTAACATCGTATTTTAGTGGATACATCGGAAGTTTTCCCCCGGAACCCCATTGACTTTCCAATAGTAGTCCTTTACCATAAAAACCACCCCCTTCGGGCGGTTTGAAAAAGAGTAAGGAGATACCCCCATGAAACGAGAAAACTTCCAATCCCGGCTGGGCTTCCTGCTGGTCAGCGCTGGCTGCGCCATCGGCATCGGCAACGTCTGGAAATTCCCCTATGTCACCGGTGCCAACGGCGGCGGCGTGTTCGTGCTGTTCTACCTGCTGTCTCTGGCCCTGATGGGCGTGCCCATTTTGTCCATGGAGCTGGCGGTGGGCCGTGCCAGCCGCAAGAGCGCCGTGCTGGGCTACAAGACCCTGGAGCAGCCCGGCAGCAGCTGGCATATCCACGGCTGGTTCTGTGTGATCGGCTGCTACCTGCTGATGATGTACTACACCACCGTCTCCGGCTGGATGCTGGGCTACTTCTTCAAATTTGCCGACGGCACCTTCACCGGTCTCCAGGGCGACGCCGTGGACGGCGTCTTCGGCGCCATGCTGTCCAACCCCACGGAAATGACGGTCTGGATGGTCTTGACGGTACTGGCGGGCTTCCTGGTCTGCTCCTTCGGCCTGCAGAAGGGCCTGGAGCGCATCACCAAGGTGATGATGCTGGGCCTGCTGTGCCTGATCGTAGTGCTGGCGGTCCACAGCTTCCTGCTGCCCGGTGCCGCGGAGGGCGTGAAGTTCTACCTGCTGCCCGACTTCCAGCGTGCCAAGGAGGCGGGCCTGGGCTCCGTCATCACCGCCGCCATGAACCAGGCGTTCTTCACTCTGAGCCTAGGGATAGCCGCCATGGAGATCTTCGGCAGCTACATGAGTAAGGACCACACCCTCACCGGCGAGTCCGTCCGCATCTGCTGTCTGGACACCTTCGTGGCCCTGATGAGCGGCCTCATCATCTTCCCCGCCTGCTTCTCCTTCGGCGTGGAGCCCAACGCCGGTCCCGCCCTGATCTTCATGACCCTGCCCAAGGTCTTCGTAAACATGGCGGGCGGCCGCCTGTGGGGCACGCTGTTTTTCCTGTTCATGACCTTCGCCAGCTTCTCCACCATCATTGCCGTGTTCGAGAACCTGCTGGCCTGTTGTATGGATAACTTCGGCTGGACCCGGAAGAAGGCGGTCCTGGTCAACTGCGCCTTCATCCTCATCGCCAGTATGCCCTGCGTCCTGGGCTACAACCTGTGGAGCGGCTTCCACCCCTTCCTGGGCAAGGACGTGCTGGACAGCGAGGACTTCATCGTCAGCAACCTGCTGCTGCCTATCGGCTCTCTGATCTACCTGCTGTTCTGCGTCACCAAATGGGGCTGGGGCTTTGACAAGTTCCTGGCGGAGGCCAACACCGGCTCCGGCCTGAAGCTGCCGGAAAACGGCGCCCTCAAAACCCTGTTCCATATCTACTTTGCCGTGGTGCTGCCCATCCTGATCCTGGTGATCCTGGTCCAGGGCCTGCCCACCCGGGGCTGGCAGATCGGCGTCTGCGCCGTGACCCTGGCGTTCCTGGCCCTGATGGCCCGCCGGAAAAAAGCCTGATCGTTTCAAAAAACGCCTTCCGGGCATGAAAAAACGACCGCGAAAGCGGTCGTTTTTATTTCCGTTTGCTTTTCGGGTAGGGCGTCTTTTCGTCGGTCCGGCCCAACAGATAGTCCACGCTGGTGCCGAAATAGTCCGCCAGCCTGTCCGCCAATTCCAGCGGAAGGACCCGCTCTCCCCGCTCATATTTGGAGTACAGACTTTGGTCACACAGCATATCTTTCGCCACCTGCTGCTGTTTCAAATCCCTGTCCTCCCGTAAATCCCGGATACGGAGCTTCATAACATCACCCAAATTCAGTATATTTTAGTCCATATTGTCCTATTGCATTATTGGACAATATGTCCTAAAATATCCGAGAGGTGATTGGGATGCCAGACTATCAGGAAATGTACCTGCACCTGATGCGGGAGACGGAAAAAGCCATCCGCACGCTGACGGAGGCCCAGCAAGCCTGCGAGGAGCTGTACCTCCGGGATGACGGCCCCGCCCTGCGGCTGTTCCCCGGCGGGGATACGCCCCAGGATGAGACAACACATGATTAACGCCACTCCAGACGCAAAGGTCCGGAGTGGCGCTTTCTCACATTTTCACTTCAAACAGCCCGTCCCGGCTGCAGCAAAGGTACAGCTTCCCGCCACCCCTCAGCTGAGGGATGCGGAACTCGCCGCCCTGCTCCGGGTACAGCCGCACCAGCAGCACCCGCTCCGTGGCCACATACGCGGCAAAGCGGAAATAATGTCCCTTTTCCATGGGATGGGAGAAGGTGATGTACCAGTCCTCCTCCATCTCCTGGACCGTCACGGCGTGTTCTTCGTCCACAGGCTTTGCCGCCAAAGGCTCCAGCTTCCGGCCGCAGCAGTGGATCTCCCCGCCGCCGGTGGCAGTCAGGATGTTGCCGCAGTCCGGGCATACATAAAATTTCAGTCTCCTCATATTTCCTCCGTCTAACTCGTTGGGTTCCAAATCGCCCGTCAAAAGCCGCTCCACGCTGACGCCGAACCGCTCCGCCAGCAGAGCCAGCAGGCTGATATCCGGACAGCCCGCGCCGGTCTCCCATTTGCTGACCGCCTGGGCGCTGACGTGCAGTGTCTCCGCCAGATTCCGCTGGGTCATGTTTGCCTCCTGCCGCAGATTCCGCAGCAGAATGCCCATCTCTCGTGCTTCCATATCTCTCACCTCTCCCACAGGATACCCGAATTCACGGGACTTTGCAAGCAACGCTCCGTTGACATGGCACTATGACGGCAAAATCCTGCGTTTTCTCAGCCTTTTTCTTGTTCAGTCCGCCGAATCTGCAAGTCAGGCCACTTTTTCCTGCAAAGCGTCTTTGCAAACGTTTTACGATATGGTATATTAAGGGGCAAGATTCTGGACGGGAGGTCTTCTCCATGATAACCTTGCATGACCACGGCGTATTCCTTGTAAACGGCGTTCCCTGCGCGGACGCGCCCATCTCCCCGGCGGAGGGCCGCCAGCGCACCATGGCCTGGAGCATTTTGCAGGCCCACAATACCGGCAACGACCCGGAAAACCTGAAGATCCGGTTTGACGCCATGCTGTCCCACGACATCACCTATGTGGGCATCATCCAGCAGGCCCGGGCCTCCGGCATGAAGGAGTTCCCCATTCCCTATGCCCTGACCAACTGCCACAACAGCCTCTGCGCCGTGGGCGGCACCATCAACGAGGATGACCATGTCTTCGGCCTGTCCGCCGCCAAAAAGTACGGCGGCATTTACGTCCCCGCCAACCAGAGCGTCATCCACTCCTACGCCCGGGAGGAGATGGCAAAGTGCGGCGCCATGATCTTAGGCTCCGACTCCCACACCCGGTACGGTGCCCTGGGCACCATGGCCGTGGGCGAGGGCGGCCCGGAGCTGGCTAAGCAGCTTTTGAAAAACACCTGGGACATCAAATGCCCCCAGGGGGTATTGGTGTACCTGAAAAATATACCCCCCCGGGGTATCGGCCCCCACGACATCGCCATCGCCCTGGTGAAGGCGGTGTTTGCCAGCGGCTTCGTCAACAACTGCGTGCTGGAATTTGTCGGCCCCGGCATCGCGGGATTGCCCATCGACTTCCGCAACGGCATCGACGTGATGACCACGGAGACCACCTGCCTCTCCTCCATCTGGGAGACCGATGAGGTCACAAAGGGCTTCTACGAGGCCCACCAGCGGCCCCAGGATTTCAAGGAGCTGCATCCCGGCCAGTACGCCTGGTACGATAAGTACATTGAGATCGACCTCGCCAAGGCCGAATCCATGATCGCCCTACCCTTCCACCCCTCCAACGCCTGGACCATCCATGAGTTCCAGGAAAACGCCGGGGAAATCCTGGCGAAGGTGGAGGCCGACGCCCAGGCCCGGTATCCCAAGGCCCATGTGAAGCTGACCGACAAGGTCCACGACGGCGGCATCTGGGCCGACCAGGGCGTCATCGCGGGCTGCGCCGGCGGCCTGTTCGACAACATTCAGGAGGCGGCGGACATCCTCCGGGGCGGCAGCTGCGGCAGCGGCTACTTCACCCTGGACGTGTATCCCACCAGCGTGCCCGTCAGCCTGGAGCTGATGAAGACCGGCGCCACCGCCGACCTGCTGCAAAGCGGCGCCGTCATCAAGCCCAGCTTCTGCGGCCCCTGCTTCGGCGCCGGCGACGTGCCCTCCAACAACGGCCTCTCCCTGCGGCACACCACCCGGAACTTCCCCAACCGGGAGGGCTCCAAGCCCGCTGAGGGCCAGTTTGCCGGCGTGTGCCTGATGGACGCCCGGTCCATCGCCGCCACCGCCCTGAACGGCGGCAAGATCACCGCCGCCACCGACATCGACTACACCCCCGTCCACCGGGAATACCACTTCGACAAGAGCGTCTACGACAAGCGGGTCTACTACGGCTTCGGCAAGGCGGACCCCACCGTAGAGCTGCGGATGGGCCCCAACATCACTGACTGGCCCAAGATGCAGCCTTTGGCGGAGAACCTGCTGGTGGAGCTGGCGGCGGTGCTCCACGACCCCGTGACCACCACCGACGAGCTGATCCCCTCCGGCGAGACCTCCTCTTACCGCTCCAACCCCCTGCGGCTGGCGGAGTTCACCCTCTCCCGCCGGGAGCCCGCCTATGTGGGCCGGGCCAAAGCCGTGGCGGAATTGGAAGGCGCACGTCTGACAGGCAAAAAGCCTTTACAGGTTAAATCCATTTTAGATAAGGTCGGCGACGGAGAGGCGCTTATGGGAACCACCCAGTTCGGCTCCTGCGTGTTCGCCAACAAGCCCGGCGACGGCTCCGCCCGGGAGCAGGCAGCCTCCTGCCAGAAGGTTTTGGGTGGTTTTGCCAACATCTGCTACGAGTTCGCCACCAAGCGCTACCGCTCCAACTGCATCAACTGGGGTATCCTGCCCTTTACTATTGACAAGGACATTCCCTTTACATATGAGCCCGGCGATTGTGTGTTTGTCCCAGGCATCCGCAAGGCCATTGAGAACGGCGTGGAGGACATTCCCGCCAAGGTGCTCAAGGCCGACGGCGGCGTGGAGGACATCCTGCTCCATGTCAAGGGATTGACGGAGGATGAGAAGCAGATCATCCTGGATGGGTGCCTGATGAATTTCTACGCCAACAGGGCGTGAGTGGGTTCCGCGCCACGGGCGCAGGACGGGAGTTGCGGCCCCCACTTTTCTTTGGGTTGCGCCCAAAGAAACCCTCCAGAGGAGCTTCTCTTGCCGCTGCGCGGCAATTCACCTTCAGTCGCTGCCGCAGCGGTGGAAAAGAAAGGCGCTTTGTGTCCAAATCCCGCTTTTGGCGGGTTTGGACAAGTACGTGGGGTCCCAACAGGAGACATTGGGCGGTTAAGGCAAGATACAGCGTTGGGCGCGGTCCTCGTCCTCGCAATCTCCATGTCCCTCGCTTCCGGCTTGCGCCGAAAGCTCACTCATTCCGATGCTCGTCCTCTCCCCACGAAAACCGCTTCGCTGGGTTTTCGCGGGGGCCCCTATTTTGCTGAATCTTTCAGTCGTTGGCCCGCAACCGGGAATTGCGAGACCGGGATGCAAAACCGATTTGGTCTGCTTCTCTTTTACTGTCTCGCGCTGCGGCGCTCCCAGTATTTCCGTCACCAGTGTTCCACTGGTTCCTCCTTCCGCTGCCGCTCCCTCTACTGCCCAGGTAGCGCATAGCGAAGCGGAACGCGCGGGGCCAGCGGTCAAGGCCTTTCGTTGACCACCCCCGAAAGCCGCTCCCACACCGCCAAATGCGGGGAAGCACCATCTCTGTTCCCCGCGGCCCAAGCGCACCCGGCAGGAGACTGCCCTATCGCGGGGGCACCGTCTCGCACGACCCCCGTATTGAAGCAAAAAAGGCACAAAGTGCCGTTTTGCGCCAAAGCGATTTCTCTTTGGACCGTGAACGGCCCGTTTCTCTTTTTCGCAAAAAAGAGAAATGGGGGGTTCATTCCCCGCGCCGCAAAGCGGCGCACTCCCCCGTCCCCGGCCCGTGGCCGGGCACTCCCCTATCCAAAGGAGGACCTTATGGAAAAGCTCAAAATGACCACTCCCCTGGTGGAGATGGACGGCGACGAGATGACCCGCGTGCTGTGGGCCATGATCAAGGAAAAACTCATCCTGCCTTTTGTTGACTTGAAAACCGAATACTACGATCTGGGCCTGCTGCACCGCAACGAGACGAAAGACCAGGTGACCATTGACGCTGCCAATGCCACAAAACGGCTGGGCGTTGCTGTCAAGTGTGCTACCATTACACCTAACAAGCAGCGGATGGAGGAATATCCCCAGCTCACCGAGATGTGGAAGTCCCCCAACGGCACCATCCGGGCCATTCTGGACGGCACCGCTTTCCGGGCGCCTATCGTCCTGCCCTGCATCAAGCCCGTGGTGAAAAACTGGGAGGCTCCCATCACCATCGCCCGCCATGCCTACGGCGATATGTACAAGGCCGTGGACCTGGAGACCGACGAGCCGGGCACCGCGACCCTGACCTTCAAGGGCGAGAGCGGCGCGGAAAAGACGCTAAGCGTCCAGACCGTGGACGGCCCCGCCGTCTGGCAGGCCCAGCACAACACGGAGAAGAGCATCCGGGCCTTTGCCCGCTCCTGCTTCCAGTACGCCATCAACCAGAAGCAGGACCTGTGGTTCTCCACCAAGGATACCATCGCCAAGGGCTATGACGGGGCGTTCAAGCGCATTTTTGAGGAGGAGTACGAGTCCACCTACAAGGCGGAGTTTGAAAAGCTGGGCCTGACCTACTTCTACACCCTCATCGACGACGCGGTGGCCCGTGTCATCCGCTCCAAGGGCGGCTTCATCTGGGCGCTGAAAAACTACGACGGCGACGTGATGAGCGATATGGTGGCCACCGCCTTCGGCTCCCTCGCCATGATGACCTCCGTGCTGGTGTCCCCCGACGGCACCATGGAGTTCGAGGCCAGCCACGGCACCGTCACCCGCCACTACTACCGCTGGCTGAAGGGTGAAAAGACCTCCACCAACCCCATCGCCACCATCTTCGCCTGGAGCGGCGCCCTGAAACGCCGGGGCGAGCTGGACGGCCTGGAGGACCTGGTGAAATTCGGTCAGGCCATGGAGGATGCCTCCTTGGAGACGCTGATGGACGGCGTGATGACAAAGGACCTGCTGGGTCTGGTGGAACCCGGATTCCAGGCAACCGGCGTGGACAGCGAGGAATTCCTGGACGCCATTGCCGAGAGATTGGGCAAGAAATTGGCGTAAAACGCACTTGATACGAACAAAAAACTGCGACCGGACATTGCTCCGGCCGCAGTTTTTTCATGCGGTATTGACAGCTAACGATGATTAGCCTATAATGAAGCTAACGTTTATTAGCTCTTGGAGGTCTTATGGAAAACGAAACCACAAAGCAGCGTATCTTGGCGGAAGCGGTCAAGCTGTTTGCAAGCGAGGGGTACGAGGCAGTCACCGTGGACCAAATCGCAAAGGCCGTGGGCATCAAGGCCCCCTCCCTCTACAAGCACTACAAGAATAAGCGGGCTATTTTCGACAGCATCCTGCGGTTCATGGAACAGCGGGACGGAGAGCAGGCCGCCGCCTGCTCCCTGCCGGAGGGGACCGCGGAGGACATGCCGGAGGCCTATGCGCAATCGTCCACAGAAAATTTGATCACCTTCAGCAAGCAGCAGTTCCGCTATTGGACGGAGGACGCTTTTGCGTCCTCTTTTCGGAAGATGTTGACCGTGGAACAGTACCGCAGCGGGGAAATGAACAGCCTGTACCACCAGTATCTCGGTGCCGGACCACTGAACTATGTGGCGGACCTGTTGGAATCCCAGGAGGAGGCGCTGCTGTTTTATGGCCCCATGTACCTGCTGTACAGCGTCTATGATGAAGCGGAGGACAAGGCGGCGGTGCACGCCCTGCTGGACGCTCATCTGGAGAGGTGGCGCAGATGAGTTTTGCTATTCCGGAGCGCTGGCTGGCCTTGCAGGAGCCTGGATGGACTGTTGGCCGTATAACGTTACAGGAAAAGGGGCTGTACCGGCTCCGCACCGCCGCGGGCGAGCAGAACGCCCTGGTGTCCGGCCGGTTTCAATTCGACGCGCAGTCCGTGTCCGATTACCCTGCCGTGGGCGACTATGTGCTGGCCGACTGCGCCGACCCGGACACCGCCGTCATCCACCGGGTGCTGCCCCGCAAAAGCCTGTTTGTGCGCAGGGCGGCGGGCACCTCCAAAACAGAGCAGGTGGTGGCCGCCAACATCGACACCGTGTTTCTGTGCATGAGCCTGAACAACGATTTCAACCTGCGGCGGCTAGAGCGCTACCTGGCGGTGGCCTGGGAGAGCGGAGCCGACCCGGTGGTGCTGCTGACAAAAGCGGACCTTTGTGCAGATATTCCCCAAAAACAGGCGGAAGTGGCGTCCGTCGCCATGGGGGCGGACGTTCTCACCGTCTCCGCCATGGACGCGGACGGATACCATCAGGTCACGCCGTATCTCACAGCGGGCAGGACCGTGGCCTTTGTGGGGTCCTCCGGCGTGGGAAAGTCCACCCTCATCAACCGCCTGTTGGGAGAGGAACGGTTGGCGACAGACGGCCTGCGGAACGACGACAAGGGCCACCACACCACGACCCACCGGGAGCTGCTGGTGCTGCCGGGCGGGGCCATGGTCATCGATACGCCGGGGATGCGGGAGCTGGGCATGTGGGACGCCGCCTCCGGCGTGGAGCAGACCTTCGCGGACATGGAAGCGCTGGCGGCCCGGTGCCGCTTCCGCAACTGCTCCCACACCAGCGAGCCGGGCTGCGCCGTCCGGGAGGCCATCCGGCGGGGCGAGCTGGACGGCGGCCGCTGGCTGTCCTATCAAAAGCTGAAGAACGAGAATGATTATGCCGCCGACAGTGCGAGCTATCTGGCCGCGAAGGAAAAGAAATTCAAGGAAATTGCGAAAATCAACAAGAATAACCGAAAGAGGTAACATCCATGAAATACCCATTGAACGAAAAATACGCCTCGCCGGAACTCATGGCGAAAATTATGGGGCCGAACCCCTTGAAATTGGAGGAAGAGCTGCTGACCGGACACCGCATCCCTGCCGGGAGCGTGGTCTGTGACCTGGGCAGCGGGCAGGGACTGACCAGCGCGTTCCTGGCGCGGGAATACAGCTTTACGGTCTACGCCGCGGACCTGTGGAGCGACTCGGAGGAAAACCGGCGCTTCTTCCGGGAAATGGGGCTATCCGACGGGGAGGTCATCCCGGTCAAAGCGGACGCCACGGACCTGCCCTTTGAAAAGGAGTTCTTTGACGGCGTGGTCAGCACCGATTCCTACAACTATTTTGGCCGCGACCCGGACTATCTGGATGAAAAGCTGCTGCCCTTTGTCAAAAAAGGCGGATATATCTACATCGCTATCCCCGGGATGAAGCAGGACTGCCACCAAAATCTGCCGCCGGAGCTGCTGCTGTCCTGGACGCCGGAGCAGTTGGACTACATGCATGATGTGGATTACTGGCGCGACATGGTCAGCAAGAGCCGGGATGCCGAGGTCATCGAGGTCCGCGAGATGGAGTCCAATGAGGAGGTCTGGGCGGACTGGCTCCGGCAGGAGAATGAATACGCCGTCGGGGACCGCAAGGCTATGGAGGCCGGAGGCGGGAAGTATCTGAACTTCATCAAAATCGTGCTGCGGAAGAAATAAGAAAAGGCCCACCGTATCCATGCGGCTGCATGGATACGGTGGGCCTTCTTCATTCAGAAATTCCGGAGGCTGTAGTACTACGGGCTCACAGGTCCTTGAACAGCTCCGCGCTGGGGTTCAGGTAGCCCAGGTCGTCCTCGCTCCCGGTGAGCTGGCGCAGGTTCTTGACGCCGGTGCGCTTTTTGCCCTTGGAGGCGCCCTTCAGCTTGTCCAGGCCGGTCTCGGGGGTGTCCTTGAACTCCAGGATGCCCTTCTCCCGGGCCAGCTCCAGTAGCTTCATGCCCTTCTCGGAGCGGACAATCACTTGGTTCCAGCCCTTGTCCACGTCCCAGCCGTCGGCGCTGCGGGCGCCGCCCACGGACAGGTCCGCGAACTCGGCGGTCATATCGGTGCAGTAGCGGCAGCCGGACCGAACCAGCGGGGTCACCTCGTCCAGGTTCACGGAGACGGTCTCGCCGTCCTGGCGCAGCTCCAGAGAGTGGTATTTGCTGGGTGGGATGTCCATGTGGGACACCTTCGCGGGGTCGGCGTGCTTGGCCGTCAGGTCCCGGATGCCCTCCCAGTCCAGGCCCCAGCCGCAGAAGAGGCCGAAGACCATGCCGATGTTGTCGGCGTGGTTGTCGTTCTCCGCCAGGGGCTTGGACTTCATCTTATAGACCGCCAGGGTCTTGCAGGGAGTGCCCACCACGCCGATGCTGTGGTAGCGGTCCTCCTTCAGCGCCTTGTTCAGCACAGCCAGGGTGGGCGGCACCTGGAAGCTGCTGCCGGAGCAGGCACGGACCTCCTCCGCCGTGGTAGCCAGGACGCCCTCGGGCTCCAGACCGCCCTGGGAGCGGGTCATGACCGCCGCGTCGATGAAGCCCTCCTGAATGGCAAGCTCCACCAGAGCGGTCATGGTGCCGCCGTGCTGGGCGTTTGCCCGGATGGCGGGGTCCGCCGCCCGGGTCAGGTACAGGCCCAGGAAGGGGCCGATCTCCGGCAGGATGGTGTCCGCAGGGAAGAACTGCTTCCGCAAGGCGTCCAGGTCGAGAGGCATCCGGGGGCAGAAGCCCTGGCAGCGGCCGGACTTCCGCTCGCAGTCAAAGTAGCAGATGGTACGGCCCTCCACGGAATCCCAGTAGGGGCACATACCCTGGCAGGCACCGCAGCCGGTGCAAAGACCCGGCTTGATGACCTGGGTATCCAATGCAATCGTACTCAGCATATCTCTTCCTCCTCACACCATGATGACCGGAATGTCAAAGACCTTCAGCTCGATCTTGGACGCGGTCTCCGGGATGTAATCTCCCAGCTCGTGGGCCATACCGCAGAGGTGGTCCTGGTACAGGTAACGGTAGCCGGGCTTCTGGGGCTGGACGAAATCCCCCTCATACAGCAGGTCGGTCAGCTGGGAGAACTTCGTCTCCCGGGGCAGCTCCAGCGTCAGCTTCCGGTCCTCCATGGTGGGATGGAGCAGTGTTACAGTGATCATCGCCTTAACCCTCCTTTTCGCTGACTGCCGCGCAGCCCTTGGCAAAGGCCTTCTGGTTCAGCTCCAGCACGGCGCCCTTGAAGCGCTGCGTCAGGATCTTCTCCAGGTCCTCCCGGCTCAGGGGGGCGTCCGGCAGCTGGGTAAAGGCGCCCAGCAACGCGATGTTGGCGGCGCGGGAATCGCCCACTTCCATGGCGATGTCCGCCGCGGGGACGGGATAGGCCGCCGCGGACAGCTCGGCGATCTCCGCCATCAGTGCCTCCTGGTCGGGGTACTGCTGGATGCCCTGCAGCACGCCCAGGGGGTACACGGGACGGGGGTCGTAGACGATCATGGTATTGGGCCCGGCGTATTTCCGGGTCATGCGCAGCGTCTCCAGCGGCTCAAAGCCGATGATGATATGGGCCTCGCCGGAGGGGATCAGCACGCTGAGCTCCTGGTTCTCAGACACCCGGACATGGCTCATAACGGAGCCGCCCCGCTGGGAGGCGCCGTAGGTCTCGCCGATGGCGACACGGTAGCCCCGGTCGGTCATGGCGCTGCCCACGACCTCGGAAGCCAGCACGTTTCCCTGGCCGCCGATGCCGCAGATGACGATATTCAGGGGGTCAAACTTCAGCTTTTTCATGCTTCCTCACCGCCTTCCACCTTGATGGCGCCGCTGGGGCACAGCTTGGCGCAGACGCCGCAGCCCACGCAGGTCACGGGGTCGATGTAAGCCTTGTTGTTCTTGAAGTCCCAGGTGTTGCCGGGGCAGCCCCAGACACGGCTGCAATACTTGTCGCAGCCGCAGCCGTCGCCCCAGCACACGTTCTGGTCCACATACACCTTCACCGGGCGCTTTTTCTTCTTGGTCATCAGCGTGGCGCAGGGCTGGCGCATGATGAGCACGTTCATGCCCGGGGTGTTCAGCAGGCGGCGGATGGTCTTTTCCGTCTCGACCACATCGAAGGGGTCGGCTACCTCGGCCTTGCAGCCGATGCCCTCCACCACCTTCTGGATGTCCATTGGAGGCACCTGGTCGCCCATGGCGGTGATGCCGGTGGCGGGGTGGGGCTGGAAGCCGGTCATGGCGGTGGCGGAGTTGTCCAGCACCATGAGCAGCATGTTGGCGTTGTGGTAGGTGGCGTTCACCAGGCCGGGCAGGATGGTGTGGAAGAAGGTGGAGTCACCGCAGACGGTGACCACCTTCTGGTCCAGGCCGTAGTGGGTCAGCTGGCCCAGGGCCTCCGCCAGGTTGATGCCGGAGCCCATGCAGTTGCAGGCCTGGAAGGCATACTGACCGGCGGCCTGACCGGACATGATGTAGCAGCCGATGTCGCCGATGACGGCGCCGGGGTGCTTCTCCTGCCGCAGGACCTTCTTCAGAATGTGGAAGGTGGCGCGGTGGGGACAGCCGGCGCAGAAGGTCAGCTCCCGCTCGATGAGGGGCTCCTGAGAGGCGATCTTCTTCTCAGGCAGCTTGGCGCCGGTCAGCTGGGAGATGGCCTGGGCCACGTTGTCGGGGTCCAGCTCACCGATCTTGGGCAGGGCGCCGTCGCCCCGGCCGGAGAACACGATGCTCATCTGGTGGCTGCCGGCGATGGCCTGCAGGTTGCGCTCCAGGACGGGGTCTACTTCCTCCAGAGTCAGGACCTTCTCCACGCCCTCCAGGTGCCGCAGGATGGTCTCCTCCGGCAGGGGCCAGATGGTGCCCAGGCTCAGCAGGCCCACCCGGTCGCCTACGCCCAGGCGGCGGATGGCCTCCTGACCGTACAGGCGGCCGGTGCCGCCCGCCACGATCAGCTCCTTGGGATGGTCGGGGCCCACATAGTGGTTGTAGGGGCAGTTTTCAGCTTCCTGCCGCAGCATATCCAGCTTATCCAGCATGGCGCTGCGCAGATAGGACACGCACACCATGCGGTCCCATTCGCCCACCTGCTGCAGCTGGTGGGGCTTTTCCGGCAGCTCGCCCAGCACCACGTTGCCGCGGCCGTGGCAGACGCGGGTGGTGAGGCGAATAATGACCATCTGGTGGGTCCGCTCGGACAGCTCGAAAGCGTAGGGCACCATGTCCTTGGTCTCCTGCATGCTGGTGGGCTCCAGCATGGGGATGTTGGCGGACATGGCCTGATACCGGGAGTCAAATTCGTTGGTGCTGGAGTGCGCGCTGGGGTCGTCGGAGGTGACGATCACCATGCCGCCCTTGACACCGTGCTGCGCGCCGCAGTGGATGGCGTCCGCCGCGAACAGCAGGCCGTTCTGCTTCACGATGCACAGCGCCCGCGCGTTGGCCAGGGAAGCGCCGATACAGGCCTCCATGGCACAGGTCTCATTGGTGGACCACTCCGCGTAGAAATTCCGTTCCTTTGCGACCTTGCCCAACATGCCCAGAACCTGAGACGACGGGGAACCTGGATAGGAGGCCGCAAAATTTATGCCTGCTTCCAATGCGCCGCGCACGATGGCCTCATTGCCCTGCATCAGACAGACCTGGCCGGGTGCGTTGGCGGTCATTGTCCATTCCATTTTTGAGTCACCCTTTTCTGTAAATTTTTCCCATCTCTAAGATGGCTTTTGCATTTCTTTCCAAATCATACTGACTAAATCACGCTTTATTCTAGCACGTTCGACAGAAAATGCAAGAAAATACAGCGTGTGCAACCGGGCAAATCTGTGCAAAGCCACAAAAAGCTGCCAGATTTCGAAAAGAAATCTGGCAGCCAAGCTGTGATCCACAGAGAATTTGCATGTTTTTCCATCAAATGCGGAAAATCTTCACGCTGTCGATGGGATCGGGGGCTTTCCGCCCGGTATCACTTCATACGCTTTAAGGTCTCCAGCACCATGGCCCACAGGCGCTGAACGGAGGTGACGTGCAGCCGCTCCCGGCAGGTGTGGATCTCCGTCAGGTCCGGGCCCATGGAGACGCAGTCCAGGCCGGGGAGCTTTCCGGCGAAGATGCCGCACTCCACACCTGCGTGGATGGCCTCGATCTTGGGTTCATGGCCGTACTGCTCCGTAAAGACCTCCACCAGCAGGTCCCGCAGGGGAGAGTCGGGGCGGTACTCCCAGCCGGAGTAATCCCCAAAGACCGCCGTGCTGCCGCCCAGGGTCTCCGTCAGACAGGCGAGCCGCTCCACCAGCATCTGCTTCTGGCTGTCCACACTGCTGCGGACGCAGAAGGAGGCATTCACTTCGCCCTTCTCCGTGGTCAGGATGCCCAGGTTCAAAGAGGTCTGCACCAGGCCGGGAATGTCGGCGCTCATGGCCTGGATGCCGTTGGGGGCGCAGGTGAGGAAGGTCAGGATGCGGCGGGAGGCGTCCCCGTCCATGGGCAAGCCAGTGCCAGCCTCATTGACGGAGACGAACACCGCCGGGTCCGTGGTCCGGTACTCGTTTTTCAGCTCCGCGTCCAGACGGGCGCAGACAGCCTTCACCGCCTGGGCGTCCGCGGCGGACACCACGGCGGAGGCCTCCCGGGGGATGGCGTTGTCCTTCAGGCCGCCGCCGGCGGAAACAAGGCGCAGCTCCGTCTCCCGGCCGCAGGCGTTCAGCACCCGGCCCAGCAGCATGCAGGCGTTGCCTAGGCCCTTGTCGATCTCCACGCCGGAGTGGCCGCCCCGCAGGCCGCCCACCGTGACGGTGAGGACCTGGCCGCCGAAGGACTCCCGGCGGACGGGCAGGGTGCACTTGGTCAGATTGCCGCCGGCACAGCTGACGGTAAAGACACCCTCCACCTCGGAGTCCAGATTCAGCATCCGGCGTCCACGGAGCATGGACACGTCCTCCATGCCCACGGCGCCCAGCATACCGATCTCCTCGTCCACGGTAAAGACGGCCTCCAGCCGGGGATGGGGGATGTCGTCCGCGTCCAGAAGGGCCAGGGCCATGGCCACGGCGATGCCGTCGTCGCCGCCCAGAGTGGTGCCTTTGGCGTAGACGGTGTCGCCCTCCACCGCCAGGTCCAGCCCCTCCTGGTCCATATCCTTGGCGCAGTCGGGGGCCTTTTCACAGACCATGTCCATATGGCCCTGGAGGATGACCGGCTCCGCGCTCTCGTAGCCGGGGGTGGCCTCCTTGATGATGATGACATTGTTCAGCCGGTCCTGGTAAGATTCCAGCTCCCGCTCCCGGGCGAAGGACATCAGCCAGTCGCTGACGCCTTTGGTGTTACCGGAGCCATGGGGAATGGCGCAAAGCTCCTCAAAGAAACGGAATACGCCCTTGGGCTCCAGATGTTCCAGAATTGCCATAGTGTGGTTGCTCCTTTACAGGTTGATTGACTTATTTTTTCAGGCGGTAGCTTCCCCCGCCGGCAGGCTCGATATACTGCTGGTCCAGCAGGAACTCGATGACCTGTCCGGCCACCTTTTTGCCGTCCTGCACCCGGACCTTGTGGCGGGACCAAAAGGGCCCCACCGTCAGGCCGTCTACCAGCGCCGCGACCTCCGCCTTTGTGACGCTTCCGTGCTTTTTCAGGTGCTTCACCACCCGGCTGCCGCAGGCGCTCATCAGGCTCCGCTGCAGGTCCTCCCGCTGGTCCAGGGATTTTTTCAGGCCCCAGGCGTAGAGAATGGCTCCCGCCACGGCAAACAGGGTGATGCCCAGGATGATCTGTCCTGTGCTCATGTTCTGTCCTTTCCGGCGTAGTAGATGAAGCCGTTGTTCCGCAGGATCTGCATATACTTCGCCAGCCGTTCGTACAGCGGTTCGGCGTCCTTCCCGAACTCCGCCTTCACCAGCTCCGCGATGTCGCCCACCGTCCGCCTGCCGTCGATCAGCGGGAAGATGAAGCTACCCATGGCGTCCAGGTCGATGTGGCTGACCCGGGGGCGGTGGAAGAACTTCTGGGCGATCCAGGCGTAAAAGCCCCGGTGGACCATGTGGATGGTGACTTTGCCGCTCTCGTCCCTGTCCCAGCTGTTTTTCCCGGAGATGACCGGGATGAACTCCAAATAGTTTTCCTGTTTTTTTGCCATGACGGCCCTCCTGTAAAAAACGGGCTATATACCATAGATAGTATATAGCCCTGTTTTTCATTTTACAATGAATATTCCATCAATTTTTGGCGACTTTCTTGCCCTTGTTGCAGAAGAAGATGATGGTCAGCAGCAGGAGGGCGAAGAACACCAGACCGCCGATATTGCCCAGGTCGATGACGCCGGAGATGTCGGTGTTGATGTTCAGCACGGCGAAGACAGCCAGCAGGATGCCCACCACGCCCTCACCGGCGATCATGCCGGAGGTGTACAGGATACCGGACTGGATGCTGTCGTTCTTCTCCTTCTCAGAGGCATACTTGCGCTTCTCCACGAACAGCCGCACCAGACCGCCCAGCATGATGCCGGCGTTCAGGTGGATGGGCAGATAGATGCCGATAGCAACGGGTAGGACGGGCAGGCCCAGGATCTCGATAGCCACGGCGATGAACACACCGGTGAACACCAGCGCCCAGGGCATCTCGCCGCCCATGACGCCCTCGATGACCATCTTCATCATCATGGCCTGGGGAGCGCCCAGCTCCTCGGAGCCAAAGCCCCAGGCGGCGTTCAGCAGGTACAGGATGGCGCCGATGGCCACGGCGGAGACGCACACGCCGATCAGCTCGCCGTACTGCTGCTTCTTGGGGGTGGAGCCCAGCAGGAAGCCGGTCTTCAGGTCCTGGGAGGTGTCGCCGGCGATGGCGGCGATGATGCAGATGACGGAGCCGATGGCGATAGCGCCCACCATGCCGGAAGCGCCGGTGGAGCCGGTGGCCTTCAGGATGATGGTGGCGATCAGCAGCGTGGCGATGGCCATGCCGGAGACGGGGTTATTGGAGGAACCGATCAGGCCCACCATGCGGGAGGAAACGGTCGCGAAGAAGAAGCCGAAGATCAGAACGATCAGGGCACCGATGAAGCTGACGGGGATGCTGGGGAACAGCCACATGAACACGGCGATGGCGAGGCACACCACCAGGACCACCTTCATGGAGATGTCCTGCTCCGTGCGCAGTACGCCGGCGCCGCCCTTGCCGTAATCCTTGAAGGCGGCCGCAAAGGTGCGGACGATCATGGGCAGGGACTTGATCAGGCTGATGATGCCGCCGGCAGCCAGGGCACCTGCGCCGATGTAGCGGATGAACTTGCTCCACAGGGCCCAGGTACCGCCATCGGCCCACAGCTCAGCCACACTGGCAGTGGCGGGATAGATGACCAGGTCGCTGCCAAACAGGGCGATCATGGGCATCAGCACGAACCAGGCGATGGTGCTGCCCGCAAACATATAGGAGGAAATGCGGGGGCCGCAGATGTAGCCCACACCAGCCAGGGCGGGAAGCACATCCACGCCGAAGCCGGAGCCCTTATAAGCGTCGATGGTGTAGTCCACCTCGCTGGGGAACAGCTTCAGGCCGTCGGCCACGAACTTGTAAACGGCGGCGATGCCCAGGCCCCAGAACACGGTGGAGGCCTTGGCACCGCCCTCCTCACCGGCCATCAGGACCTCAGCGCAGGCCTTGCCCTCGGGATAGCCCAGGGTGCCGTGCTCCTTGACGATCAGGGCGGAGCGCAGGGGGATCATCATCATGATGCCCAGCACACCGCCGCACAGGGCGATCAGGCCGATCTCCACCATGGAGGGCACGTCGCACAGGCCCTCGGCAGCCCACATGAACAGGGCGGGCATGGTGAAAATGGCACCGGCTGCCAGGGACTCACCGGCGGAGCCGATGGTCTGGACCATGTTGTTCTCCAAAATGGAGTCCCGCTTGAAAACGAAGCGGATAACGCCCATGGAGATGACCGCCGCGGGGATGGAGGCGGAAACAGTCATGCCGACGCGCAGGCCCAGATAGGCGTTGGCACCGCCGAACAGGACAGCCAGCAACGCACCGAGGATCACAGAGAACACGGTGAATTCAGGCACGACCTTGTCCGCCGGAATGTAGGGTTGGAATTTCTTCTCTTCCACGTTTTTTCTCCTCTTTCTTTTCTTTCTCGCGGCAGTACTTTACTGTAATACCGCCGCAGGATGTGTCCGCCGCAGACGCACACAATGGCCATTATACGGGAAACGTCCGTCGAAGTCAAGAAAATATGACGCTTTTTTCGACATGTTTCCGGTTGTTTTTGTGGTTTTTGCAAAAAAAGAACCTGTCATCAAATCCGGAGCAGGCGCTTCTCTTCCAGACCTGAAAACGCGGCATCCGAACGCTCAGGGTCCGGTGCCGCGTTTTTGTGACCCATGGACAATCCGGAGAGGTTCCATTCCCTGCCCTGAAAGGACACCTTCCGTGCTCACCGCAGGAACACCCGCAGCAGCTTTTCGTAAAGGGCGCGCCGGTAGGGCTGGTAGCGCATGGGAATGTCTATCCATGTCTTTTTATCCACGATGCTCTTGGAATGAGAAAATGCGTCAAAGCCCGCCTTACCATGATAGGCGCCCATACCGCTTTCGCCGACACCGCCAAAGCCCATTTCGCTGGTGGCGAGGTGGATGATCGTATCATTGATGCAGCCGCCGCCATAGGAACAGCGCGCGGTGACCTCCCGGATACGGCGCTGATCTTCGGAAAACAGGTAAAGGGCCAGGGGCCTGGGTCTGTCCGCCAAAAGCGCGTACACCTCTTCAAAGCTGTCAAAGGTCAAAACGGGCAGAATGGGGCCGAAAATCTCCTCCTGCATCACGGCATCTTCCCAGGTAATATTGTCCATGACGGTGGGGGCAATTTGCAGGGTGCCCTTTCTCACCGTGCCGCCCAAGACGGTCTTTTCAGGGGCGATCAGGCCGCAAAGGCGGTCAAAGTGCTTTTCATTGATGATCCTGCCGTAGTCAGGATTTTCAAGGGGGTTTTCTCCGTACTGCAATTTGACCTGCTTGCAGATCTCCTGCACCAGCTTCTCTTTCACGCCGCGGTGGCAAAGAATGTAGTCCGGGGCCACACAGGTCTGGCCGCAGTTCAGATACTTGCCGAACGCGATCCGTTTGGCAGCCAGCTCCAGCTTCGCGGTGCTGTCCACGATGCAGGGACTCTTGCCGCCCAGTTCCAGAACGGCAGGCGTCAGATGCTCGGCAGTATGGCGGAGGACTTCCCTGCCGACGGCTTGGCTCCCGGTGAAAAACACGAGGTCAAATTTCTTTTCCAGCAGGGTGGCGTTCTCCTTTCGGCCGCCCGTCACTACCGCCACATATTCCGTCGGGAAGCACTCCCCCATCATCTTGGCGATCACGGCGCTGGTGGCCGGGGAATAGGCGCTGGGCTTCACCACCGCGGTATTGCCTGCGGCAATGGCGTCGGCCAGCGGGTCAAGGGTCAGAAGGAAGGGATAGTTCCACGGGCTCATAATGAGCACAGTTCCGTAGGGGGACGGCTGCTGATAGCTGGCGGACGCGAACTGAGCCAGCGGCGTATGCACCCGGCGCTTCGCGGCAAAACGGCGGGTATGGGAGATCATGTAGCTGAGCTCGCTCTTGACAAGTCCGATCTCGCACATGAAGCCCTCAAAGTCGCTTTTGCCCAAATCCGCTTTCAAGGCGGCGCTGATCTCTGTCTCATAGCGCTCCACGGCGCTCCGCAGCTTGCGGAGCATGGCGATGCGGAAGTCCACCGGCAAGGTGGCTCCGCTGCAGAAAAACTCACGCTGTTTTTGCAAAAGCCGGTCCAAATCCATAGCTTTGACTCCAATCCGCGGCTTTATAGTAGAACTGCTCCAGTTCTCCCGCATCCATTAGGACCGGGACCGGATAAAGGGGATTCGCCTCCTTGGCGGCGTGCCGGGCCATTTGGGGGATGTCCTCTTTTCGGATGCCGGGGAGCGTCGTGGGAATGCTCAGTCTCCGGTTCAGGCCGCGGATCGCCTGAATGAACTTTTCCGCCCCTTCCCGGTGAGAGTCCCCGCTGTTGGTAACCCCGGCAGCGATGCCAAGCTCGTGCAGCTTCTTGTGGGCGGCCTCCCCGTAAGCCTCCAGCACGATGGGCATCAGGACCGAATTGGCAAGGCCGTGGGGGATGTTATACTGGCCGCCGAGGGAGTGGGCCACCGCGTGGATATAGCCCACATAGGATTTGGAAAAGGCGATGCCCGCCTTGTGGGCGGCATCAAGCATATTGGCCCGGGCAGCGCGGTCGGTGCCGTCCCGGTACGCCGTCTCAATATTTTCAAACACCAGCTTCACCGTTTCCAGCGCCAGTGCGCGTGTCTCTCTGCTTGTGGATCGGCCGATATAGGCCTCCACGGCATGGGTCAGCGCGTCCATGCCGGTGGTCGCGGTGACGGAGGGCGGCAGCGTGAAGGTGACCTCCGGGTCCAGGACCGCGTAGGACGGAATGAAGGTAAAGTTGTTCATGGTGTATTTGTGCTTTTTCTCGGAATCCGTGATGACGGCGGTGACCGTGACCTCGCTGCCCGTGCCCGCGGTGGTGGGAATGGCAATGAGGAGCGGGAGCCTGCGCCAGACCCGCAGCAGTCCCTTCAACTGGCCCAGAGAGCGGTTTGGATAGACGACACGGGCGCCGACAGCCTTTGCGCAGTCCATGGAGGAACCACCGCCGAAAGCGATCAGCCCCTGGCAGTTCTCTTCCACATAGAGCGCCCTGGCCTCTTCCACATTGCGCACGGTAGGATTGGGGCAGGTCTTGTCGTAAACGGCGCAGCGGATGTTCTGCTCCCGCAGGAGTGTCTCCAAGGGTGCCGTGATCCCGGAGCTTCTCAGGACGAGATCGGTGATCAGCAAAACAGAATCTATCTTCTGCTCACGGAGCAGCGGGCCGATCCCGGTGATATTTTCATAGATCTTTGGTTTTCGGTACGGTAAAATGGGAAGTGCCAGATGAAAGGCAGCTTGATAAATTCGGCAAAAGACTTTGGATACTGGGTTCATTTCTGTGGAAGTCCCTCCTTGCTCATCTCGCGCAGCTTCGATGCGATTCTTTCCAATGACTCATAAAAAATTGCTCTGTTTTCGTCGCTGAGGTCCTCGCCGGCGATCTGGACGGCAAGGCTCGCCCTCTGACGCACATATTCAGCGGCAGCCGTGCCTTCCTCTGTCAGTTTGAAGGCACCTCCGTAGCGGTTGTGGTGGCCCCCCTCTTTTCGCACAAGGCCCTTCTGCTCCATCAGGGACATGGCCCGCGACACATCGGATTTATCTTTTCCGCAAAGCTCGCAGAGCTGAGGGGCGGCGATCCCATCCGGATAACGGTACATGGCCGTAAGGTACACGGAGTACGGTCCTTTCAGTCCATATTTCTCCATTTCACCCGCAGTGATCTTATGCCAATACCGGGATATCTCAAAAATGGCAAAAGAAAACCGTTCAAATCTGTCGACCATACAGATACTCCTTTATCACGCAGAAGTTGAAAGTTCAACATCTCAGATTATACGTCCAGGAAGTTGACTTGTCAACATCTGTCAGGAAATCCATCCCCACAGATCTCTGTGGCCGAAAAACAAAAGTTGACAAGGGCAAATACGCTTGCCCTTGTCAGCTGATGGCAGATGATGTGTGTTGTTACAAAATCAAGCCCTGTACAGCGCTTTTTCTCCCGCTTCACAGGCTTCCCCAAAGCCCCGGTCATAGGAGATCAATCGGGAAGCTCAGCCGGATGTTCAGGCCGGATGGTCTTGATCCCAAAGGCGAAATACAGCACATGGAACGCCCAAACGCATCCCAGCACGATGCGCCCTACCGAGACCTGGTGCATCATGAAAAAGCCGACGCTCATGAGAACGGTCACCGTGACCATAATGCGTACCTTGGTGCTTTTGGTCATGCCCTTGCCCTGCACGTAGCTTTCCAGATTGTCCTTGTAGAGCTTGGTGCCGGTGAACCATGTGTGCAGCTTTTCAGAGCTTTTTCCGAAGCAGAAGGCTGCCAGCAGCAGAAAGGGAAAGGCCGGCAGCAGAGGCAGCACCGCCCCCAGGGCACCCAGGCCCACACCGATGCAGCCCAGGGTGATAGATAAGGTCTTTTTGATGTTCATTCAGCGTTCTCCAATCGTCTCTTTTCTTTCTTCGTCTCGATGACGTGGCGCACTGCCGTGACGGGGTGGTAAACGATCATCCGGGGGCCGGAAAACCGCATCACCTCCCGGATCTTCTCCCGCATTTCCGGCTCGTAGCAATGTACGCGGCAGTTGGAGCAAAAAGTCTTTGTCTCCATAAAGGGGCAGCGGTCGCTGCGCTGCCGGGCGTAGGCGTCCAGGGCGGCGCAGCCGGGACAGAGGGATCTGCCGCCGTGTTTTTTCCGGCAGTACAGGGCGATCATTTGGGAAACGAGCCGCTTTTCCCGCTCCCGTTTGGTCTGGGTGTTCATCAGCTTACTCTCCCGTGCTCCACGGAGAAGACCTGGTCCGCTACGCGCATGGTGGAGACCCGGTGGGACACCAGCACCACGGTCTTATCCTTGCCTTCCTCCCGCAGGGAGCGGAGGATCACCGCCTCGTTCAGGCTGTCCAGATTGCTGGTGGGTTCGTCCAGAAGCATAAACGGCCCGTTTTGGAGGAAAGTCCGGGCCAGCCCCAGCCGCTGGCGCTCACCGCCGGAGAGGGTGTCGCCCAGCTCACCTACCGGGGTGTCGTAGCCTTTGGGCAGAGTCATAATAAAGTCGTGGACGGAGGCCTTTTGGCAGGCGGCGACGATTTCATCATCGGTGGCGTCCAGCTTCGCGATACGCAGGTTGTTGCGGATGGAGTCGCGGAACAGGTGGGTCTCCTGGGTGACGAAGCTCTCCATCTCCCGAAGGTCGGCGGTGTTGATGTCGTCCACCCTGCGCCCGGACAGGCTGACCTTACCTTCCCGCACCTGCCAGAACCGCATGAACAGCTTGAGAAGGGTGGACTTGCCGCTGCCGCTGCGGCCCACAATGCCCACGATTTGATTTTTGGGAACCTCCACAGACACATCCTCCAGAATGGTCTCCCCACCGTAAGAGAAGAATACCTTCTCCGCGGAGGCTCCGGCGAAGGCGATGTCCGTGCAGCCGGTCACTTCCTCCACCACAGGCACTTCCTCCAGAATATCCAGCACCCGGTTGCCGGCGGCAAAGGTGTTCTGCAGCGTGCTGCCCAGATTCGCCAACGCCACCACCGGGCCGAAGGAGCTCATCAGCGCCATGGTGGGGATCAGCACCCCATCAAAGCCTACCACGCCCCGCTGGCAGAGGGCAGTGGAAGCAAAGAGCATAGCCAGGTCAAAAAAACAGGATGATGGTGTTGGTACAGGCCACATTCCGCCCGGCGGTGCGCTTCATCCGTTCCTCCTCCCTGGACAGCGCGTCGGTGCGGCGGCTCATCTCCTCCATCCGCTTCTCCCCCTGGCCGTACTGCTGGATCTCCGGCAAGCCCCGGAGGCTGTCCAGTACAAAGCTGCTCAGTTCTCCGGACTTGGTACGAAAGCGCATGCCATCCTCCCCGCTGAGGCGGGAGGTGACCACCGGCACCGCAATCCCCACCACCAGATAGGCCACCAGGGCAAGGAACCCCAGGCTCCAGTGGTAGTATCCGATAAACAGGCAGAGGAGCACCGAAAACAGGGCCGCGATGGCCGCCGGGGAGATGGTATGGGCGTAGAACACCTCTAAAAGCTCAACGTCAGAGGTGATCACCGCGATCAGATCGCCTTTGTCTTTGCCCTCCAGCTTGGCAGGACACAGCCGGCGCAAGGCCTGAAAGACTTGATCCCGGATCAGAGCCAGCAGCTTGAATGCGATAAAGTGGTTGCAGGCCTGCTCCCCGTAGCGTAAGCCCGCCCGGAGGACGGCCATCACCGCCACGCTGGCGAATAGGGCACGCAGGCCCAGGGGCGTTTCAAAGCCCAGCACATGCAGCACGGCGTAGCCGCCGAAAATGGTGATGAAAGCGGCACACAGATGGCCAATGAGGCCCATGGCGATGGCGAGGACCATATACCCTGTCAGGGGCTTCACCAGTCCGATGAGCTTGCCCATCACGGCCAATCCGCTTCTTCGTTTCATGTCCGAAACTCCCTTCCGTAGTGTTCCAGCACCTGCTGAGCGTTCCAGAGGACCGCGTATTGTCCGCCCATAGACAGCAGCTCCTCATGGGTCCCGCTTTCCGCTACTCTGCCGCCGTCCATGACGCAGATACAGTCCGCATCCGCCACATTGGCCAGACGGTGGGAAATGAGAATGACGGTTTTCGTTTTCGCAAGGCGGTGTATCTCCGCCACAATGTCGTTTTCACTCTCCACGTCGATGTTGGAGGTCGCTTCGTCGAAAATATACACCGGACTGTCATGGAGCAGCGCCCGGGCCAGCTCCAGCCGCTGGCACTGGCCACCGGACAGGTTGGAAACCTGCTCGGCAAGGCGGGTATCCAGGCCCTGCTCAGCGCGCAGAAAATCCGCCAGCTTCACCCGTTCCACCCCCCCACAGGGCGTTGTCATCCGCATCCGGGTCACCCATCAACAGGTTGTCCCGGACGGTACCCTTGAACAGATAGCTCTGGTGGCTGACATAGGTGAAGTTTTGCAGTAGACTTGCCTCCGAAATCTCCGCCAGCGGCACGCCGCCCACGGTAACAGCCCCGGAGTCACTCTGGTTCCGTCCCATCAGGATGGAGGCCACGGTGGATTTGCCGCAGCCGGACTCTCCCGCAATGGCGGTAAAGCCGCCCTTCGGAATATACAGGTCGATGCCCTTGAGGATCTCCCGGTCCGCTTCATAAGAAAAGTGCAGGTTACGGCAGCGAATGGAGCAGTCGTCCGGGACGGCAGCCGCCTTTTGCCCCGGTTCCGGCAGGTCCAGCAGCCGGAAGATCTTGTCCGACGCCGCCATGCCGTTCATGGCAATGTGGAAAAAGCTGCCCAGTTGGCGCATGGGGATGAAGAAATCCGCCGCCAGCAGGATGATGATCAGACACCCGCCCAGACCCACATGGCCGGCGCGGAACTGGGTCACCGCCATGACGATGCCCGCCGCCGCGCCGCCATAGGCCACCAGGTCCATGATGGTAATGGAGTTGAGCTGCATGGTCAGCACCTTCATGGTGATGCGGCGGAAACGCTCCGACTGCTCATTCATCTCACGGTTTTTGAACGCATCCGCCTGGTAGATTTTAAGCGTCGTCAGACCCTGCAAATTCTCCAGAAAGGTGTCCCCCAGGGCGGTGTACTGGTCCCAGTAGCGGCCCAGCAGCTTTTGGCCCAGGTCTGCACCGCGGCAATGGCGATGGGAATCAGGGGAACGCACACCAGCAGCACCACGGCGGAGGGCACGTTCACAAAGCACAGCACCGCGAACAAGGTCAGCGGCGCCAGTATGGCGTAGAAAAACTGGGGCAGGTAGGCGCCGAAGTAGGTCTCCAGCTGATCCACGCCCTCCATAGCCACCTGCACCACCTCGCTGGTCTGGACCTGCTGGCGGTAAGCGCTGCCCAGCCGCAGCAGCTTCCCATAGATCTTCTCCCGCAGCTTTCGTTTCACCGCTTTGCTGGACAGATATCCCATCCGGGCCGCGCCCACGCTGCAGCCAAAACGCACCGCCACCGCAATGAGCGCAGCAACTGCGGTCGTCAACAGGTCATCAGCCCCGGCGCTGCTCCGGTAAAGCCGCTCCAGAAGATGGCTGATCGCGCCGATCATGGCGATATTGACCGCCAGTGCGCACCACTGCAGCGTTACATTCCCGGCAACATACTTCTTACTTTCGCTGACCATGCCGATCAGCCGTTTGTTGATCATCATGCTGTTTTCGCCGTTTCAGATAGTTGCGGCAAAGCCGTTTCATGCCGCAGGGCCAAAGCAGAAATGCTTTATCCGGCATTTCTCCGTGCCTCAGGTGCCGGAGTTCTTGCAAATTCCGCGCCACGCACTCCATCCGGATCATCAAGAACATATATATAGAGTCCAGGCAACTCCCGGTTGATTTTTTACTTCATGAAAAGCAATGACATCCGATATTCCCAGAGTTAGTTAAAGCTAACTTTATGGGAAAATACAAGCAGCCGCATAGTTAGTGCCCGCTAACGCTGAAATAGTATCATGAGATTTTCGGAAAGTCAACAGTCCCAATTGGAGTTTCAGGCAGGAAATAAATGGCCATATCAAATCTGGTGCCTCGACCGTATCGCCGATTACAGTGATGCGACCATCACGAAGGTAATCAACGGAAAATAAAGTGTATACTAGGCTCTCGCCTCTTTAGTGATGATTTTTGAAGTTCCCATACAGCGAACCTCCTTTCATAAGTTTTGCTTTGATGATGGTCAGAGCCTGAATGGCATTGTCGATGTCCTGAATATCTTCACTGACGTCCCCGCTGGAGTTTCTCCAGACCGCTGCCGCGACATCGTCGAGATCATCCGTAATCATCAGTGGGGCATGGACGGCGTGGCAAAATGCTTTCGCATATTTGCCGTCAGTGTCTATCTGCTCCATGTCCCGGTGGTACATCTCCTTACGGGCCTGTGCCATGTCGATGACATTTGTTCTGGTTGGCATTCGGCCCTCGTCCCTAGCTTTGGCTTTTTCAAGTTCAACCAGATCCTTGTTGTCAGCCAGAGTCTCAAATCGCTCGACTTGTTTCGGAGAGAAGCCGAGGTCCCGGACAGTTTCTGTCTTAGTTTTTGACCTTACGACAGCACTGTCCACAGGTTTCAAATCTGTTCTTCGCCCGCTTGCGGAGGGAATAGCTTTCGTCATTTCTCCAAGCCGGACCGAAGCATCCAGAATCATATCGCAGAGCCTACGTTGCTCCTCCAGCTTTTGGTCATAGACCGCCTTTGCCAGCCCAACCTTCTGAATGGCTCGAATCTCTGCGCGCATGGCCGTAGCCTTCTCAGGCGCGATGAGTAGGAAGTGCGCCAGATCGTCGATGGTATCTGGTAGGCCGCCCTGATATGTAGCCAACTCGTCCATATGAACTCCTCACTGCGCCTTCTGGCGGCCCTCATACTCCGCCAACGCTTCTTCACTGATACGATAGCCCTTCGGCATCGTAATAGCCTGCAGTCTACCTTTCCGAATCCAGTCCCAAACGGTAATGACCTTGACGCCATATCGGTTTGCGACTTCCTCGCATGTATACAACTTGTTCAAAGAGCATCCTCCTTTTCTGTCAATTTTGATAGTTGCGTTTACTTCGGTTTTCTTATATACTTTAGTTGCATCTCGAAGTATATATAGAAATCGGAGTAGTACGGGGTTTTGCTTGCTTTACTTCGGTATTCGTGGTATACGCGTAGTTTACCACGGCTCTCGGAGTATGTCAATCTGAACTTACTACGATTTTCGACGTGTTTTCGTATTTTGTGAGGAGTGACAAAAAAATGTACGATGTTTTCGCCAAATTGATAGAAGAACGGGGCATTACTCCGTATCGCGTATATAAAGAGACTGGTGTTGCTCAGTCCACATTAAGTGATTGGAAAAATGGTAAAGGAACGCCAAGTGCGGATAAATTAAAAAAGATAGCGGATTTCTTAAACGTATCCGTCGATTACCTTTTGACTGGAAAAGAAAAATCCGACCAAATGGCCGGATTAAATAGCGTTTATTTCAGCATAGCAAAAGATGCGCAGGATAATGGTATAGACCCAGCAGACCTTCAGGCAATTATCGATATCGTAAAACGTCGAAAGAAGGAGAACTAACTGAATGCAGATTCCCCGCTATACAAAGCCACTTTTATATAATGAAATAGAATCTTTTCGACGTTATATTGATGTAAAGCCGCAGGACTACCCGATTGATACAAGAAAAATCGCGGAAGCTGGCGGCCTAACTGTTGACACCTGCGACTTCATTACCAAGGGATTAAGAGGTGCATTAGTCGTTGATGGAGCGAAAGGACATATTATTCTTGACTCAAAGGAAAATGATCAGGAACAAAACTTTTTTTGCGGGCACGAGTCAATCCATTTTGTATTACATAGAAACATCGGATTGAATTCCTTCCAGTGCTTTGATAACGCGCGTCCGAATCAAAATTCGATTATTGAATGGCAAGCAAACGAAGGAGCTGCTGAGCTGATTGTTCCGTATAAGCAGCTCATTCCGGATTTGCTTGACTTGTTCAATCCTATTACTGCGTATGGTGATATTTTTGAAGCTTTCTTCAAACTGTCCGAGAAGTATCAAGTTTCCGAGATGGTAATAAGAAATCGGACTGAAAGTCTGAAATATGAAATCTATCAGGTCGCCAGCGGAGTTCCTATTGATTCGATATCAATTATGTCAAAAAAGCAGCAAGAGAGGGCTGGAATCAATGTTCCCTCATGCTACGATGTTGGACTTCAGAAATGCTTTTGGGGCATGGCATAAATTAAATAAAAAAATCCGCCCTCGGTGCTGGAACACCGAAGGCGGTCAAGAGGGCGATAGTTTGACAACACATATCGCCCTTTCATATTACATGAATATGGGAGGAAAATCAAGTGAAGCTACCAAAGCCAAAAAAGCTGCCTTCCGGCCAATGGTTCATTCAGGTGATGGTGGACGGAAAGCGGAAAAGCCGCGCGTTTGATACAAAAGACGAGGCCTTGTACTGGGCGTCAGGATTGAAAACGAAGTCCATTATGGACGCGAGAGGGCCCAGGCAGCTGTCTGTCGGCGACGCTGTGGACCGTTACATTGAAACCAAAACCGCCGTTTTGTCGCCGTCCACGATTGCCGGGTATAAGAA
This sequence comes from Oscillibacter sp., assembly GCA_017937405.1. Lineage (GTDB taxonomy): Bacteria > Bacillota > Clostridia > Oscillospirales > Oscillospiraceae > Oscillibacter. The sequence goes on from JAGBDS010000025.1 coordinate 44,073, forward strand.
GATTCGGAGCAATCTCATGGGAGACATTGAGCAATACCAGCTCCACGATCTTACGCAGGATAATGTACAGCGGTGGGTCAACCACATGGTCAAGGACGGAAAATCCTCCAAGACTATTGCAAACGCCCATGGGCTCCTGTCAGCAGTATTAGATAGATACTATCCTGACTTCCGGCTAAAGACCACGCTCCCGAGGAAAGTGAAACCGGATATTCAGATTCCAACAGAAGCAGAGGTCAAAGCTATTATGAAGGCAGCGGCCGGGACGAAATATGAGCTGCCAATATCTCTGGCAATCTGGCTGGGGCTTCGGCAGTCCGAGATACTTGGCCTGCGCTGGGAGAATATAGATGGTGACACCCTCCACGTCCGGAACGCCATCGTTATGGGGGAAGATGGGCCGATAGAAAAGGGCACAAAGACTTTTTCTGGCGTAAGAGACCTCCATATACCGGCCCGCGTAAAAAAGCTCCTGGACGCCGCAGATCACAAAGGAGAACACATTATCAACCTGTCAGGGAAAGCAATATATTCCGGATTTAGCCGTATCTGCGAGAAAGCCGGCGTTCGGCATTTCCGCTTCCACGACCTGCGACACGCCAACGCGTCCTTAATGCTCGCTGTTGGAATCCCGGACAAGTACAGCATGAAGCGCATGGGGCACGCCACAAACAATATGCTAAAAACCACCTATCAGCATACGATCAAAGAAAAGGAAATCGAGTACAACACGAAGCTGGAGGATTACCTGGAGGAGCTGTTCGGCCAGGAATGACCAGCTTTTTCATTTGCAATCTCATTTGCAATTTGAGTGAAATTTGCAAATGAAACGCATGATACAGCAAAAAATATCATTGTGGCAAAAAGCATCAAATCCCTTGTGGCTCTAGAAAAAATAAGGAAGCCTTGACTTCTCAAGGCTTCCCTTTTTGGCCGGGGTGAAGGGTTTGGATCCCTGTCCGAATTCCTTGCGCCACAACGGTTTCAGTGTTCTTCACGCTTTGTGCAGGAGGTAATTTGAGTATTCCAAAAAGAGTCTAGTTTTGCGATTATTTCATAGGGTTAAGCTCTCTCGAACCAGCTGCTCTGCACACTTTCTTGCGCTGG
>JAGBDS010000090.1 GCA_017937405.1 Oscillibacter sp.
AAATTACTTCAGCTCGACCTTGGCGCCAGCCTCTTCCAGCTGCTTCTTCAGAGCCTCGGCGTCGTCCTTGGAGATGCCTTCCTTCAGAGTGGAAGGAGCACCCTCGACGGTAGCCTTGGCCTCGGCCAGGCCCTGGCCGGTGATCTCACGGACAGCCTTGATGACCTTGATCTTGGCAGCGGCGTCGAAGCCGGTCAGGACCACGTCAAACTCGGTCTTCTCCTCAGCAGCGGGAGCAGCGGCGGCAGCGGGAGCAGCCATAGCGGCGGCGGAAACACCAAACTCTTCCTCCAGAGCGTGAACCAGCTCGGACAGCTCCAGGACGGTCAGACCCTTGATCTCTTCGATCATAGCGGTAACTTTCTCAGACATTGTATTAGCCTCCTAAAAGTAAATTTTTAAAATGATGTGTACCGATTATTCGGCAGCGGGAGCGGCTTCCTCGGCGGGGGCAGCCTCCTCGGCGGGAGCGCCGTTCTTCTCGGCGATCTGCTTCAGGACGACGGCCAGGCCGGTGATGGGAGCCAGCATGGTGCCCAGGACCTGCGCCTGCAGGACGGGCAGAGCGGGGATAGCAGCCAGGGACTGGATGGTGGCCAGGTCGACGGGCTTGCCGTCCATGAAGCCACCCTTGATCTCGAACTTGTCGTTCAGCTTCTTGGCGTAGTTGGCCATCACACGGGCGGGAGCCACGGGATCGTCACACAGAGCCAGAGAAGTGGTGCCGTTCAGCAGATCGTCCAGTTCGCTCAGGCCGGTGTTGTTGAAAGCGAAGCGCAGCAGGGTGTTCTTGACAACGGCGTAATCAACGGCGTTCTCACGGCACTCCTTACGCAGCGCGGTATCCTCCTCCACGGTGATACCCTTGTAGTCCACGATCACACCGGCGGTGGCCTTCTGGATCTTTTCAGTCAGCTCGGCCACGATAGCCTGCTTCTCGGAAAGGACCTTTGCGTTAGGCATACTTGTTTTCACCTCCATGAAATTGTAGGTGCGTTCAAAAAGGAACCGTCCTTGTGCCCGCAAAGACACAAGGACGGATAGCAAATCAACTTTGCCGCCCTCGGCAGGATTTACGAGGTCGCCCTCACCTGCTGTCTTTGGAACGCATCTGGTATTATATTAAAGGTTTGACAGAATGTCAATACTTTAATATCAATTTTCTCCCCCAATTCCCGCAAAGGAAGGGGGCTAGGGGGAACCGTTTGTTCCCCCAGTTCTTTCGCCTCCGGCGAATGAAGAAAATCAAATCATTTTTGTCAGGACATGTGCCTGACAAAAATACCTTGACCCGTGCGCCCCTGGGGCGCACACACCAGTGACCGACGTCACTGGTGTGGGGGAATCTAAAGGGGGACGAAGTCCCCTCTTTAAATTAGATGAGCTTCGCGGTGTTCATCTTCACGCCGGGGCCCATGGTGGAAGCGGCCACGCAGCTGCGGATATACTGGCCCTTGGCGGCGGCGGGCTTGGCCTTCACGATGGCACCCATCAGGGCGTTGTAGTTCTCCATCAGCTTCTCGGGGCCGAAGGACACCTTGCCGATGGGGCAGTGGATGATGTTGGTCTTGTCCAGACGGTACTCGATCTTACCGGCCTTGACTTCCTTCACGGCCTTGGCAACATCGGGGGTCACGGTACCGGCCTTGGGAGAGGGCATCAAGCCCTTGGGG